>JAHECD010000034.1 GCA_024641945.1 Rubrivivax sp. | reverse complement strand
TCACGGATCACGTCTTCGGCGCGATGAAGGAGAAGGACATCCTGCGCATGGAAGGCCCGTTCGGCAGCTTCTTCCTGCGCGAGGACGCCGACAAGCCGATCGTGCTGCTGGCAAGCGGCACGGGATTTGCACCGATCAAGTCGATCGTCGAGCACATGCAGGCCACCGGCATCAGCCGGCCGGCCGTGCTGTACTGGGGGTGCCGAACCCGGGACGACCTCTATCAGCACACATGGGCCGAGCAGGCAGCCGCCCAGATGGCCAACCTGCGCTACGTTCCCGTGCTGAGCGAGCCCAGGACGGACGACCGATGGACCGGCCGCACCGGATTCGTCCACCAAGCCGTCATGACCGATCTGCCCGATCTGTCGGGACATCAGGTGTATGCCTGCGGCGCGCCGGTGATGGTCGACGCGGCGCAAATCGATTTCATTGCCCGCTGCGGCCTGCCGTCCGACGAGTTCTTTGCGGACAGCTTCACGTCGGAGGCCGACAAGCACACCCACGCGTGACCCACGGTCGCGCCGACGGCACATCTCATTGACGTGCCAGCCGACGCGCCGGCCCGGACCCCGAGACTTCAGGAGCCTGCCCTTCCATGCCGTCCGATATCGAAATTGCGCAGCGTGCCACGCTGCAGCCCATCGCCGAACTCGCGCAAGAGCGCCTCGGTCTGCCGGAGGATGCGCTCGTGGCCTACGGCCGCTACAAGGCCAAGATCACGCTGCCCTGCCTGCGCACCCTCGACGCCCGCCCCGACGGCCGTCTCGTGCTCGTCACCGGCATCAGCCCAACACCTGCCGGAGAAGGCAAGACGACCACCACCGTCGGCCTCGCCGACGCGCTCAACCGCATCGGCGAGCGTGCCGTGGTCTGCCTGCGCGAGCCGTCGCTCGGCCCCGTGTTCGGCAGCAAGGGCGGCGCGGCCGGCGGCGGCCATGCTCAGGTGGTGCCGATGGAGGACATCAACCTGCATTTCACGGGCGATTTCCAGGCCGTGGCGCTGGCGCACAACCTGCTCGCCGCATTGATCGACAACCACATCCATCACGGCAACGCGCTCGGTTTCGACGTGCGGCGGATCACCTGGAAGCGCGTCGTCGACATGAACGATCGCGCCTTGCGCGACATCACGGTCGCCCTGGGCGGGCCCGCCAACGGCTTCCCACGCCAGGATGGTTTCGACATCGTCGTGGCATCCGAGATCATGGCGATCCTGTGCCTGGCCACCAGCCTTCCGGATCTGAAGGCGCGCGTCGGCCGCATCGTCGTGGGTCGCACCCGTGACCTGCAGCCGATCACGGCGAGCCAGTTGCAGGCGCAGGGTGCGATGACGGCGCTCTTGCGCGACGCCCTGCAACCCAACCTCGTGCAGACGCTGGAGCGCACGCCGGCACTGATCCACGGCGGGCCGTTCGCCAATATCGCGCACGGCTGCAACTCGGTGATCGCCACGCGCGCCGGGCTGAAGCTGGCCGACTGGGTCGTCACCGAGGCCGGCTTCGGTGCCGATCTCGGCGCGGAGAAGTTCCTCGACATCAAGTGCCGCAAGACGGGGCTCTGGCCGTCGGCGGCCGTCGTCGTGGCCACGATCCGTGCGCTCAAGTACCAGGGCGGTGCCGACCTCAAGCAACTGACCGCCGACGACCCGTCGCACCTGGCGGCCGGCATCGCCAACCTCGAGCGCCACGTCGACAATCTCGTGCGCGAATTCGGCCTGCCGTGCGTCGTGGCGCTGAACCACTTCACGCACGACACCGAGGGTGAGATCACTTTGCTGCGTGAACGCATGGCGGCACTCGGCGTGCCTCTGGTCGTTGCCCATCACTGGGCCGACGGCGGACGCGGCGCAGAAGAACTGGCGCGGGCCGTCGTCGAACAGGCGGCGCGCTCGGACGGTGTGCCACGGTTTCTCTACCCCGACGACGCGACGCTGTGGTCCAAAGCCGAAACCGTCGCGCGGCGGATCTATCGCGCACGCGGCATCGGCGCACCGGCCAAAGTGCGGGCCGAGCTCGACCGGCTGCAGGCGCAAGGCTACGGTCACCTGCCGGTGTGCATCGCGAAGACGCCGTATTCGTTTTCCACCGACCCGGCCCTGCGCGGCGCCGCCGACGACCACGTGGTGGGCATCCGCGAGGTGCGGTTGGCTGCCGGTGCGGAGTTCGTCGTGCTCGTCTGCGGCGACATCCTCACGATGCCGGGCCTGCCGGCACAACCGGCCGCCACCGCCATCGATGTCGACGACGATGGCCGTATCCTGGGCCTGTTCTAGGCGGCCTCCGGCGCGAGAACCACGCGCCTACCGCGCCTTGCCGCCGCCCTTGGCCTTCTTCGCCGCAGGCTTGGAAGCCTCGGCCTGCGGTTTGGCCTGGTCACCGATCACACCTTTCAGCGGACAGACCTTGAAGGCCGGGCACTTGGCGCAGCTGGCAACGATGGCAATGGGACACAAGGTCATGCGGGGCTCCTGAGGGTGCGCGATCTTGCGCTAGTCTAGGCCTGCCTGCAATCAAAGGAGTCACGATGAAGAATCGCCGCCGCGCTCTGCGCATATTGGCCACCGCGGGCGTGGTCGGTGCCGCCCTGGGAGCGGCACCTTTTGCCAACTCACAGACCCGCACGCTGCGCCTCGTGGTGCCCTACCCGCCCGGTGGCCCGCTCGATGTGATCGCGCGGGCGCTGGCCGAGCGTGTGAAGGACACACTCGGCACGGTGGTGGTGGACAACCGGCCCGGTGCCGGCGGCAATCTCGGCGCCGACCTCGTGGCGAAGTCGGCACCCGACGGCCATACGATCGTCATGGGCGCCGTCGCGACCCATGCCATCAATCCCTGGCTGTATGCACGCATGCCTTACGACGCCTTGCGCGACTTCACGCCGATCACGCTGGTCGCCCAAGTGCCGAACGTGCTCGTGATGAATGCAGACAGTGCGGCACGGCTGAAGATTTCGACACTGGCCGACCTGGTGACCTACGCGCGGCGCAATCCCGGTCGGCTGAATTACGGCTCGGGCGGCAACGGCAGCGCCGGGCACCTGGCCGGCGAGATGTTCAAGTCGCAGGCGGGCCTGTTTGTCGTTCACATTCCGTTTGCCGGTGGTGCGCCGGCACAGCTGGCCCTGGTGGGCGGGCAGGTCGACTTCAACTTCGACAACCTGGCCACGGCGTCCGCCAATATCCGCGGCGGCAAGCTCCGCGCGCTGGCGGTCACCTCGGCGCGGCGATCGGGCGTGATGCCCGATGTGCCCACGGTGGCCGAGTCCGGCGCGGCGCTGGGCCTCGGCAACTTCGACATCGGCACCTGGTTCGGCCTGTTCGGCCCCGCGCATCTGCCACCCGAGACGACGCAGCGGTTGAACAAGGCCTTCGTCGACGCCCTGCAATCGCCGGAGATGAAAACACGCCTCGCCACGCTGATGGCCGAACCGGCACCGATGTCGCCAGATCAGTTTGCCGCCTTCGTCAAGGCAGAGTCGGTCAAGTACGAGAGGTTGGTCAAGGCCACCGGCGCCCGCGCCGATTGAGCCGGCACGCCGCGACCGCGATCTCGCGTGAAAAAACCCGCCACCCGCACACCGCCCGGCCGCAACGTGGCCGCGGCGATGGACGACAACGTTACCCTTTCGCATTTGCTCGCCGGTCACCGTCGTGCGCAAGCCTGCTACGAGGCCATTCGACCGTGCCTGCCGAAGCCGCTGTTGACGCAGGTACGCGCCGGTCCGATCGATGAACGCGTCTGGACGCTGCTCGCATCCACTGGCGGAGCCGCCGCCAAGTTGCGGCAGTGCCTGCCGAGCCTGGTCGACGCCGTGAAGGCGGCCGGTCACGAGGTGGACGAGGTTCGCGTGAAGGTGTTGCCGCCGGCGGGGTAACCCCGCGCTTCGTCGAGCCGCGCGCCCGATTCAAACTGGCGGCGACAGCCCGATCGGCTACTCGCCGAGATACGCGGCGCGCACCTTCGGATCGTCGAGCAGCGCCTTGGCGTCACCGCTCATCGTGACCTCGCCGGAGTCCATGACATAACCCCGGTCGGCCAGCGACAGCGCGCGACTCGCGTTCTGCTCGACGAGCAGGATCGTCGTCCCCCGGGAGTGGATGTCGGCAACCACCTCGAAGATCTTGTCCACCATGATCGGCGACAGGCCCATCGACGGCTCGTCGAGCAGCAGCACCTTGGGCCGGGCCATCAACGCACGCCCCATCGCGAGCATCTGCTGCTCGCCGCCGCTCATCGTGCCGGCGAGCTGCGCGCGGCGCTCCTTGAGGCGCGGGAAGATGGCGAAGACCTTGTCGATGTCGGCGTCGATCTCACCGTCGTTGCGCACGAAGGCGCCCATCTGCAGGTTCTCGGTGATCGTCATGCGCGCGAAGACGCCGCGCCCTTCGGGCACCATCACCAGGCCTTGGCGCACCAGATCCCAGGCGCCCTGCCCCTTGATGGGTTTGCCCATGAAGTCGATATCGCCGGCGGCCACTGGCTGCGTGCCGGTGATGGCCTTGAGCGTGGTCGTCTTGCCGGCCCCGTTGGCGCCGATGAGGCTCACGAGTTCGCCCTCGCGGACCTCGAAGCTGGCGCCCTTGACTGCCTGGATGCCCCCGTAAGCGACCTTGAGGTTGCTGACCTTGAGGAGAGTTTGTGTCATCGCGTCCGTCCTCAATGCGCCTTGTGGCCGGCGCCGAGGTAGGCCTCGATCACCTTTTCGTTCTTCTGCACCTCGGCCGGCGTGCCTTCGGCGATCTGCTTGCCGTAGTCGAGCACGGTCACGCGGTCGCACAGCCCCATGACGAGCTTCACGTCGTGCTCGATGAGCAGGATGGTGCGCTGGTCGTTGCGGATGCGGTCGATCAGCTCGCGCAGCACTCCCTTCTCCGTGGCGTTCATGCCCGCCGCCGGTTCGTCGAGCGCAATGAGCTTGGGGTCCGTCGCCAGCGCGCGGGCGATTTCCAGTCGACGCTGGTCGCCGTAGCTCAGCGTGCGCGCCTTGAAATCGGCGTATTTCTCGATCCCCACATAGGCGAGCAGTTCGCGCGCACGCCCGGCGATCTCGCGTTCCTCCTGCTGGAACCCCGGCGTGCGGAACACGGCGCCGATCAACCCGGAGGCGGTGCGCACATGGCGGCCGACCATCACGTTTTCGAGTGCCGTCATCTCGGCAAACAGGCGGATGTTCTGGAACGTCCGCGCGATGCCGGCCTTGGCGACCTGGTGCACCGCCTCGGGTTTGTATGGTGCGCCGCCGAGCTCGAACGTGCCGGAGTCCGGTGTGTACAGCCCGGTGATGACGTTGAAGAACGTGGTCTTGCCGGCGCCGTTGGGGCCGATGAGCCCGTAGACCTGCCCTTGTTCGATCGTGATGCCGACGTCGCTGAGTGCCTGCAGCCCTCCGAAGCGCTTCGAGACGCCGGCCACCTTGATGACAATGTTTCCCATACCGGCCCCCTATTTGCCTGCCGGCACGGCCGTGGGCGCGCCCTTGCCATGCTCCGACGAAGGCCACAGACCGCGTGGGCGAATCAGCATGATCGAGATCATCGCGCTGGCGATCAGCAACTGGCGCAGGATGGACGCATCGAGCCGGCCCCCCGTGGCATGCTGCAGCGGGCCCGCGACATAACGCAGCACCTCGGGCAGCGCCGCCAGCAGGACGGCCCCGAGGATCACGCCCGGCAGGTGCCCGATGCCGCCGAGCACGACCATCGCCACGATCATCACGCTCTCCATCAGGCTGAACGACTCGGGCGATACGAAGCCCTGGAAGGCCGCGAACATCGAACCCGACACGCCGCCGAAGGTCGCGCCCATGCCAAACGCCAGCAGCTTCATGTTGCGTGTGTTGATGCCCATCGCCTTGGCGGCGATCTCGTCTTCGCGGATCGCCATCCAGGCGCGGCCGATGCGCGAGTTCTCGAGCCGGTGACAGATCACGACGCTGCCCACCACGAGGCCCAGGAACAGGTAGTAGTACATCGTCACCGACGGGATCTCGAAGCCGCCCAGATAGTGGCTGTCACCGAAGCTGAAGCCGAAGAGGTTCATCGGATCGATGCGGTCCAGCCCGCGCGGGCCGTTGGTGATGTTCAGCGGCTGCTCGAGGTTGTTCAGAAAGACGCGGATGATTTCGCCGAAACCCAGCGTCACGATGGCCAGATAGTCGCCGCGCAGCTTGAGCACCGGGGTGCCGAGCAGCACCCCGAAAGCACCGGCGAGCCCAGCCGCCAGCGGCACGACGATCCAGATCGGCGTGTGCAGGCCCGCTGGAAATATCGCCTTGATCCAGGCGAAGTTCTCGGTCAGGTGCGGCGACGCGAGCAGCGCGTACATATACGCCCCCACCGCGTAGAACGCGACATAACCGAGGTCGAGCAGGCCGGCATACCCGACCACGATGTTCAACCCCAACGCGAGCAGCACGTACAGCAACGCGAGCGCCAGGATGCGCACCCAGCCCTGCCCGAACTGCTGTGCGAACAGGGGCAGCGCCAACAGCGCGATGGCAGCGATGACGAATACGAGGAATTTGCCTTTCATGTCCATGCCTCCTTCACGCCCGGTCCGCGACACGCTCGCCGAGCAGACCCGAGGGCCGCAGCGTGAGCACCAGGATCAGCGCCACGAAGGCGAAGATGTCGGCGTAGTTGCTGCCGAGCACGCCGCCCGTCAGGTCGCCCAGGTAGCCAGCCCCCAGGGCTTCGACGAGGCCGAGCAGGATGCCTCCGACGACCGCACCGGCGAGGTTTCCGATGCCGCCGAGCACGGCCGCCGTGAAGGCCTTCAGTCCGGGCATGAAGCCCATCGAGTGCTGGACGGTGCCGTAGTTCGCGGCCCACATCACGCCGGCCACGGCCGCGAGCGCGGCACCGATGACAAACGTGGCCGAGATCACCATGTCGGGCTTGACGCCCATCAGCGCCGCCACACGCGGGTTCTCGGCCGTGGCACGCATCGCGCGGCCGAGCTTGGTGCGGTTGACGAGCCACATCAGCGTCGACAACATGACCACCGTGATGCCCAGGATCAGGATCTGCGTCACGGTGATCACCGCGCCACCAATGGCGATGGGCTCAGTGGGCAGCAACAAGGGGTAGGACTTCGGGTTCGGCTTCCAGATGATCATCGCCAGCGTCTGCAGCAGCAGGCTCATCCCCATGGCCGTGATCAGCGGGGCGAGACGCGGCGCGTTGCGCAGTGAACGGTAGGCCACCTTCTCGATCGTGTAGTTCAGCGCCGCACACACGACGATCGCCACCAATACCGAAATGAGCATCATGAGCCAGCCCGGTGCGCCGCTGCCTTCCAGCGCATTGACCACGGTCCAACTCGTCAGCGCGCCCACCATCAAGACCTCACCATGGGCGAAGTTGATGAGGTTGATGATGCCGTACACCATGGTGTAGCCCAACGCCACGAGCGCATACATGCTTCCCAGCACGAGGCCGTTGATGATCTGCTGTAGGAATATGTCCATCGAGATCGACTCCTGGGCAATGTCTGAGTGGCCGACGGCCGGCATGGTGTTGCACTAGCAAGTTGCCGGCCCGACGCATGCCGCCGAAAAACGGCCGCAAAGCCCGATGGACGGACTCGGCAAACCTGGTTCTGCACAAATTGTAGGTGGGGGGCTGCCGCGCCACCGTGGGGGCTTCCACCCTTTGCGGGAGCCCCTTTCCGTGCCGTGGGTCGGATCAGGTGAGCACGTCTTCGGGCGCCACCGACGGCAGCGCCAGACTCTGACCGACGGGCGCGCAAGTGATGCGGCCGGCATGCACGTTGAGTCCTCGCCGCAGGTGCACGTCGTCGCGGCAGGCCTGCTGCCAGCCCTTGTCGGCGAGCGCAAGCGCGAACGGCAGCGTCGCATTGTTCAGTGCCCAGGTCGACGTCCGTGCCACCGCTCCAGGCATGTTGGCCACGCAATAGTGAACGACGCCGTCGACCACGTAGGTCGGGTTGGCGTGCGTGGTGGCATGCGAGGTCTCGAAGCAGCCGCCCTGGTCGATCGCCACGTCGACGACCACCGATCCGGGCTGCATGCGCGCGACCTGCCCACGTGTCAGAAGCTTCGGCGCCGCAGCGCCGGGCACCAGCACGGCGCCGATCACGAGGTCGGCGGCGAGGGCCGTCTGCTCCACTGCGTCGAGCGAGGCATACAGCAGGCGCACACGGCCGCCGAACAGATCATCGAGTTCGCGCAGGCGCGGCAACGACCGGTCCAGCACGGTCACGTCGGCCCCCAGTCCGACCGCCATCTTGGCGGCATGCGTGCCGACGACGCCACCACCGAGCACAACCACGCGCCCGGGCGCCACGCCCGGCACGCCGCCGAGAAGCACACCTCGCCCACCCTGCGACTTTTCGAGCGACACCGCGCCGACCTGCACGGCCATGCGGCCCGCCACTTCACTCATCGGCGCCAGCAGCGGCAGCCTGCCCTGCGCATCGGTGATGGTCTCGTAGGCGATCGCCGTGCACCCCGATTCGAGCAGCGCATGCGTCTGCGCCGGATCCGGCGCCAGGTGCAGGTACGTGAAGAGAACTTGCCCCTTTCGCAGGCGCCGGCACTCATCGGGCTGTGGTTCCTTGACCTTGACGACCATCTCGGCCTCGGCAAAGACATGGTCCGCATCGGGCACGATTCGCGCGCCCGCGGCAGCGTACTGGCCATCGTCGCAGCCGATTCCCAAGCCGACGCCGGCCTGCACGAGCACATCGTGCCCGTGGTGGACCAGCTCGCGCACCGATGCCGGTGTCAGCCCGGCACGGTATTCGTGCGTCTTGATTTCCTTGGGTACACCAATGCGCATGCGGATCTCCTGAAGGGGTGTCGAACGACCGCCATCTTCGGCTCGAGCGGGTCGCTGGAGTTGCGAAATCGCACCCCGAAATACCCCCGATCGACGCAAGATTACATTAGTGTTTTGATTTCAGTCGACTGGTTCTTGCTCATATGCCAAAACAGACGCCAGACTTCGATCGTATCGACCGCCAGCTGTTGACCCAACTCCAGGCCGATGGCCGCATCAGCAACACCGAACTAGCAAACCGCGTCGGCCTGTCGCAGTCGGCGTGCCTGCGACGCGTCCAGCGGCTGGAGGCCGGCGGTGTGATCGAAGGTTATGGCGCGTTGCTGAGTGCCGCCGCGCTCGGCAAGCCCGACACCGTGTTCATCGAGATCACGCTGCACAAACAGAGCGAAGCCGCCCTGGACGCGTTCGAGCGCGCAGTCGCCGCAAGCCCCGACATCCTGGAGTGCCACCTGATGGCCGGCGAATACGACTACCTGCTTCGTGTGGCCGTGGCCGATTCAGCCGACTATGAGCGCTTGCACCGCAAACAACTTGCCGCCTTTCCCCACGTGGCACGGATCCGCTCGCACTTCACGCTGCGGCGCGTCTCGCATCGCCTGGGGTTCGAGTTGTAGAGGGTTCTTCGAATCGGCTTCGGGTGGCGCCCTGGCATCAAACCTTGTTCGGGTCTGACCGACCGGTAACGGCAACGGCATTGGCATTGGCATTGGCATTGGCAGCCCGCAGTTCGGCGAGTCGATCACCGATGCGGATCTCCAATCCGCGTGGCACGGGCTCGTAAAAGCGGGTGTCGGGCATTTCTTCGGGCAGATAGCGCTCGCCTGCCGCGAACCCACCCGCCTCGTCGTGTGCGTAGCGATAGTCGCGTCCGAAGCCGATGTCCTTCATCAATCGCGTCGGCGCGTTGCGCAGCCGATCGGGCACGGGGCGGGACCCGTCCTGCTTGACAAACGCTCGCGCGCTGTTCCACGCGACGTAGACGGCATTCGACTTCGGCGCGACGGCGAGATAAACCACGGCCTGCGCCAGCGCGAGTTCGCCTTCGGGCGATCCCAGGCGTTCGTAGACTTCGGCCGCGTCGAGTGCCATGCGCAGCGCCCGCGGGTCGGCCAGCCCGATGTCCTCGGCCGCCATGCGCAGCAGGCGCCGCACCACATATCGAGGGTCGACGCCGCCATCGAGCATGCGCACGAGCCAGTACAGCGCGGCATCGGGATCCGAGCCGCGCACGGACTTGTGCAGCGCGGAAATCGTGTCGTAGAACTGGTCACCGCCCTTGTCGTAACGGCGCAGCATCTCGCCGAGCGCCTTCTCGAGCACGGACTCGTCGATCCGGACCGCTCCGCCTGCCGCCGCAACGGCGTTCTCGTAGGCATTGAGCAGGCGTCGCGCGTCGCCGTCGGCATGTGCGACGAGCCGCAGTCGCGCGCCGTCGGTCAACTCCGCCGCCTGCAGCAACTGTCTGGCGCGATCGAGCAGTTCCGACAGCTCGCCGTCGTCCAGGCTCTTCAGGACATGCACGGTGGCGCGCGACAGCAGCGCGGAATTCACCTCGAACGACGGGTTTTCCGTGGTCGCGCCGATGAACGTGAACAGGCCGCTCTCCACATGCGGCAAGAAAGCATCTTGCTGCGCCTTGTTGAAGCGATGCACCTCGTCGACGAACACCACGGTGGCACGCCCCGCGGCACGCGTGGCGCGCGCGCGCTCGACGGCTTCACGAATGTCCTTCACGCCAGCGAGAACGGCCGACAGCACGATGAACTGCGCATCCACGGCGCCGGCCACCAGGCGCGCCAGCGTGGTCTTGCCGACTCCGGGCGGCCCCCAGAGGATCATTGAATGCAGTCGATGGGCGTCGAACGCCACCCGCAGCGGCTTGCCCGGTGCAAGCAGGTGCTTCTGACCGATGACCTCATCCAGGCTGCGAGGGCGCAGCCTCTCCGCGAGCGGTGCGGTGGGCAGAAGACTCACCGCATCGCCATGTCCGGCCGCGCCGTCGTCGGCACCATCGAACAGCGAGGAGTTCACTGCTCGATGACGTCAGCGCCCGCCGGAGGCTTGAAGGCGAACGACTCCGGCGCCAGCGCCACGTTGGCCTTGAAATCACTGAACTGCAGCAGCGACCGCTGGCTGAAACTGTCGACGATTTCCAGCGCGGCCAGGTCCTTGCCACGAAAGCCCACGCGAAGTTGCTGGATCGGTCCATCCTTCTGCTTCGGGCTGGCGGTCACCCAGTCGATGCCGTCGCGCTGCCCCTGTGCGACGAGTTCGAAGTCCTTCTCGATCGAGCCGCCGGCCAGGATCGCAGCCGGTGTGCCTCCCAGGGCCTGATCGATTTTGCGAGAGCTGGCCTGGTTCAGGTCGGCATCGAAAATCCAGACCTTGGCGCCGTCGGCCACGATCAATTGCTCGAACGGCTTGACATAGGCAAACCGGAATCGGTTCGGGCGCAGAAACTCGAAAGTGCCACTCGAGACCTTCTTGCGCGCGCCGTCCGCCGAGGTCACGGTCTGCGTGAAGGTGGCCTTGCCCGTCTTGGCGTCACGCACGAAGTCGCGCAATGAATCCACCGAATCGGCGTTGGCGACACCGACAGCGACCAGCAGTGCTGCACCGACGCAAAGGAGCTTGTTCATTCCGTGCGCGCCGGGACGAGAAGGTCGCGGTTGCCGTTGGTGGACATGGACGATACGAGTCCGGATTTCTCCATTTGTTCCAACAGGCGCGCGGCGCGGTTGTAGCCGATGCGCAGGTGCCGCTGGACGAGCGAGATCGATGCCTTGCGGTGCTGCAGCACGATCGCGACCGCCTGGTCGTACATCGCATCAGCCTCGCCGCCACCCCCGCCGTCGCTGCCCACGGCCGCATCACCGTCGCCGTCGATCGTGCCACCTTCGAGGATGCCTTCGATGTAGTTCGGCTCGCCCTGCGACTTGAGGTATTGCACGACCCGGTGCACCTCCTCGTCGCTGACGAAGGCGCCATGCACACGCACGGGCAGGCCGCCGCCAGGCGGGAGGTAGAGCATGTCGCCCTGGCCGAGCAATGCCTCCGCACCCATCTGGTCGAGGATCGTGCGGCTGTCGATCTTGCTGCTGACTTGGAAGCTCAGCCGCGTGGGAATATTGGCCTTGATCAGGCCCGTGATCACGTCCACGCTCGGCCGCTGCGTGGCCAGGATCAGGTGGATGCCGGCGGCGCGCGCCTTCTGCGCCAGGCGGGCGATGAGCTCTTCGATCTTCTTGCCGATGACCATCATCAGATCGGCGAGCTCGTCGATGACGATCACCACGTGGGGCAACCGCTCGAGCGGCTCGGGCGCTTCCGGCGTGAGGCTGAACGGGTTGGGCAGCAACTCGCCGCGCTCCTTGGCGTCGTCGATCTTGCGGTTGAAGCCGGTGAGCTGGCGCACACCGAGCTTGCTCATCAGCTTGTAGCGGCGTTCCATCTCGCCGACACACCAGTTGAGCGCGTTGGCGGCCTGCTTCATGTCGGTGACCACTGGACACAGCAGATGCGGAATGCCCTCGTACATGCTCATCTCGAGCATCTTCGGATCGATCAGGATCAAGCGCACGTCACGCGCCTCGGCCTTGTAGAGAAGACTCAGGATCATCGCGTTGATGCCCACCGACTTGCCCGAACCGGTGGTACCGGCAACCAGGCAATGCGGCATCTTCGCGAGGTCGGCCACCACTGGCGCCCCGACGATGTCCTTGCCCAGGCCCATGGTCAGCATCGACGCAGCGTCGTTGTAGACCTGCGAGCCGAGAATCTCCGCCAGGCGGATCATCTGCCGGCGTGCATTGGGCAGTTCGAGCGCCATCGTCGTCTTGCCGGGAATCGTCTCGACCACCCGGATGCTCACGAGACTCAACGAGCGCGCCAGGTCCTTGGCGAGATTGACGATCTGCGCACCCTTCACGCCCGTGTCGGGCTCGATCTCGTACCGCGTGATCACGGGGCCGGGTGACGCTGCGACCACCCGCACGACGACGCCAAAGTCTCCGAGCTTCTTCTCGATCAGGCGCGAGGTCATCTCGAGCGATTCCGGGGTCACTGATTCCTGCCGCGATGGCGCCGCGTCGAGCAGGTCGACCTGCGGCAACTTCGTATCGGCGAGTTCGACGAAAAGCGGCTTCTGGCGCTCCTTGGCCACGCGCTCGGACTTGGGAACCTCCAGGACCGGCGGTTCGATGACGATCGGCACGTGTGGATGCAAGGGGTGCTGCACTTCGTCGATGACGACGTCGCGCTCGCTCGCAAGGCGCTCACCCATCCGCACGTCCTCGGCATGTTCTCGCTGTTCGGCACGGCGCTCGCCAAAGGCATCGATGCGCGCGCCAATGTGATCGGCCAGCGCAAGCCAGGAAAATCGAAGCGCCAGTGCCATGCCCACGACGAGCAAGGCAATCCACAAGACTCCCGAGCCCGCGAACCCGAGCGCGTGCATCGAGACCGGCCCGAGGCCATGGCCGAGCACGCCACCCGCCGGACCAGGCAGATGCGTCTCCCAGCGATACAGGCGCGACCATTCGAGTGCCGTGCTGGCTGCCATCAGCAGAACCAGGCCGCCCCAGAAGCCCAGCCGCTCGCGCATCGAAGCCGTCCGCGGAGACGCATCACCACGAAGACGGCGTGCCAATGCGGCCAACCATTCGCGGCCCGACACCACGACGAGCCACCAGACGGAGAACCCGAACAGGTAGTAGGCGATGTCGGAAACCCAGGCTCCCAACGCACCGGCCCGGTTGTGGACGCTACCGCCGTCCCCCGACGTGCTGAACGCGGCGTCCGACGCGCTGTGGGTGAACAGCGCCAGGGTCAGCAGCAGCCACAGTGCGGCGCCCACGACGAGCCACAGACCGCGTACGGAGCCAGCCGGCACCGCAGGGCTCTTCGAGCCTCGGGCATTGGCCGAGCCCTTGTCGGAGCGCGCGAACGTGCCGTCGGCACGCAGCGAACCAAGTGGAAAAGTCATGCCGGCGATTGTGGCGCAATGCAGCGCCACACCGGCCATGCGCTCACTCCTGCTGGATGCGTTCTTTCAGGATCACCGAGCCGTTCTCCTGCGTCTCGATCACGCCGCGCTCCTCGAGATCCTTCATGACACGGCTGACCATCTCGCGCGAGGCGCCTACGACCTTCGCCATGTCCTGGCGGCTCACCTTGTGACGGATGATCTTGATGCCGTTGTCCTCTTCGGCCATGTCGAGCAGCGTGCGCGCCACGCGGCCGTAGACGTCAAGCAGCGCAAGCGACTCGATCTGACGATCGGCGTTTCGAAGGCGGCGCACGAGACCACGCATGATTCCGTACGACAGGCTCGAATTCTCAGGAAGGCAACGCGCAAAGTCGCTGCGTGCCAGCACCAGCATGTCGGTCTGCACCTCGGCGCGCACCGTGGCCGAGTGCGGCTCGTTGTCGATCAGGCTCATCTCGCCCACGTAGTCGCCGGCTTCGAGAACGGCCAGGATGACTTCGCGGCCGCGCGAATCCGCCGTCAGCACCCGTGCCCGCCCATTGAGCAGAATGAACAACGTATTCGTCTTGCGCCCCTGCTCGACGACGAGTTCGCCGCGGCGGAAGCGGCGCTTGACCACGCTGTCCGCGATGGCCTGCGCTTGATCCGCAGTCAGCATCGAGAACAGCGGCACGCGCCGGATCAGATCCAGGTTGGAAAGCATCGACATCGGAATCGCTCCTACGTTGTTTTGACCAGATTGACTGGCTTATCGGCACTATGCCTCGGAAACTTAAAATCTTCCTATTCTGCCCATTGACACGCTTGCGTCGGCGCATCGGCAGCCCCACCTGCACAATGTCGTGGATTGCCAGCGACGCCACCTCGACCGGAAATTGCCCATGACCCAAGCCCCCAAGCACGCAGACGTCCTGATCCTCGGATCTGGCCCGGCCGGCTACACGGCAGCCATCTACGCCGCGCGCGCCAACCTCAAGCCGATGCTCATCACCGGTATTGCGCAGGGCGGTCAACTCATGACGACGACCGACGTCGACAACTGGCCGGCAGACGTGGCAGGCGTCATGGGACCCGATCTGATGCAACGGTTCCAACAGCATGCCGAGCGCTTCCAGACCGAGATCGTCTTCGACCACATCAACGCCGTCGATCTGTCGCGACGTCCGTTCACGTTGACCGGGGACGCCGGCGGCTATACCTGCAACGCCCTGGTCATCGCCACCGGAGCGAGCGCCAAATATCTGGGGCTGCCCAGCGAAGAGGCCTTCATGGGCCGCGGCGTCAGCGGCTGCGCCACCTGCGACGGGTTCTTCTACAAGAACCAGGAGGTGTGTGTCATCGGTGGCGGGAATACCGCGGTCGAAGAGGCCCTGTACCTCTCGAATATCGCCTCCAAGGTGCACCTCGTGCACCGGCGAGACAAGTTCCGCGCCGAAGCGATCCTGGTCGACAAGGTCACGGCCAAGGTCGCCGCCGGCAAGATGGAACTCCACCTCTTTCATACCCTCGACGAGGTGCTGGGCGACAAGTCGGGCGTGACCGGGGTGCGCCTGAAATCAACACAGACGGGAACGACCAAGGACCTGACCCTCAAGGGCTGCTTCATTGCCATCGGTCACCAGCCGAACACGGACATATTCAAAGGGCAACTGGAGATGAAGGACGGGTACATCATCACCCGTACCGGGCTCGACGGCTTTGCCACGATGACAAGCGTGCCCGGCGTGTTTGCCGCCGGCGATGTGCAGGATCATGTGTACCGGCAGGCCATTACCAGTGCCGGGACAGGCTGCATGGCTGCGCTCGACGCACAGCGCTTTCTTGAGCAGGACTGACCCCTGAAGCGTCGCAACAGACCGGAGTTGGCCCGCGGCATGACATCGGGCTATAATCTCAGGCTTTGTCGGTGCGGGCTCAGGCCCGCTCCGACCGACATCAACACTAATTGAGGGGCCCTTGGCCCCCGAGCGGAGCAGCCTCATGGCACGCGTCTGTCAAGTCACGGGCAAAGGCCCGATGGTGGGGAACAATGTGTCCCACGCCAACAACCGGACAAAGCGCCGGTTCCTGCCGAACCTGCACTACCGCCGGTTCTGGGTCGAAAGCGAAAACCGCTGGGTGCGCTTGCGCATCAGCAATGCGGCGCTTCGCCTGATCGACAAGGTAGGCATCGACCAGGTCGTCGCCGACCTTCGTGCCAAGAAAGCAATCTGAGGCTGACGCCTTCCTAGGAGAACGACATGGCCAAAGGTGGACGCGAAAAGATCAAGCTGGAATCGACCGCAGGTACGGGTCATTTCTACACGACCAGCAAGAACAAGAAGACGACGCCCGAGAAGCTCGAATTCCTGAAGTTCGACCCGAAGGCGCGCAAACACGTGCTGTACAAGGAAATCAAGCTCAAGTAGGCCTCATTGCATGCGTCTCAAGAACCCGCCGCAATCCGGCGGGTTTTTTATTGCCCACAGATCCGCGTTGACGCCCATTTCGTCAAGCAAGAAAAAGAAAGGCCCGCCGAAGCGGGCCTAGACAGCCGGGGGGCCTGTTCCGTCGTCAAGCGTGCGCCGCGCGAAGCTTGAGCGAAAAGTCCTGCAGCGCAGCGATGCCACTGTCTTCGGCCTTTCGGCACCAGGCCTGGAGGTCGGCCACCAGTTGTTCGGCAGACACGTTCGTTCGCGTCCAGAGTTGACGAAGTTCTTCTCGCATGGCCACGAGCTTGGCCAGCGATGGTGTTTGGCCGACAGCGTTGGCCACTTGGGCCTGCACGCCGTGCGGGATTTTGTCGGCGTCACGATGCAACCAGCGTCGGGCCAGATTCATGTCTGCAAATTTCGGCGTGTTTTGCGCACCTTGTGCCTTCAGGCGATCGAGTTCAGCTGCGACGGCACGCCGAAGCTCGAGCGCGTACTTGGCCATGACTTCGTAGCGGTTGGCGATCAGCGCCTCCAGCGTCTTGTCGTCGGCCACGGGCCGGATGCTGCCGAGCTTGAGCTGCGGCGGAGTCTTGCGGACGGTGGCCAACCCCACGGATTCCATCGCACGGATATAAAACCAGCCGATATCGAACTCGTAGGGCTTGACCGAGAACTTGGCCGATGTTGCGTAGGTATGGTGGTTGTTGTGCAGCTCTTCGCCACCAATCAGGATGCCCCACGGGGACACATTGGTCGATGCATCGGGCGCCTCGAAATTGCGGTAACCCCAGTAGTGCCCGATGCCGTTGATGATCCCCGTCGCCATGACGGGGATCCAGAGCATCTGGATCGCCCACACCGTGGCCCCGATGGCGCCGAACAGCAGGACGTCGATGATCAACATCACGGCGACACCCTGCCAGGAGAAGCGCGTGTAGAGATTGCGCTCGATCCAGTCGTTCGGCGTGTTGTGGCCGTACTTCGCAAGGGTTTCGGGAATCGCGGCCTCGGCCCGATAGAGTTCAACGCCAGTCAGCAGCAGCGCCTTGAGGCCTCGTGTCTGCGGGCTGTGCGGGTCTTCCTCGGTTTCGCACTTCGCGTGGTGCTTGCGGTGCACCGCCACGAATTCCTTCGTGACCATGCCCGTCGTCAGCCACAGCCAGAAACGAAAGAAATGCGATGGAATCGCATGCAGGTCGAGCGCGCGATGCGCCTGCGCGCGATGCAGGAAGATCGTGACTGCAGCGATCGTCACGTGCGTCACGACGATGGTGAACAGCAGAACCTGCCACCAAGCTGCACCCAGCATGCCATCGGCCAGGAGGCTGACCGCTGCATCGCGAAACATCAAAACGTATTCCATCAAGGCAAACCTTTGCGGCCCAAACGTGGGCGAACCAGCAATTGTAATTGCCACACCAGAAAACAGAGGATGAACTGCACCTGAATCACGAGGCTGCAGAGCGCAATGCACCCTGAGTTGGCGGCAGATTGGCGCAGATCAAGGCAATAAAGGATGATTTTCAGCGACGTTGCCAGACTGTCGCAAAAAATCCATCGGTTCCATGTCGATGCGGCCACAAACGCAACTGGCCCGCCGAATCCAGGTCTTCGGCATCGGCAACACGTGCGGCAGCGAGCACCGCAGCCGCCGTTACGCGCTCGAACTCGCGCCCGCTCGCCGAGTCGAACGCGGCAGCTACAGCTTCGTTCTCGGCCTGCAACAGGCTGCACGTGGCGTAGACCAGTCGTCCGCCCGCGCGCAACAGACGGGCTGCACTGGCCAGAATGGCCGCCTGCTTGGTGCCGAGTTCTTCCACCGATCTGGGCGACTGTCTCCATTTCAGATCGGGATTGCGTCGCAACGTGCCCAATCCGGAACATGGGGCGTCGATGAGGACACGATCGATCTTGCCGGCCAGGCGCTTGATGCGGTCGTCGCGCTCGTGCGCAATCTGCACCGGATAGACATTCGACAGGCCACTTCGGGCCAAACGGGGTTTCAGCGCGTCCAGCCGATGCCCGGAGGTATCGAAAGCATAGAGCCGCCCCGTATTTCGCATCATCGCCCCCAGCGCGAGCGTCTTGCCCCCTGCCCCGGCGCAGAAGTCCACCACCATCTCGCCTCGCGACGCCCCGGTGAGCAACGCCAGCAGCTGGCTGCCTTCGTCCTGTACCTCGATGTCGCCGCGCTTGAAGAGGTCGAGCTGGTTCACGGCCGGCTTGCCCTCGATGCGCAAGCCCCAAGGCGAATAGCGCGTGGGCTGCGCCTCGATGCCGGCCTCCTTGAGCGCTGCCAGCACATCCTCACGTCGCGCCTTTGCGATGTTCACGCGCAGATCCAGCGGCGCCTGCTCGTTGAGCACGGTGGCGAGTTGCCAGAAGGCTTCATCGCCGAGCTGCTCACGCAGCGGCCCTGAGAGCCAGTCTGGCAGGTTGTGTCGCAGCTTTTCAGGCAACGAATCCCTGTCCACCGCCTGCATCTGCGCGAGCCACTCCTGCTCGTGCGGGCCGAGGGCGCCACGCAGATATGTCTCGCTTCCCTGCCAGGCCAGGATCGCGAGCCGGCGCTCGAGCGCGCCGCTGCCGCTCTGCGCCAGATGCTGCAAGGCCAGGCGTTGACGCAGCACCGTATAGGCAGTTTCCGCCAAGGTGTGCCGCTCACGTGGCCCCAGGTTGCGGTGTTGGCGAAAGAACGCGGAGACCACGCCATCGGCAGGCGAATCGAGCCGCAGCACGGCGCGTATCAGTTCAGCGGAGAGGTCGAGCAGGGCATTAGGATGCATCGATGGATTATCCGGTCCGGCCATGAGCGAGCTTCCACCGCTTCCCTTGACGACACCCGGCCGCTACCGGCACTACAAGGGCGGCGAGTACGAGGTGGTCGGCGTTGCCCGCCACAGCGAGACGCTCGACGCGATGGTCGTCTACCGTCCACTGCGGGGCGACGGTTCATGGTGGGTGCGCCCGCACGCGATGTTCTTCGGCAACGTCACCGTCGACGGCGTCGAACGCCGCCGCTTCGAACCGATGGGTCCGGCGCGGTGAGACCCCTTGCCGCTCACGTCCGTGCGCGCCCGCGCCTGTACATCGCGCTGACGACCGGCATCGTGGCCGCACTGCTGGTGCCCGATGTCTCACGCTGGACGACCCGTGCACTCGTGGGCTGGAACGTCGCCGTCTGGCTGTACCTGCCACTGATCGCATGGGTCATGTTGCGCGAGGATGCCGCGCACCTGCGACGCACGGCCGCGGACCAGGCCAGCGGGGCCGCGGCCGTGCTCGCGGTGGTGGTGGCTGCGGCGCTGGCGAGCATCGCGGCGATCGCGGTGGAGCTCTCGGCCGCCAAGACGCAAGGCGCAGGTACGGCCTGGATGCACCTGCTGTTTGCCGGCCTCACGGTGGCCGGGTCCTGGGCGCTCGTGCCCACCCTCTTCTCGCTCAATTACGCGAGCCTGCATTTCCACGGAAAAGAACCGCAGGGCCTGTTGTTTCCTGGAGCGCGAGCCGATTTCCAGCCTGACTACGTCGACTTTCTCTACTTCTCGTTCACCATCGCCGTGGCGTCGCAGACGGCCGATGTGGCCATCGCATCGCGCGCCCTGAGGCGGCTCGTGCTGGCGCAATCGCTGCTGTCTTTTGCCTTCAACGCGGCGATCCTGGCGCTGACGATCAACATCGCGGCCAGCCTCTTCTGAGCGCCTCGGGCATCGAGCAAAGCAGCCAAGTACCCGTTGTCAAGGATCGCGTCTCATCGTCAGTGGCCCGGGCCCATCAAGCCCGCCCCTGCTCGGCGCCATCGACGTGCCGCACGATGCCCTTCTCGATACGCAGGCGATCCTCGACGAACCAGCGCACGGCCTGCGGATAGATCTGGTGCTCGACTTCAAGCACGCGCGCTGCGAGCGTGGCCTCGTCGTCGGACGCCAGCACCGGCACCGCCGCCTGCATCACGATCGGCCCATGGTCAAGTTCGGGCGTCACGAAATGCACGGTCGCCCCCGCCAGCTTGCAGCCGGCCTCGAGAGCACGGCGGTGGGTATGCAGCCCCGCAAATGCGGGCAGCAGCGAGGGATGAATGTTCATCAGCCGGTGCTCGTAGCGGCTCACAAAAGGCACACCGAGGATTCGCATGAATCCGGCAAGCACCACGACATCGGGCTCGAAGTGGTCAATCGTGGTCGCCAGCGCGGTGTCGAACGCCTCCCGCGACCCGTACTGCTCATGCGCAACGACCGCAGTCGGCAAGCCATGGGCGACGGCGAACTTCAACCCCTTGGCGTCGCCGCGGTTGCTCACCACCGCAACCACATGGGCGGGCCACGCTTCGGCCGCGCAACGCTGCACGATCGCCTCCATCGTGGAGCCGCGGCCGGAGATCAGGACGACGATGCGCTTCATGCCGCCGTGCAGTTTAGGGGCAGGGCCCCCATGGTCGGCGATGCGAGAATCCGCGCTCCGTCCAGCAAACCACCACCTCCATGCGATCCCGCGTCCTCTCCGGCATGCGCCCCACCGGCGCTCTGCATCTCGGCCACTACCACGGGGCCTTGAAGAACTGGGTGCGGCTGCAGGCCCAGTACGACTGCTTCTTCTTCGTGGCCGACTGGCATGCGCTAACCACGCACTACGAGGAGCGCGAGGTCATGGAGCGCTATGTCTACGACATGGTGATCGACTGGCTGGCGGCCGGGCTCGACCCCGAGCAATCGACCATATTCATCCAGAGCCGCCTGCCCGAACACGCCGAGCTCTTTACGCTGCTGTCGATGGGCACGCCACTCGGCTGGCTCGAACGCGTGCCGACCTACAAGGACCAGATGGACAAGCTCAAGGATCGCGATCTCGCGACCTACGGCTTTCTTGGCTACCCGTTGCTGCAGGCGGCGGACATCCTCATCTACAAGGCCGCCTACGTGCCGGTGGGCGAAGACCAGGCTTCGCACGTCGAACTCACACGCGAAGTCGCACGCCGTTTCAACCACCTGTACGGCCGCAGTTCCGATTTCGAGGCTCGCGCCGCGGTCGCACTGGCCAAGCTGTCGAAGGACGATGCACGTTATTTCGAGAAGCAGCGCAAGACCTTCGGCGAAACGGGTGCCGCGGAGGCCGTCGCCAAGGCCGAGGGCCTCTTGAAGAAGGCCGCCGGCACGATCGAGGGCTGGAGTACCGACGACACCGACCTGCTCACCGGCCATCTGCGGGGCAGCGGCAAGGCGATCCTTGTCGAGCCGCAGGCGCTGCACACCGAAGTGCTGCGCCTGCCGGGCCTGGACGGGACGAAGATGAGCAAGAGCTACGGCAACGCGATCCTGATGCGCGACGATCCCGCCGTCGTGACGAAGAAGGTGCGCGGCATGACCACCGACCCCGCGCGCGTGCGCCGCACCGACCCGGGCGACCCCGAGAAGTGCCCGGTGTGGCAGTTCCACAAGGTGTACAGCGACGACGCGACGCAGGCGTGGGTCGTGAAGGGCTGCAAGACCGCGGGAATCGGCTGCCTCGATTGCAAGCAGCCGGTGATCGACGCCATCGTCGCCGAGCAGCAGCCCTGGCGCGAGCGGGCCGAGAAGTACCTCGCCAACCCGAAGCAGGTGCACTGGATCGCCGAGATGGGTACCGAACGTGCACGCACCATCGCTCGCCACACGATGAAGGATGTGCGCGACGCGATGGGCCTCAATTACTGAACGGACAGCACGAGAGGCCTCCATGTCGCTGGAATGCATCGAACTCGAATCCGGCGCATCGCCTTCCGGTGGTGCGCCACGCACGAGCCTGATCGTGCTGCATGGCCTGGGCGCCGACGGCAACGACTTCGTCCCGGTGTGTCAGGCGATGGATCTCGGCGCGATCGGGCCGGTGCGTTGCATCCTGCCGAATGCGCCGGAAAGGGCGGTGACGATCAACGGCGGCTCCGTCATGCGCGCGTGGTACGACATTCTCGGAACCGAGGCCGCGCGCCGTGAAGACGAGGTCGGGCTGCGCGCGAGCCAGGCGCTGATCGACGACCTGATTGCACGTGAGCGCGGGCGCGGCATACCGGCGCAGCGCATCGTGCTGATGGGCTTCTCGCAGGGCTGTGCGATGACGCTGATGACCGGTCTGCGCCACCCGGCGCGCCTGGGCGGGCTCGTCGGTCTGTCGGGCTACCTGCCGCTGGCCACGCAGATGGTCACCGAGCGCCACGCTGCCAATGCCGACGTACCCGTCTTCATGGCGCACGGGCGTCAGGACACCGTGATTCCGATCGCGCGCGCCACCGCGTCGCGCGACGCGCTCGTGGCGCTCGGCCACGCCGTCGAATGGCACGATTACCCCATGCCGCACTCCGTCTGCATGGAAGAGATCGCGCATCTCCAGGCCTGGCTGCTGCGTACCTTGCGTTGACCCGGGAGATCGTTTCTCATGACGCCCATGTCGTTCATCCGCCGTCGTGCCGCCCTGTTGGCGGCCGTGTTTCCGATCCTGGCCGCCACGGGCTGCGCAGTGATGCCGGGGTCCGAGCCGCCGCGGGTCAACATCGTCGGCCTCGAGAAGATGCAGGGTGAAGGGTTCGAGTTGCGTTTTGGCGTCAAGCTGCGGGTGCAGAACCCCAACTCGATCCCGATCGAGTACGACGGCCTGTCGATGGAACTCGACGTGAATGGCCGTGCGCTGGCCAGCGGCGTGAGTGCGGACAAGGGCACGGTGCCGCGCTACGGCGAGGCGATCATCACGATCGCGGTCAGCGTTTCGGCGGTGGCCGCCGTGCGTCAGATGCTCGGCCTGGCCGATGGATCGGCACGCGGCGAACTGCCGTATGCCCTGCGCGGCCGGCTCGGCGGCGGGTTGCTCGGCGGCACGCGGTTCTCGTCCGAAGGCACGCTCAAGTTGCCGCAGTAGGGCCTCAATGGCCCCACGCGCGCCGGGCTTCGGGGCCGCGGCTATCGTGCGCCTCAGTGGGCCCGTTCGCGGCCCGATCCAAGGGCAATCAATGAATCGACGATTGACGCAAGCCACTTTCCGGCGTGGCCTTGCCATGACCCTGCTGACCCTGTTCGGCAGCGTTGCGCAGGCGGCCGCACCCCAGGTCAAGGGCCAGGCACCGGGCTGGTACCGGATGATGATCGGCGACATCGAGGTCACCGCGTTGAGCGATGGCACCGTCGGCCTTCCGGTGGACAAGCTGCTCACCAATACGCAGCCCGGCGAGGTCGAGCATGCCTTGCAGGACAACCACCTGACCGTGCCGCTCGAAACCTCCGTCAATGGCTACCTCATCAATACCGGCAGCAAGCTGGTTCTGGTGGATACCGGTGCAGCCGGGCTGTTCGGGCCGACGCTGGGCAACCTGCTGGCCAACCTCAAGGCCTCGGGCTACCAGCCGGACCAGGTCGACGAGATCTACGTCACCCACATGCATGCCGATCACGTCGGCGGGCTGATGGCAGGCGACCAACCAGCGTTTCCGAAGGCCGTCGTGCGCGCCGCGCAGACAGAAGCCGGGCATTGGCTCAGCGAGGCGAACATGAACGCCGCGCCGGAGAGCGCCAAGGGCTTCTTCAAGGGCGCGATGGCCTCGCTGAATCCGTACGTCAAGACCGGCCAATTCAAGCCGTTCGAGGGCGACGGCGAACTCGTGCCAGGCGTGCGCGCCGTCGCAGCGCAAGGCCACACCCCGGGCCACACGATCTATGTCGTCGAGAGCAAGGGCGACAAGCTCGTACTCTGGGGCGACCTGATGCACGTGGCGGCGGTGCAGTTTGCCGACCCGGCGGTGACGATCCAGTTCGATACCGACCCCAAGGCTGCCGCGCCCCAGCGGATGAAGGCCTATGAGGACGCCGCCAAGGGCGGCTACTACGTGGCCGGCGCGCACCTGTCGTTCCCGGGCATCGGCCGATTGCGCGCCAGCGGCAAGGGCTATGTCTTCATGCCCGCGAACTACACGTCGAACAAGTAGCGCCGCCACGCGCAGTCACCGGTTGGGCCTGCAGGCCGGCCAAGGGGGCCGCGCGAGCGGCTATCCTTCGCAGCCCCATGGCCGGCGTGCACATCATCGATATCGAATCCGCCATCAACTGGTGGCGTGAGCGTGCGCCGTCCCCCGACGGCATCACGGCCTGTGCCGAGGTGTGTGCGCTGGCCGAGGTCTACGCGCAACTCGTCTACTACCGCGAGCACGAGTGTGACGAGCAATCGATGCCGACCGCGGCACATGAAGCGTGGATGGCGTGGTACCGGTCGACGCCCGACGCCCCGTGCATCGCGATCTGCTCCACGAGCCAGGGCGACGCCGAATGCAAGGGCTGCGGGCGGACCTTCTACGAGGTTCAGCACTGGACCGCGTTCACGCCGGGCGAGAAGCGGATGGTATGGCGCCGCATCGTGCTGGAGGCCCGCGCGTGGCGCTTCAACCGTTATGCCGAACGGGCGCAGGCGGCCACCGGGTCGGACCACCCGACGCCCGAGAGCGTGGACGTCGGCCACGAGGCGAAGCGCCCTTGAGCGGCGCACCGCAAGCGTCGACCGCACCGCTGGGCGGCCGCTCGATCGGCGCGAGCGCACGTCGTATTGCCGAACTGGCCTGGCCGGTGTTCGTCGGCCAGATCTCGGTGCTGGCATTCAGCACGGTCGACACGCTGCTCGTCGCGCGATATGGCTCGCTCGACCTCGCAGCGCTGGCCGTGGGCTCGGCCGCCTACGTGACGATCTTCATCGGATTCATGGGCGTGGTGCTGGCGGTCAGTCCGATCGTGGGCCAGCTTTACGGCGCCGGTCAGCTGGTGCAGGCTGGCCGGCAGGTGCACCAGGCGGTCTGGGTGGTCCTGGGCCTGGCGATCTTCGGCTCGCTGCTGCTGGTCTTTCCACACCCCTTTCTTGCATTGTCGAAGGCCTCGCCCGAAGTGGCAGTCAAGGTCCGCGGCTACCTTTTTGCACTCGCGTTCTCGTTGCCCGCGTCGTTGATGTTCACCGTCTACCGCGGCTTCAATACCGCGATCTCCCGACCCAAGGCCGTGATGGCGCTGCAGGTGGGTGGGCTGTTCGTCAAGATCCCGTTGTCGGCGGCCCTGGTGTGGGGCGTGCCGGCCCTGGGCATCCCTGCGCTCGGCGTGCTGGGTTGCGGCATTGCGACCTGCATCTCGATGTGGGCACAGGCGATCGTCGCGCTCGTGGTGCTGCGCCGGGACCCGTTCTACGAACGTTTCGAGATCACCGGGCGCGGCGGCCTGGACGCGCCAGACTGGCGCGCGCTTCGTGCGCACCTCAAGCTCGGGCTGCCGATGGGCGCATCGATCCTGATCGAGGTCACCGGCTTCAGCTTCATGGCCATCTTCATCTCGCGCCTGGGCGCCACGCCGGTGGCCGGGCACCAGATCGCGGCCAACGTGGTCGCCCTGTTGTTCATGATGCCGCTGGCCATCGCCAACGCGTCCAGCACGCTCGTCGCGCAACGCGTCGGCGCGCGCGACGTGCGCGACGCACGCCGCCTCGGATGGCACGGCGTCGTCATTGCGTGCGGCCTGGCCACGCTGATGGGCGGTGCGGTGTTCGTGGCGCGCGACGCGATCGTCGGCCTGTACACGAGCGACCCCCTGGTCGTGGCCGCGGCGCTGCCGCTCGTGGCCTGGCTGGCCGTCTTCCACGTGGCCGACGCCGCACAGACCGTGGCCGCCTTCGTGCTGCGTGCCTACCGCATCGCCACCGCACCGCTGGTGATCTACGCGGTGGCGTTGTGGGGCGTGGGCCTGGCCGGCGGCTACGTGTTGGCGTTCGACACCTGGGGCATCGCACCGGAGTCGCTCAAGGGCGCGCGCGGGTTCTGGGTCGCTGCGACTGCCGGGCTGGTACTGGCGGCAGCGGCCCTGTGTGCCTTCCTGGCACTGGTCTTCCGGCGTCAGCGCGCGCAGGCCCGCATCACGCCGGCAGTTCGAGCGTGAAGCAACTGCCCCCGCCAGGGCGCGCCTCGCACCGCACACCGCCTCCGTGGCGCTGCGCGATCTGACGCACGAGCGCCAGTCCGAGGCCCACGCCCCCCTCACGCTCGGCATGGCCGGGCAGGCGGAAGAAGGCTTCGAAGATGCGCTCGCGGTACGCCTCGGGAATGCCGGGCCCGCGGTCGCACACTTCCAACTCGGCCCCGCCGGGGCGCGACCGCACGTGGACCACGATCTCGCCACCGCCATAGCGGTGCGCGTTTTCCAGCAGGTTGCGCAAGGCGCGGCGCAGCAGGCGCTCGTCACCGCGCACCACGGCAGCATCGCCCTCGGCCGCCGCCTGCACACGCACGCCCTCCTCGGCCGCCAGCGCCAAAAGGTCGACGGGGTCGCGCGCCAGCGCATCGCGCCCGGCGTCGAGCCGGCTGGCCAGCAACACCTCCTCGACCAGCGCATCCAGTTCGCCGATATTGGTGTTGATCTCGGCGCGCAAACGCTCGCGTTGTGCCGGGGCCGCGCCGTCGATCATTTCGACGGCCATCTTCAACCGCGCCAGCGGCGAGCGCAATTCGTGGCTGGCGTTGGCCAGCAGGCTCTGGTTGGATCGAAGCAGCGCCTCGATTCGGCCGGCCGCCTGATTGAAACTGCCCGCGAGCGCCGCCACCTCGTCGCGCCCGGTGGCATCCACGCGGTGGTGCAGCGCGCCCGCACCAAATGTTTCGACGCCTTGTTTCAGCGCCTCCAGGCGGCGCGTCAGCCGGCGCACGACCGGATAGGCGCCGGCCGCGATGGCCATGAACAGCACGGCCAGCAGCACGACGAGCCCCGCGCCCTCCGGCACGCCGGGCAGCACGGGGAAGGCAGCGCCCATCTGCCGATCACGCGCCGGCGGGTAACCGCTTCGCGGGCCGTCCCGACCGGCGCTGCGATCGCCATGATCATCGTCCGGGCGTGCCCCGCGCGGGCCTTCCGGCGGCGGCTCGCCCGGCAGTGGGCGCCGCAGCAGGCCGGGCCGCGCGATCCAGAGCGTGCGGCCGTCGGCCAATTGCACCGGCATGCCGCGGCGCGAGGGCGGCATGCCGTCGGCCTCGCGCCGCTGGTACGACTCCGACGTCGCCAGCCGCCGGCCACTGGCATCGTCCAGCGCCATCGGCAGTCGCAGGCGCTGGGACCAATCGCGAAGGGCCGCCGCTTGCTGGTCGACCGGCGACTCGGCCGGCGGCAGTGAGCGCTGCAGCAGGTCGGCCCAGGCTTCCGCCCGGCCCTGCACCGCGCTTTCCAAGCGCACGCGCTCGGCCTCGACATGGCGCTGCACCAGCCAGCCGGAGACGCCAGCGAACAGCGCCAGCACGGCCACGACGGTGAGCCAGATGCGAAGGTAGAGCGAGCGCACGGGTCGGCCGGCCGGCTAGGCCTCGGCGTCCTGCTTGCGGGCGAAGACGTAGCCGGTGCCGCGCACCGTCAGCACGCGCTGCGGGTTCTTCGGGTCGTCCTCGATGAGCGCTCGGATGCGCGAGATGTGCACGTCGATGCTGCGGTCGAAGGCGTCGAGCGGATGCCCCTTGAGCGCGTCCATGATCTGATCGCGCGACAGGACGCGCCCGGCAGCACGCGCGAGCACCACGAGCAGGTCGAACTGGTGGCTGGTCAGGTCACAGGCCTTGTCGTCCAGCCGCGCCTGGCGGGCTCCCAGATCGATGACCAGGCGGCCGAATTCCAGCACCTCGTCGGCCGCGATATCGGGCGTGGCGCGGCGCAGCAGCGCCTTGACCCGTGCCAGCAACTCGCGGGGCTCGAAGGGTTTGGGCAGGTAATCGTCGGCACCGATCTCGAGACCGACGATGCGGTCGGTGGGCTCGCCGCGCGCGGTCAGCATCAGCAGCGGCAAGCGGCGCGTGCGTGCGTCGCCTCGCAACTCGCGCGTGAGATCCAGGCCGTCGCCGTCGGGCAGCATCAGGTCGAGCAGCAGCGCGTTGTAGGACTCGCGCCGCAGCCGCTCGCGCCCGGCCTCCAGGGTGCCGGCGGTGTCGACCTCGTAACCATGGCCACGGAGATAGTCGCCCACCATCGTCGTGAGGCGGGCATCGTCATCGATCAGGAGCAGTCTTTGGGGCATTGGCGGCAACTCATGCAAAAAAGCCCCGGCGCTTTGACGGCGCCGGAGCCAAGGCCTGTTCGACAGGCCACGAGGAGGAACCGGGAATCGTGCTGCAGCGCAAGATCAGGATTTTGCAGCGTCCATCTGACGGCGCTCGCGCAAGTGGCGTTCCATCATGTCACGCCGCTTCTGCATCGTATCGGCCAACTGCTTGCGCTGGTCGGGCGTCAGCACGCGGCTCGTATCGAGCATCGCCTGCAGCATGCGCTTGCTGGCCGCGTCGTGCTGCGTCAGCATCTGCTGGCGCAGCGCCTCGGCGGCGTTGGCATCGACGTTCGGCTGCGTAAACAGTTGCATCTGCTGGTCGCGCAGCGAGCGGCCGGCTTCGCGCTGCGCCTGCAGATCCTTGCGCGCCGCGTCCATGATCTGCTGGATCTGCGTGCGCTGCTCCGGCGTCGCCTTGACCGCGTCGAGCATGCGTGGCGACAAACCCATCATTCCGCGCTCGCCACCGGCTGCGGCACCGTGGTGCCCGTGTCGGTGGCTTGCACCGTCCATCGGCTGCGCATGTGCCACGAGCGCAGCAGAACTGGCCACCGCCACGACGACAGCGGCGAGGGTGAATTTCAAGGGGCTCAGATTCAGTTTCATCACATCTCCTTCAGGGAGGGTTCCAACGATGAAGGTGATGGTGGCCGGCGCCGGTATCCGGGGCCTTCCGGGGGGGTAAAGATGTGTGAATGGCGCAGTCAGACCTACGGGCGCGCGGCGGCGGTCTCGACCCGCTCGAGCCGTCGCTGCAGCATGAACCCGGACGTCGCACTGCGCAGATCCAGCCGCAGCAGCAGGCCGCTGTTGCGGTCGACCACGATCGCACCGTCGAGCCGCGTGCTGTCGTCGCCATTGCGCGCGTCGCCGAAGAGCTCCACCACGGCCACGTCGAACGGGCGGCCGGCCACCGTCTGCGGGCCCACCGCCACCACCTGCCCGCGCACCCGCGCACTGCGCAACGGGTTGTCCGCCACGCGCAGCTCTCCGCCGAGCACCTGACCAAGCGCCAGTTCGTGCCGCAGCAGGTGCGGCCAATGCAGGCTGCCCGCAGGTGCAGTGATGACGTTGCCGGCCATGTCCTGGATCCAGGTCTGGCTGCGGCCGGGGCCGGCCGGGTCGCTCTCGAACTCGAGCTCGCCCCGGCGCAGCGCCGTCAGGCGCATGCCGACCTCGTGCATCGGCCCGCGCGTGCCGACGCGTTCTTCATAGACCAACCGTTCACCCACCGCGACCGGCAACGACGCTTCCTGCGCAGGCGGCAGCCCCGGACCGGGCGGCGGGCAGGACTTGGCGCGCGCGGCACTCGCCAATGCCTCGTACCGCCCTTTCAGGCGCGCCAGTTCGTCGGCTTCGACGCCCGGCGGGCGCATCGCCAGCAAGGCCGGCCAGAAGACCACGACCCCCAGTCCGAGCGCAACGATGTTATTGCCCGCCCGCTCATCGACCGTGTAGGCCACGTCGGCAGCACGCTTTTGTACGCGGTCGGACTCGATATCGATGCGGGCGCAGTCCCACGCCGCGAAGTCGGCCGGGTCGGCGCGCATCGGCACGACATCGTTCGAGCGCGTGGCACAGCCGGCCAACGCCACGGCGGCAGCAACGGCGGCAAGGTTCCGGGCACAGATGCGCATGACCTCCGATTGTGCCGCGATGCACCGCGACTGGATGCAAGTGACAAGGACAGCCGGCTCAGCCGAGCTTTCGGCCGACGGCCCCAGCGATCCGACGAAGCAGCCACTTGGGCGTGGCGCGCGCGGCCAGCACTGCGGCCTGGTTGACCGCGCCGGGCACGGCGATGACCTCGCCGGCCATGCAGGCGCGGTAACCCTCGGCCGCCACCGCGTCGGCCTCACCGATGACAAATCCAGGCAGCCGGCGCAGGCCGGCGTTGTGCGCCGCAGCGCCGGTGAGCATCGCGGTGGCCGTGATGCCCGGACACAGCGCCGTCACCGTCACGCCGGAGTCGCGCAGTTCCTCGGCCAGCGATTCCGTGAGCGACAGCACGTAGGCCTTGGTTGCGGCGTAGGTGGCCAGACCGGGCACGGGCTGGAAAGCGGCGATCGACGCGACATTGAGGACGTGCCCACGACCGCGCGAAAGCATCGGCGGCACGAAGGCCGCCAGCATCGCCGTGAGGCCCGAGACATTGAGGTCGATGAGCTGCTGGTGGCGGGCTGCGCCGATCCGGGCGAACGTGCCCTGCTCCAGCACACCGGCGTTATTGACGAGGACATCGATCCGGCAGCGCTTGCGCCGCAGCGCGGCCGCCAACGCGGCCGCGGCGCCCGGCACCGACAGGTCCGCCGGCATCACATCCACGCGCACACCATGCTCCGCACGCAGGGCGCGGCCCAGGGCGTCGAGCTTGTCGACTCCGCGCGCCACCAGCACCAACCGGTGGCCATGGCGTGCAAAACAGCGCGCCAGCGCCTCACCGATTCCCGAGGAGCCACCGGTCACGAGCACGGTCATCGAACGGTCTGCCGGTTTGGCGTTCATCGGCAGGCATTGTGCGTGCAGCGCCGCATGGCGATCGTCGGCACCCGACGCGCGGAACAATTGAACCTACAGATGGCATGGAGACACCGGGCGCCTAAACTTTCTGTTGGTGCCGAAGGTCGCGCACCTAACCCAGGAGATCAGCATGCCTATCCGTACCTTTGCCGCTGCTGCGGCCCTGTTGCTTTCGAACGCGGCGTTTGCCTTCCATTGTCCGAACGACATGAAGAAGATCGACGAAGCGCTGGCCAAGAATCCCCAGCTCACCGCCGAGCAGATGGCCGAAGTAAAGAAGCAGCGCGCCGAGGGCGAGACGCTGCACAAGGCAGGCAAACATCAGGAGTCTGTCGATACCCTGGCCAAAGCCATGAAGACGCTGGGCGTCCAGTAGCCTGACAGCTTGCGATTCGTGGGCGGGAGGTCCGCTCGATCGACGGCCCGGACAAATCAGGGTGTTGGCACCTTGGTCCCGGTGTCCACGACAGCGGGACCAAGGGCCCGCGGTGTTTGCATGACTGGCGGAAAGGGAGGGATTCGAACCCTCGTCACGGGAGAACCCGTGAACCGGATTTCGAGTCCGGCGCATTCGACCACTCTGCCACCTTTCCTGATGCGTGGTCTCGCTGTTGAGCGAAGGGGCGGATTCTAGCGCAGCACTTCAAGCCCACCGAGGTACGGCCGCAACACCGCGGGCACGGCGACGCTGCCGTCGGCCCGCTGGTGGTTTTCCAGCACGGCCACGAGCGCACGGCCCACGGCCAGCCCCGAGCCATTGAGCGTGTGCACGAACTCGGTCTTGCCCTGTGCATTGCGGAATCGCGCCTGCATGCGTCGCGCCTGGAACGCCTCGCAGTTGCTGCACGAACTGATCTCGCGGTAGGTGCCTTGCGCCGGCAGCCAGACCTCGAGGTCGTAGGTCTTGGTGCTGCCGAAGCCCAGGTCGCCGGTGCACAGCGCGACCACGCGGTACGGCAGTTCGAGCTTCTGCAGGATCGCCTCGGCATGGCCGACCATCTGCTCGAGCGTGTCGTAGCTCGAATCCGGGTGCACGATCTGCACCATCTCGACCTTGTCGAACTGGTGCTGGCGGATCATGCCGCGTGTATCGCGCCCGGCGCTGCCGGCTTCCGATCGAAAACACGGGCTGTGCGCGGTGAGCCGGATCGGCAGCGCCGCCGCGTCGAGGATCTGCTCGCGCACGGTATTCGTCAGCGGGATCTCGCTCGTGCTGATGAGGTACTGCTCGGCCTGCGCTTCGTCGCCGCCCCGCAGCACCCAGAACATGTCTTCCTTGAACTTGGGCAACTGGCCCGTGCCTTCGAGGATCTCGCGGTTGACGATGTACGGCGTGTAGCACTCGGTATAGCCGTGCTCCAGTGTCTGCGTGTCGAGCATGAACTGGGCGAGCGCACGGTGCAGCCGAGCGGCCGGCCCGCGCAGGAACGTGAAGCGCGAGCCCGAGAGCCTGGCCCCGGTGTCGAAGTCCAGACCGAGCGGTGCGCCGAGGTCGACATGGTCTTTCACCGCAAAGTCGAAGCTGCGGGGCGTGCCCCAACGCCGCACCTCGACATTGGCCGCTTCGTCGGTGCCTGCCGGCACGCTGTCGTGAGGCAGGTTGGGCACGCCCATCAGCATCGCCGCCAACTCGGCCTGGATCGCCTCCAGGCGCTCGGCCGAAGCCTTGAGCGCGTCGCCGATGCCGGACACCTGCGCCATCACGCTCGCGGTGTCCTGCCCCTTGGCCTTGAGCTGGCCGATCTGCTTGCTGAACGCGTTGCGCTGCGCCTGCAGGTCTTCGGTGCGCGTCTGGATCGTCTTGCGCTCCGTCTCCAATGCGGTGAAGCGCGGCACGTCGAGGAACGGCTGCGGCTGCTTGCGCGCCTCCAGGCGCGCGGTCACGCCGGCCAGATCTCGTCGCAATTGGTTGATGTCGAGCATGGTCTGTCTTTCCGGAATTCGTACGGGGGTGCTGCGTCTCGCGGCGGCAACGGTCGGCCGCGGCAGGCGCCAGGCTGTCGAGAAGGTGCGTGACCTCAGGATCGCGACGCGGCGACCTCGGCCATGCTCTTGTCGCCCAGCCCCAGCGGCAGCGGAAAACGGATTGTCTCTTCGACACCGTCCATCTTGCGAATCGCGGTGGCGCCCATCTCGCGCAGGCGCGCGATGACCTGCTGCACCAGGATGTCGGGTGCCGAAGCGCCGGCGGTCAACCCCACGCGGCGCCTGCCTTCGAACCATTGGGCCCTCAGGTCGTCGGCCGCATCGACCATGAACGACGGCGTGCCCAGCCGCTCGGACAGCTCGCGCAGGCGGTTGCTGTTGCTGCTGGTGCGGCTGCCGACGACGATGACGATGTCGACGGCGGGCGCGAGCAGCTTCACCGCGTCCTGACGGTTCTGGGTGGCGTAGCAGATATCCTGCTTCTTGGGCTCGCGCACATGCGGAAAGATGCGCTTGACCTCGGCCAGTATCTCGGCCGCATCGTCGACGCTGAGGGTGGTCTGCGTCACCACCGCGAGCATGCGGCCGCGGGGCTGCACACGGGCAACGTCGGCCACGTCCTCGACGAGGTAGATGCCGCTGCTCAGCTGGCCCATCGTGCCTTCGACTTCGGGATGCCCCTTGTGGCCGATCATGATGAACTCGTAGCCTTCCTTCGCGAGCTTGGCCACCTCGACGTGCACCTTGGTCACCAGCGGGCACGTGGCATCGAATACGTTGAACCCACGTCGTGCGGCCTCGATCCGCACGGCCTGGCTCACGCCATGCGCACTGAACACCAGCGTCGCGCCGGGTGGCACGTCGGCGAGGTCTTCGATGAAGATCGCGCCCTTGGCCTTGAGGTCGTTGACGACGTAGGTGTTGTGCACGATCTCGTGGCGCACGTAGATCGGCGCGCCATGCTTGACGATGGCACGCTCGACGATTTCGATCGCGCGGTCGACACCGGCGCAGAAGCCCCGCGGCTCGGCCAGCACCACTTCTTCAGGCGGCTGCGTCACAGGACCCCCAGTACATGGACCTCGAACCGGACGGGCAGGCCGGCCAGCGGGTGGTTGAAGTCGAAAAGAAGCCAGTCGCCACCGATCTCGCGCACGACGCCCGCGTAGGCGCCCTGGCCATCGGGCGTGGGGAACTGCACCACGTCGCCGACGTTGTATTGCACATCCGGGTCGCCCAGGTCGTGCAGCAGCGCCAGCTTCACGCGCTGCAGCAGCGCCGGATTGCGTTCGCCGAACGCCTCTCCGGACGGCAGGTCGAAAGCCTGGCGCGTGCCCTCCGGGAGGCCGACCAGACGCTGCTCCATCGCCGGGGCGAGCTGCCCCGCACCGAGAGACAGCGTGGCCGGCTTGTCGGCGAATGTATTGATCACGTCGGCCCCGTCGGGGCCTGTGAGCCGGTAGTGCAGGGTCAGGAAAGACCCCTCCTGAATGGTGTTCACGCCGTTGGGGGGGAGGATGGGGGAGGACGGAATTCGGGACGAACGAATAGACTGGACTCGATTTTAGGCGCCCCGCACCGACCCGACCCGCATTGCGCACGACCATGACGCTGAAGGACCTGCCGGCGGCCACGCGGCCGCGAGAAAAACTGCTCGCATTGGGCGCCGCCAGCCTGGCCGATGCCGAGTTGCTGGCGCTGCTGCTGCGCACGGGCGTGCGCGGGCAGGGTGTGTTGCAGATGGCGCAGGCGCTGCTCGGACGGTTCGGTGGATTCGGCGGCCTGCTGCGTGCCGATGCCGGGGCGCTGCGTGGCATCAGGGGCCTCGGCCCCGCCAAGCGCGCCGAGCTCGCAGCCGTGATGGAGATGGCGCGCCGCTCGTTTGCGCAGCAGTTGTCGACGACGCCGGTGTTCGACGCCCCTGACAAGGTCAAGCAGTACCTGTCCCTGCACATGGGAGGCCTCGCGCACGAGGAATTCGCCGTGCTGTTCCTCGACAGCCAGCACCGGCTCATCGAGATGAAGACCTTGTTCCGCGGCACGCTGGCGCAGACGAGCGTGTATCCGCGCGAGGTGGTCAAGGAAGCCCTCGCACGCAATGCCGGCGCCGTGGTGCTGGCGCACAACCATCCGTCCGGCGCGGCCGAGCCTTCGCGCGCCGACGAGTTTCTGACCCATTCGCTCAAGAGCGCGCTGCAGCTGGTCGACGTGCGGGTGCTCGACCATCTGGTGGTCGGCCGCGGGGTGGTGGTGTCGTTTGCCGAACGGGGCCTGCTGTGACGATGCGCCTGAAGGATTTCGACGCGCTGGCCCAGGCGATGAAGGCGCGCGAGCGCGAGGCCGTGCGCCAGCGTGAGCGCGAGGCCGAGCACGCGCGCGCCGCGGCGGCAGAACAGGCACGCCAGCAGCGCCTGCGTGACCAGTTCGCGCTCGCCGTCGGCCCTGTCACGCGGGTGCCCGATGCCGGCCGCGCAGCCATCCACCGCAAGCGTCCCGCGCCGCGCCCGGTTCAACGAGAGCGCGACGAGCAGGCGGCATTGAAGGAGGCGCTGTCGGACGAGGTCGACGTGGAATCCCTGCTCCTCACCGACGACGGCCTGAGCTTTCGCCGGCCGCTCATCGGGCCCGACGTGGTGACCAAGCTGCGGCGGGGGCATTGGTCGATCCAGGGCCAGATCGACTTGCACGGCCTGCGCCGCGACGAAGCACGCGAGCAACTCTCTGCGTTCGTGCGCGGCGCAGTACAGCGCGGGCAGCGTTGCGTGCGTGTCGTGCACGGCAAGGGCCTGGGATCGCCCGGCCGCGAGCCGGTGCTCAAGGCCAAGGTGCAGCGCTGGCTGGCGCAATCAGGCGATGTGATGGCCTTCGCGCAGGCCAGTGGCCCGCAAGGTGGCGCCGGCGCGCTCATCGTGCTGCTGGCGGGCAACCGCGCTGCGCGAAACCCGGCTTGAATCACGCGCCGATGGTGCGCCGCGCGCCAGGCGCGGCAGCCGGGCGCCTGCGCCGACGGCCTTCCCACCACGCCGATCGCCGGCGCCTCAGGGTGGCCCACAGCAGCCGGACCTGCGGCCACAGCAGCAGCACGAACGCAAACGCGGCCAGTGCCGCGCGAAGGTCTCGCCGCACCTCCACGGGCCGTGCAAGCGCGGGGGCCTGCATGGCCGCCGCCAGGCCACGTGGCGTTCGCAGGCGGTGGTACTCGAATCCGTGCTCGGCCGCCAGCAGCCGCAGATAAGGGTCGCGCAGCGACGACAGGTGCTCACTGCCGGGTGTGGAGCCGAGGCTGGCCGCCGCCGGGGGCAACGCGGTCTCGCCAGCGGACTCGACCATCGATTCGCCACCCACGCTGCCGCCGCGTCCCTGGCTGCGTGGGTCGAACTGCATCACCTCGTCGGCGGCCCACATACCGAGCGGCCGGCCGGTCGGGTCCTTCTTCGGGATCGGCAGGAGTTGGCTGCCTCCCACGCCGACGATGAGCCCGGCAATGGTGCCCACCGGGTCATCGAACTGCGGGCGATGGCGTGCGTTCAACGGTGGCGATTCGTGGCCGTCGGTGACGAAGACGAGCGACGGCTTGCCCGGCAGCTTGTTCGCGATGTCGAAACCGCTGTGCACGCCCTTGGCCACTTCGCTGTTGCCGGACCACGCCATGCGGCCGTCGATGTTGGCCAGGGCGTTGCGCAATTCCTTGCGGTTGGCGCAGACCTCCACCGGCGACACCAGCAAGAAGCTGCGGTACTCGGTGAAGATGGCCCAGCCGATCTTCGAGCCGCACGGCAGTGCGTCGAGCGCGCTGCGCAGCGCCTCCTTGGCGGCCACGAGACGCGAAACACTGCGCCCGCCGAGCGGCACGTCCTCGACGTTCATGCTCTGCGTCACGTCGAGGACGACCACGTGGTCGAAGAGGGCGCGCCGGCCTGTCCAGCCCGGCTGCAGGAAGGTCAGGCCCAGCGCCAGCGCGGCAAGGGCCAGCAGCACGGCCTCACCGCGCCCGGCCATCGCGGCGCGAAGCCAGACGACGACGCTTTGCCAGCGCTTCACGGCAGCCCCGGCGAATAACCACGCATCGTCGTGGCAGCGCGTTCGGCGCCCTTGCGAGGCGCCAGCGCATCGTCGTCGGCCTCTTCCGGGTCGGGCACCATGCGCTGCGCTCGCTCGAGGTTGTAGCGCGCCGGCCAATCGTCGGAGTTGCGCCGCAACAGGTCGCGATAGCCCTCCTTGGCCAATTCGACGAGCGCCAGCGACTGGCCCTTGCGCTGTGCATCGGTGAGCGCCTGGGCCTGGCGCAGCAGCAGGCCCGCGCCGTTGTAGCGCGCGGCGGCACCAAGGCGCGCATCGTCCTGCAACAGCCCGTAGCGCCTGACCGCCTCGTCGGCATCGCCCCGCGCTGCGATGGCATGCGCCTGCGCAAAGCGCACCTCCGGCACCCCTTGTGCCCCATCGTCCTGGGGCGGCGTGCCCGCCGCGATGAGGGCATTCAGCGTGTGCGCGCGCCGCACCTGCAGCAAATCCACCGTGGCGGCCGCGGCCAGCAGCGCCAACCCCGCAAGCAGGGTGCGCAGCGCCGTGCGACGGCTCAGGCCCATTGCCGCACCTGCGCCAGCCGCGCGGCCAGCAGCATCAGCACACAGGCCAGCGCCAGGCCATCCAGCCAGGGGGCCAGCTCGCGCCGGGGGACCAGGTCGTCATAGACGACGGGCAGTTTCTCCTGCCTGTTCACGTCCTCGATCGCGCGCTCGAGCGCCTGCGCGTCACTGGCCTCGTACGGGTGGTAAGGCGTCTGGAGCGACTCGAAGAAACGGTTGAGCATGAGCTCGGGCACGCTGTTGATGGCGTCCGGCGAGTCGTCTGCACCGGCCTTGAGACCGGGGCTGTTGGCCGAACGCAGGTAGATCCAGTACAGAGACACGCGCTCTTTCCGCAAGGTGCGCGCCAGGCGCTCGCGCGACTCCGGATCGACGCGATCACCACCGTCGGAAACGAGCAGGACGATACGCGAGCCCGTATACGGCCGTGCATCGAACATGGCCAGCGCGGCATCGAGCGCCAGACCGATGTTCGTCTCCGACAGCCCGCGTCCGATATCGCCGGCGGCGATCGCCGCCTGCAGTGCGTCCTGGCGCTGCGTGAAGTCGAGCACGCGCATGGGCAGTGTGCTGAAGACGACCAGGGCAAAACTGTCGTCAGGGCGCTTTGCGGTGAAGTCGGCGAGCAGCCGACGCGCCACCTTGCCCTTCGATTCGCGCAGACGCGCCGGGCTCTGGCTGAAGTAGTAATCGAGCGTCTGCTGCGTGTTGCCGCCCGGCGGCGGGGCCCTGCCGCCGGGCGCGAAACCCTGGTCCATGCTGCGGCTGCGATCGAGCACGAGCACGATCTCGGCGCCCTGCCCGACACGCTTGACGGTGTACTCGGGCAGGTGGGGCCCGGCCATCGCGGCAACCAGTGCCGCCAGCGCCAGAGAGGCCGCCACCCGAAGCGCCCAGCCCACGGCGCGCGACGCGGCGTCCTTCGGCGCATAGGCCATCCAGCCGTTCACCAATGCGGCGCCGGACGCGGACCAGAGCGGCCACGCGGCCAGCGGCAGCAGGACCAGCACCCACGGGTCGTCGAAGCTCACGCGAGACCCCGCTCGGCGTCGTGGCAGCGCCGCGCAAGCCCTGTGAGCCACGCGCCGTCACGTTCCTGCGGCGCCGCCCCGGCATCGAAAAACTCGCGCCGCGATGCGTGCAGGAACTTGACCAGATCCGGACGCAACGGCGCAAAACGAGGGTGCGCCTGCACGAAGGCGTCGAGGTCGCGCTCGAACAGTGCGTGGCCGGCGGTGCGGTTGAGTGCGTCGTGCATCGTCTGACAGGCCGCGCGCCATGTCACCTGCGGCACATCCTGCGGCAGGCGGCGCAGTTTGCGCAGGGCACGCCCGAACGGACGGTTTCGCGCTGCCCGCCAGGGCGGCCCGAACTGGAGCACGGCAAGCGCGGCGAGCAGGCAGGCCGCCAGCACCGCGTACGCTGTCAGCCGCTGACGCGGCGCCGTGGTGTCGATCAACGGGGGATTGACGTCGGGCTGCAGGTCGCCGAGTCCGCGCCGCGCCGGTGCGTCCACGGGCACGAGCGGCGCCACCGTCACCGGCCAGGCTTCGATGCGCAGCGTCTGCTCTCGCTGCGCGTTCTCGAGCCGGATCTTCAGCGGCGCGATCTCGATCGTCCGGACCTGGGGCGGCGCGATGAAGACTTGGTATTGCAGGTCGATGTCGTACCGCAAACCGCCGCCTGCCTGGCCGTCATCGGCGGCCTGCCGCGTCTGCACGCTGCGCAACTCGAGTGCCCCGCCACGTCGACCCGCCACCGGCAACGACGCCGCATCCAGGCGCCAGCCCTGGGCAGCATGCACGATGACACGGCGCGCCAGCACGTCACCCACCTGGTAGCCGAAGGCGCGCGGCTCCACGGTCTCGACCGACGCCGCGTCGTTGGCCAGCGCCTGCAGCGCTGCTGCGCCGAGGACCGCCGCGCAGAGCAGGCGCCGTGTCATGTCAGGAAATGCCGCGTCACGGCGTCGGCGTCGAAACCGCCTTCGATGAACAGCGGCTCGACGCGGCGCGCATGGAAGGTGGCCAGCAGCGCTTCACGCCGCGCCGCATGCGCCGCACGCCAACGCTCGGCCAGGCGCGGGCGCCACCACAACCATTCGCGCGTGCCGGCTTCGGGGTCCTGCACCTGCGCCAGGCCATGTGCCGCCGTCAGGCCGAATTCCGCGCTCGGCCACAACACGACCGGCACCACCTCATGCTGCGCCAGGCCGGCGAGCACGGCCGAGACGGCCGACAGCGGGAGGTGGAAATCCGACACCAGGAAAACGAGGGACCGCCGGTGCGGTAGATGGCGGGCAGCCTTCGCAAGTGCGTCGGCCGACCGCCCCTGCGGCTCGAACCCGCGCAACCGCTGCGCCACAGCGAGCCCGGCACCACGCTGGCGCGTGGGCAGCAGCAGCCAGTCGCGCCGCACCTCGTCGTCGCAGCCGACAAAACCGAAGCTGTCGCCCGTGCGCCAGGCCGACCAGGCCAGGCTTTCG
>JAHECD010000222.1 GCA_024641945.1 Rubrivivax sp. | reverse complement strand
AAGCCGGCAGCGCACCCGAACCCGATCGAACGCGACGTGTCGTCAACCGGCAATCGTCGGTTTGTGCTGACCCAGTGTCACGCCCGCTGCACCCATCGAGCCCGTCACACCCGCCACAATCGACTCCAGCACCGCCTTGGCGGGCGCGTACCGCAGGTGGTCCATGTGCTCGCGCAGTTCACGATACGCGGCCTCTCCCACGCGCGTGCGCAGGTGCGGCGCGATCTTCTCGAACGCGGTGCCGGAGCGCAGGCTGCGGCGGGTGAGCAGGCCGATCAGCTCGTCGATCGCGGCGCGTTCGGTATCGGTTGCGGCGACTGCTTGCGCAGCCGGCGGTGACACCGCGGTCTCGGTGCGCGCGGCCTGCGCGGCCAGGAATGCGGCACTTGCCTGTCGAAGGCGTTCGAGCTCGGCGTCGATCGGCGCCTGCAGCGCCTGCGCCGGTTCGAGGCGCTCGTCACGCAGGTGCGCCTCCATCTTTGCTGCCAGCGCATGCACCTTGTCCATGCCGAGCGTGCCGGCGCTGCCGCAGAGCCTGTGCACCGTCTGGATGGCCTGTGCGCGCACTGTCGCGTCGGTCAGGTCGCCGTCGATGACGAGGCGCGGGGTGGTGTCCAGCTGCCGGTGCAGCAGCTTGCCGAACAGCGACAGGCTCTCGCCCATGCGCTCGCGTACCGCCGGCATGTCGATGCCATCGATCTCGGGCCACGTGCTGCAAGACGTGCTGGCGTTTTGCGCTGCGTCTGGTGGCAAGTCCCCTGCGCTCATTGGCGTGGCAGGCGGCGGCTTCATTGGTGCCGCGACGGGGGCCGTCGCCATGCTCAGCCGCTGCACGATCGTGTGCAGCAACCGCACAGGGTCGAACGGCTTGGTCACGAATTCGTCCATGCCTGCGGCCAGCGCGGCGTCGCGCTCGCGCGTGGTCGCACCGGCGGTCAGCGCGAGCACCGGCAGGCGCTCCAGCTTCAACTCGTCGCGGATCCGGCGCGTGGCTTCAAAGCCGTCCATCACCGGCATGTGCACGTCCATCAGCACCAGGTCGACCCGAGGGCCTTCCTGGCGCAGCAGTTGTACCGCCTGCCCGCCGTCTTCGGCCAGCAGCACGTTCGCACCCTTGCGCTGCAGGATGCGCCGCGCCACGTCGCGGTTGATGTCGCTGTCGTCGACCACCAGGATCGTGCGGCCCGCCAGCGCGTCCGCCCCCAGCACCTGCTCGCGGGTGGTCGGCAGGTCGTGCTCGCCGGCGGTCTCGAACGGGATCTCGACCCGGAAGGTGCTGCCCTGGCCCGGCGTGCTTTGCACGCCGACCGTGCCACCCATCAACTCGACGAGCCGCTTGACGATCGACAGCCCGAGGCCCGTGCCGCCGAACCGGCGCGTGGTGGTCCCGTCGGCCTGCACGAAGGGCTCGAAGATGCGTGCCATCGCATCGGCGTCCATGCCGATGCCGGTGTCCTGCACCGTCAGCGACAGGAGCCCGTGGTGGTCGCCGTCGGGCCGCCATTCGGCGCGCACCTCGACGTGGCCTTGCGGGGTGAACTTGATCGCATTCGAGACCAGGTTGTTCAGCACCTGGGTCAGCCGAACGCCGTCGCCGAGCACACGCGGCGGCATGGCCGGGTCGAGCACCAGGCGCACCGGCAAGCCCTTGTTCTGCGCGGGCACGCTCATCACCGACACCACGTCGCCGACGGCGTTGCCCGGCGCGAACGGCTCGCGCACCACGGTCATTTCGCCGGCCTCGATCTTGGAGAGGTCCAGCACGTCGTTGATGGTCAGCAGCAGCGTGTCGCTTGCCAGCTTGATGCGGTCCACGTACGACACCTGCTCGGTGTCCAGGGACGATTGCCGCAGCAGATAGGTCAGGCCCAGCACCGCGTTGAGCGGCGACCGGATCTCGTGGCTCATGTTCGCCAGGAAATCGCTCTTGGCGTGGTTGGCCGCCTCGGCCCGGGACGTCGCCTCGAGCAGGCTGCGCTCGGCCGCCTTGCGGTCGGTGATGTCCTGTGCGATGCCGAGGTAGCCGGTCGGCTGCCCGCCGGCGGCGGCGATCGGCGTGAGGATCAGCGAGATGGGCACACGCCGGCCGTCGGTACGCTGGTAGGTCCACTCGCGGGGCCGGCCCAGCCATTCGGGATCGTCGAAGACCTCGGCCACACGCACCGCACGGCCGAGCTTGCGTGCCAGGCTGTCGCGCCGTTCGCGCACTTCCTGCGGATCGTGGAAGGCCAGGTGCCGCAGCTGGTTCACCACGTCGTCGGCGGACAGGCCCAGCAGACGTTCGGCGCCGCGGTTGAAGACCCGGATCAGGCCGGTCGCGTCGGTGGCGATGATGGCCACCTCGGACGATGCATCGAGCACGGCCTGCAGGGTGACGGCAACCTCGCGCAGGCGCGTCTCGGCGCCGCGCTGGTCGGTCACGTCGAAGTTGACCCCGATCATGCGCAGCGGCAGGCCGTGCTGGTCGACCGTCACGCGTGCCACGGCACGCAGATGGCGCAGTCCTCCATCCGGCCGCACGATGCGGAACTCGGCGTCGAACGGGCGGATGCCGGCGAGCGCCTGGGCGAGTTGATTCTCGACGCGGGCCTTGTCGTCGGCATGCAATGCGTCGTCGAACAGTGCGTCGGGCGACGCTTCTCCGCTGCCGCCCGCGTGGCCGAACAGGCGGAACATCTGGTCGTCCCAGCGTGTCGCGTTGCGCGCGACGTCGAAGTCCCAGAACCCCAGCCCGGCCGCGGCCGCGGCGATCGCGAAGCGCTCGTTGG
>JAHECD010000033.1 GCA_024641945.1 Rubrivivax sp. | reverse complement strand
CGGCGCACAACTCGGGAGTTCGCCCGATCGACATCGGATCCTGGGCGCTTTTCGAGCGCAGTCGATTGCCACCGACGACTGTTCCCGTGCCTGGTTGGAGCCGATGATCGACATGCGCCAGCCGCAGTGGGAACTGGCCGAACGCAGGCCCAGGGCCGAGATCCACACCGCATTGGCGACGATCCTGGCGCAAAGGGACCGCAATGGTTCGTGCAGTCCGGGACACCGGTGTCTTCAGCCCCACGGCACGGCGCGTCGTCGCCGTCCTGGCCATTCCGGGCGACCGTATCTGCCGCTGTGCCGGATGGTTGCGCGCCCTCCTACCTCAAACGCGCCGTCACGCTGAGCCACAAAGAATTCCGCGGCCGTCGGAGCGAAAACGTGGTCTTGCCGGTCTACAGTCGCATGGCGCACGAAGAACTGCGCTTGCCCTGCAACGCCAGAAAGACCGGCCGCTATTGCCGCTTGCTATGCAGCGCCGTCGCCGAGAGGTTGTTCACCGCCCGCCGTCGAATCGTACGTATCGATGGGCGCTGTGAAAACTATCGCGTTCGAGATGCTCAGCGTGGACACCATGTTGCAAGACAAGGCTGTGGCCCTCCGACGGAGAACCGCTAGCCGGAGACCAGGAACAAGCTCTGGGCACTACACACTCCCGAGGCCGACGGCATCGGCCAAGTCCAGGAAGAGGGCAACTCCAGGAAGCCCTGCGAACTCGGTGTAGGGCACTGCCTGTCCGACACGCTCAATCAAGGCGCGATGGTGCGGGCTCGCGCTTTCTTGGGCAACCCTGCCGACGGGCCACCCCTTGTGCCGAGCAATTCGAGCATCCAGGCACGCAACTGCAGGACATCGGTACCCGCCCCAAAGCAGCAGTCGTCGACCCGAAGTCCCGTGGCGTGGACGAAGGGAATGCGCTGGTCATGGCCATCTACCGCGGCAAGGTCAAGTCGGTGGACCAGACCCAACTTCGGTGGCCGAAGAGACGCCAAGCAGTCGAACCGGTCGGCGGTCTCGCCAAGCGCGACAAACCTGTGAATCATGGCGGGCTCGGCCGTAATAGCGGTGAGGCTCCGCGTGCAGCGCGGGGTGCGACGCCGCATTCCAGATTCGCTGACCACTGCGCAAAATCGCCAGCCAGAAGTGCGTGGCCCATGTCGTGGCCAGTGCGCAAATGGCGCCTGACGCAAGATGCATCGCCAGCTTGCTGGGCGTCGCTCTGCGCGCCGCCGGTCAACGAGCTCGACGGCTCGAGTCGCAGCACGATGGGCTCACGCTACTTTGCGGTTCGCGGTGCGCGGTGCGCCAGAATTTCGCCACACCGTCCACGACGGTACCGCTCACACGTGCCCATCGCCTTCCAGCGCGGCATCGACTTGCGAACTGGCGCGGCGCATCGTCGCTTGAAAAGAGACGGGTGTCCCGCCCGACAGCAGCGCCGTTCTGGAGCCGCTACACCCGCCTGCATCGAATCGCGTCAGTTTGCGACCAGTTGCTCCAGCGGTACATCGGGCCAATACGCACCGGACTCGGGCGTCTTCCAGCGCAGCTTGAATGTGGATCCACCCGTTCCGTCGTAATGCTCGAGTGTCACGGGCAATCGGGTGCCCGCCGCCAGGGTGACCGGCTTGGCCGTGTAGGCAAGATTGCCGCTGTGCGTCCAATCGTTGGCCATCTGACTGCCGTTGATGCGAACCCGAGCACCGTCGTCCGCAATCACCTGGAACGTATAGGTGCCCGTCTTGGGGATGACGACATATCCTGTCCAGCGAACCGACCAATAGTCCGCAGGGAGTCCGGCAGCTGGCGAAGCGGTCCCCCACTCAAAGGTCGGCGCTTCGACCCGCGTCAACGTCGGTGCCCCCGCGAGGTTGGCATTCGCAAAATATTCCGCCTTGAGGCCGTTTGCGTTCTTGCTCGCGACCGCGGCGGATGCGGTTTGTGCCGCAGCGACATTCACGCTGGTCACTGCCGACGTCTTGCTCGCACCGGCGTTGTCGATCGCACGCACCGTGATGCCGTGTGGTCCCGTCGATGCCGCGGTCCAGCTCACGCTGTACGGACTGGTGGTGTCGCTGCCGATCAAGGTTGTACCGTCGAAGAATTCAACCCGCGCGACAAGACCATCCGCATCGCTCGCGGCTGCGACCAGATTGACGGGCACTCCCAGCGTTGCCGAGGCCGGCGCCGACAGCGCCACCGTAGGCGCGACATTGGCAGACGCGACGACCACCGGTGCCGTCGTCGTCGCGCTCGGCGCGGTGGTCGTGACAGGCGCGATGGCCGTCACCGCAGTTGCAGCACCGGCGCCGGACGCGTCTTCGATCAGGTACCAGCCCGTGTCATAGGCCGGGCCCGTGACGAACTCGAGTTGCGAGCCGATGCGCGTGACCGGCACCTTGGCCTTGCGGGCACCCGTGGCATCGAGCGCGGTCACGACCAGATTGGCACTCGTCGTGATTCGAACCGTTGCCGGCACGGCTTCGATGCGGGGCACGTCGTTGCCCCAGGAGAAGCGCCGGTCACCGGGCTTGCGCGGATATTCACCCTGCACCGTGAAGTGCCCGGCAATCGAGAACAACATCCGGCGCGATGGCAGCACCTCGCTGTCGTTCAACGACGCCAGCGACATGACGGCATAGTTGTTCATCGTCCGTCCCACCGTGACGACCACGTCGGAACCCAGGCGCACCACATCGTTGGTGAAGCGGCCGATGGCCATCTTCGAGCGCGGTGTGTCAACCGTGATCCTGTCCAGCGGGCGCCAGGAGATCTGGCCGGTGGTCGTCGTGAAGGCGCCGTTCACTGCATCGCCACCCTTGACGATCTGCTCCTGGGCAGGGGAATCCACCACCTGCGTGTAGACGTTGCGTGTGTAGGGCGCGCGCGCGTTGCCGCCAAAGTGAAAGTTGGATACGCGGGTCGACTTCGTCTTGGCGATCGTCTCCAGGAACGATTGCCGCGTCTTCTTCAATACCTGCGGCTCGCCCGCATCGACATCGCCGCGGCGGAACGCGAGGGCCGTCGCCACGCGCGTGACCGCATTCACGGTCATGTTGTACCAGCCGGGGTAGGTCTGGGCCACGGTGTTCAGGTTCATCCCGTGATAGTTGAAGAGGAACAGCGCATCCAGATCCTGAAAACCGGCAAACGCGCCCATCAACGGCTCTGCCTCGGCCGCGTGCTGGTTGCCGTCGCGGTAGGCATATTCAGTGATGATGTTCGGCCTTCCGAGCATCTTGTCTTCGAAGATGCCGTAAAGGCCCGCATCCTTGACGTCCGCAAAATCCACGGCGGACTTGTTCTGTATCTCGTAGACCGGGAATCCGTTGCGCGGTGAGTTGATCAGTCCGGTCTTGGTCCCCATGTCGCCGAAATAGACATGCAGGTCGCCCATGTCCATGCCATCACGGCTGAACGGTTGGTTGTAGCTGGACTGCGTACCGTAGACGAGCGAGGTCACCTTGAGCGTCGACCTGAGGTGGGTCGACATCTGCTGCTTGTAGCCGGACTCGGTCTCGGCCATGAAATCCATCCAGTCGCGGTATCGCGTGGTCTGGAGCGTGGCGCGCTGTGAACGCAGCGGCACCGCCACGTCCGTCCAGTTGCCGAGAGCGTGGCCCCACGCCGTGCCTGCGGCCGCGACGTTGCCGTACTTGCGTTGTACCCAGGCGCGCCAGAGGTTCTGAAGCGGGGCGCCATACTTGGTCGCATACGCTGCCTCGGTCACGTACCGGTCGATCACGCCGACCGACCACCGGTGGGTAAGCGAGTTCTCGTTGTTGATCTCGAACGCAAACACGCCGGGGTCGTCACGATACGCCTTGCCCGTGTACGGATTCACGTGATTCACGAAGGCTGCGGCAAAGTCCTTTTGCGACTGGACCAGACTCGGCAGGTAGTTGTCGAGCCCTTCGCAATAGTCGATGCAGTCCGCGGCCTGCAGGTACGTCCTGCTCGAATGCAGGGGAAAGGACACATAGATGCCTGCGCGCTGGAGCTGGTCGACGAAGAAGTCCAGCTTGTCCATCGCCAGCGGATTCAGCGTGTGATTGCGGTTGAGCACGCCCTGCTGGAGATACGACACCGTGTACGTATCCGGCTTCGCGAGCAGGCGGTCGAAACCGAGGATCCGAACGGCATTGAAACCTTCCTTGGCCAGGCGCGCTGCGATGACCTTGGCGTGGCTGTTGCTCGGCATGAAGGCGCCCACGGGCATGTTGATGCCGTACAGCCTGATCCGCTTTCCGCCGACCGACAGATGACCACCGACATTCGTGATTCGCCCCACCGATCCGGCGGGCGTCGAGTTGAGGTACGCGAGGCTGATGGGCGTGGATGCGACCTCAATGCCCGGGAAGGTGTGGCGGATCGCAAATTTGCCAATGGCGCCGGCCGTTGCTGGCGCCGGCCCTGCAACGGCCGTTGTCGCGACAGCCATCGCGTGCTCACGCTCGGTCGCGAACGCGGTCGATTCTGCAGCCGCGGCGTTCGTCGCCTCGGCCAGCGCATCGTCACCAGCTACCGGCTGATTCTTCGGTGCAAAGGCGATGTCCGCGCCTGACAGATCCACCGGCATTTCGACGGGCGCATCGGCAACCGCCACCTCGTCGGACGCGGCCGCAGTGGCGGCAGTGGAGGCAGTGGAGGCAGCGTCCATCCCTGCGTCGTGCCCACCGCCGCATGCGCTCAGCAGTGCCGTGCCCGCGATCAAGACGAGACCGCAATGGCGCGCCCACACGGCCAGCACCTGATTCAATTCAAACCGATCACCCAACGACATCACTCACACTCCGACAGATCCGCGACCCGCCTGCCATGCAGGCAGGTTCAATGTCTGGATTGTCGGAGTCCGATGCCTTCAGATTGACCTGCTGGCACTCAGTCGCACACCTCTTACGGCTCGTGACAGCTGCCAGCACGAGAGCTGGTGCAGCAGTACGCCGAACAGCGCGGGATTACTCGTGGTAATCGTAGGCCTGGAAGCCCGCAAGCTTGACCATGCTGTCGCGCTTGGCCGAGGTGTAGTCGCTCTCGACCATCTCGCGCACGAGTTCCTCGAAGGTCGTCGTGGGCGTCCAGCCGAGCTTGGTCTTCGCCTTGGTGGGATCTCCAAGCAGCGTCTCCACCTCCGTCGGGCGGAAATAACGCGGATCCACGCGCACGATCACGTCGCCGGCCTTGCACTTTGCCCGTGTACCTTCGACCTTGGTCACGACACCGGTCTCAGCCACGCCCTCACCCCGGAACTCGACGGTCACACCCAGCTCTGCGGCGGCGCGCTGCACGAACTCACGCACGCTGTACTGCACGCCGGTGGCGATCACGAAATCGTCGGCCTGCTCCTGCTGCAACATCATCCATTGCATCTGAACATAGTCGCGCGCATGGCCCCAGTCGCGCAGCGCGCTCATGTTGCCGAGGTACAGGCAGTCCTGCAGACCGAGTGCAATGCGCGCAACGGCGCGCGTGATCTTGCGCGTCACGAAGGTCTCGCCACGCACCGGGCTCTCGTGGTTGAAGAGGATGCCGTTGCAGGCATACATGCCGTAGGCCTCGCGGTAGTTCACCGTGATCCAATAGGCGTACATCTTGGCCACCGCATAGGGGCTGCGCGGGTAGAAAGGCGTGGTTTCCTTCTGGGGGATCTCTTGCACCAGGCCGTAAAGCTCGGAGGTGCTCGCTTGATAGAAGCGCGTCTTCTTGGTCAGACCGAGAATGCGGATGGCCTCGAGCAGCCGCAGCGTGCCGATGCCGTCAGCGTTCGCCGTGTACTCCGGCTCCTCGAAACTCACCGCGACATGGCTCATCGCCGCGAGGTTGTAGATCTCGTCGGGCTGCACCTGCTGCACGATACGGATCAGGTTGGTGCTGTCGGTCAGGTCACCATAGTGAAGCGTGAAACGCTGGTGGTCGACGTGCGGATCCTGGTACAGGTGGTCGACACGGTCGGTATTGAACAGCGAAGAACGGCGCTTGATGCCGTGCACCGTGTAGCCCTTGCTGAGCAGAAGTTCTGCGAGGTATGCGCCGTCCTGGCCGGTGACGCCGGTGATGAGGGCGGTCTTGGGGTTCGTTGTCATCTCGGTGCTCGCGTCGTTCAGGTTGCAGATGCAGTGTGGAAAGGTGCTGCGGCGTACGCGCGGGCGATGCCGTCGGCCAAGCCCACCCGGGCCTTCCAGCCCAGACTCGCGAGGCGGCTCACGTCGAGCAGCTTTCGCGGCGTGCCGTCGGGTTTGGTGTGGTCGAAGACGGTCCGCCCCTTGAAACCGACCACCCGCATGACGGTTTCGGCAAGCTCGCGGATGGTGACGTCCTCGCCGGTGCCGATATTGACCAATGGCCCGTCGTAGCCTGCGTCCATCAGGTGGACGCAGGCGTCAGCCAGGTCATCCACATACAGGAATTCCCGGCGCGGCGTACCGGTTCCCCACACCACGTATTCCGAATCGCCACGCTCGCGCGCCTCGTGCGCCTTTCGCAGCAGCGCCGGCAGCACATGACTGTTCGCGAGGTCGTAATTGTCGTTGGGCCCGTACAGATTGGTCGGCATCACGCTGATGTACTGCCGCCCGTACTGGCGGTTGTAACTCTCGCAGAGTTTGATGCCGGCGATCTTGGCGATGGCATAGGGCTCGTTGGTGGGTTCGAGCGGCCCGGTGAGCAGATAGTCTTCCTTGATCGGCTGCGGGCAATCGCGCGGGTAGATGCAGCTCGAACCCAGAAACATCAGGCGCTGCACCCCGGCCAGGTGGGCCCCGTGGATCAGGTTGTTCTGGATCTGCAGGTTCTGGTACAGAAAGTCCGCACGGTACTGGTTGTTCGCCTGGATGCCGCCGACCTTGGCGGCGGCGATGAAGATGTAGTCGGGCTTCGTCTCGGCGAGAAATCGATGCACCGCGACCTGGTCGAGCAGGTCGAGTTGGCTGCGGCTGCGCACGATCAGGTCGGCATGCCCACCCGCCTCGAGGCGGCGCAGGATGGCCGACCCGACCATGCCGCGATGGCCGGTCACGAAGATACGCGGTGGCTTGGTGCTTGAATTTGGAGACGTGGTCATGGGTGGTCTGCGGCGCGCATCAACTGCGGCCGTAGGTATCTTCGAAACGGACGATATCGTCTTCACCGAGGTAGCTGCCCGATTGCACCTCGATGATCTCGAGCGGCACCTTGCCCGGATTGGCGAGCCGGTGCACCTGCCCCAGCGGGATGTAGGTACTCTGGTTCTCCGTCAGCAGGATCACCTGGTCGCCGTTGGTCACTTCGGCGGTACCACTGACGACGATCCAATGCTCGGCGCGATGGTGATGCTTCTGCAGGCTCAGGCTCGCACCTGGCTTGACCATGATGCGCTTGACCTGGAAACGCTCGCCATGGTCGATGCTGTCGTACCAGCCCCAAGGACGATGGACCTTGCGATGCAGTTGATGTTCGCCGCGTTGCGCGTTGCCCAACGCACCAACCACCTTCTTGACATCCTGGCTGCGAGCGCGGTCGCTGACGAGCACGGCATCGGGCGTTTCGACCACGACGACATCGTGCAATCCGATCACGCTCACGAGCCGGCTCGTCGCGTGCACGAGCGTGTCGGTGCTGTCGTCGAGCAGCACGTCGCCCTGCGCCACGTTGCCGCTGGAGTCCTTGGCAGCCACCTGCCAGACAGCCTCCCATGCGCCCAGGTCGTTCCAGCCGGCGGAAAGCGGCAACATGCGCAGGTCGATGCCGGTCTGCGCGAGCGAGCCGGGGCACTTCTCCATCACGGCATAGTCGATCGACTCCGACGGCACCGCCGCAAACTCGGCCTTGCCCGGTCGGATGAAGACCGCATCGTGGGTGCGTGCCGCAAACGCGGCCTGCGTCGCAGCCAGGATGTCCGGCCGGAAGCGTTGCAGAGCCGCCAGCCAGACCGACGCGCGCAGCACGAACATGCCGCCGTTCCAGTAGTAATTGCCTTCGGCCAGGTAGCGGCGGGCCGTGTCGGCGTCCGGCTTCTCTACAAAGCGCACGACCTCCGGTGCACCGTCGCCGGCCTGGGCCTGGACATAGCCGAAACCGGTCTCGGGTCGGTCGGGCGTGATGCCCAAGATGACGATGCGGCCTTCGCTGGCCGCGAGACGGACCGCAGCACGGAGCACCTCGGTGAATGCAGGTGTGTCGGTGACTGTCTGGTCGGCGGGCGTCATGACCAGAACGGGATCCGTGCCGTCCGATACCGCCTGCAGCGCTGCAAGCGTCAACGCTGGAGCGGTATTTCGGCCCATTGGCTCGAGAACCACGGCCTTGGGCTCGACCTTCATCTCGCGCAACTGATCAAGGACCAGAAAGCGGTGCTCTTCGTTTCCGACGACCAGTGGCGCCGCAACTTCGATATCCGGCGCGTCCAGTCCGCACATCCGCTCGACGGACTGCTGGAGCAGGCTGGTCGTTCCAGAGAGAACCAGGAACTGCTTCGGATAGCCGGCCCTGGACAACGGCCAAAGCCGGGTTCCAGAGCCGCCTGCCATGACGACAGGTTGCACGGGGATCTTCATGGGCTTGTTCAATCTTGATTGGGTACGGTGGGCGGCGGCAACGGCGCGGCTGCACGCTCGCAGGCGGCCCGCCTCAACAGGGGAACCACTGTCCGGACAGCCGACGCGAACCGCAGGATTCTAGTCGTCGATGATTTTGCGGCAGCCCACGCACCGTCTGACGATGGCGCGATGCTGCGTCGCGGCAAAAGCGTGAATGTGCAACGTACCGCACACCGTGCGAACTGAGGGGTCAGCCCTCGGGCTCCGTGCGGACGGCTTCGGCTACCTTGCCCATGCTCAGACTTTCGCGACCCAGCAGCGCCGCACCGGCGGCGAGCACCGGAATGTTGGTAAGCGCATGGGCCGTGATGCCGGCGGCGGCAGCGGTGGTCCTGTCGACGCCGTAGACCTCCACCAATGCCAGCAGATAGAAGGCATGGAAGCCGCCGATGAGCCCGGGCGTGGGAATCGACTCGCCGACGACGAGGAAAGCGATGATGAGGAATGCCGAATGGAATGGCAGGTCGATGGAAAAGGCGACCTGAACCAGATGCAGGCTGGCGGCCGTCAACAGCCACACGACGACGGACTGCAGCGCGATCAAGCCGAGGTGGCCCCAGGGCGCTCGCAGGACGGCCAGGCCATCGGAAAACGAATGCAGTACGGATCCGACACGGGAGGAGATCCAATGCGGTGCGTGCCTGAACAGGCGCTCGATTCCCGCTACCGTGCCTTCGGCATTGGCATGGAAGGCCAGCAAGACCGCCAACAGCACCAAGGCGCCCGCGCCGGCCACGACGCCGCCATATTGAAGAGATTCGACCCACTTCGTGCTGACTTCGGATGCGGGCCGCGGGAGCACGAAAAGATAGGCCGTGAACATGAGCACGACGCAGATGAGGTCCACGAGACGCTCGATGACGATGGTGGCGAAGCCGGCAGACAGCGTGATCGCGTGCCGACGCGAAATCAGCCAGGGGCGAAGGATCTCACCCGACCGCGGCACGACCAGACTCGATGCAAATGCCAGCACCGTGGCCGACAGCAGATCGCGCTGCGGAACGACCACGATGGGCTGCATCAAGTCGCCCCACCGCCAGGCCCGAGCCCAGTAGGCGGCGCCGGTCAGGCCGACAACGCCAAGCAAGGCCATGGGTGACGCTCGGCTCAGGGTCGTGCCGAGTTCACGCAGGTCAACCCCATGAAGAAAGGCGGCCAGGAGGCCCGCGGCCAACAGACCGCCAACGATCCAGCGGGATAGTCGGGACTTCAATGCCGCTCCGGCATGCGAACGGACGGCCCGCTCGCCGCGGAGTATCGCCGAGGCTCCCGGGCCTGCTGCGGGCCGTCACCGACGGAAACAGTCTGCCGGCATCAACTTCCACCCACCGTATCGAACGCGGGTGGTCGAAGGCAGTGTGACGGATCCGACAACATGCCGATGCCGCGATCCGCCCAGTGTTGCGGCGACTCGGCATCGACGATCGACAGGCCGCAGGCTGCCCATTGCGTGTCATGGTGATGCATCTGCACCAGCGCCTGTGGTGGCAACTCCTGGAGGACTGTCGGCAAGCCCGTGGCATCGGAAAACATCCGCAACCCCGCCAGCAGCAGGCTGCCGATGACGAGCCCGCGCCGGACAGTCGTGATTCGTTCGTGCATGCGGCATCTCCCTTAGACGTCAAGTCTGCGGAAGTCTCCAACTGCCATGTGTCCTGTCCATGACAGTGGGCAACGTCCCTAAGCCTTGCTCAGGAAGGGCTGATCCGCACGATGTCGAAGCCGAGTTGGTCCGGCACGCTGCGCCCCAGCACGTATAGCGCCCCGTCGACTCCGACGAGCATGTCGACCACGAAGGGGTTGACGTTGGCAAAGGCGTACGCGGCGTTGCCATTCGCCACGTCGAGCACGCCGACCCAGCGATTCACGTAGTCGGCAAAGAAGTACTTGCCCCGATAGGTCACCGGGAATGGCCCGTTGGACGGATAGAACGTTCCGCCAACGATGGCCTTGCCGATGAAGAATCCGCCTAGACCCGACCCCGCCGGCACCGCATTCGAGTGCCGGTAGGCAAACAGTGGCGCAGTGATTCCCGCGCCGACATTGTTCGGACCCTCGGATCCGGGCCACCCATAGTTGGCCCGCGCGGCGCCGAGGTTGATTTCCTCCCAGGTGTTCTGCCCGACGTCATTGATATGCATGCGGCCGGTACCGGGCTGGAATGCAAATGTGAACGGATTGCGCAGACCATAGGCCCATGCCGCACAGGCCAGCTTGCCGGGCGTCGTGCAGAACGGGTTGTCCGCCGGGATGGAGAGGTCGTCGTTGAAGCGCAGGATCTTGCCGAAGGGGTCATTGAGATCCTGTGCCTTGGTCCCCGTCGCGTTGTCGCCCACGGACACGTAGAGCTTTCCGTCGGGGCCGAAACGCATGGCGCCGCCATTGTGATTGGTGGCGTCGACGTTGGGCAGGTCGATGCTGGCCATGGCCGTGCCTGTCGAGACATCACCGCTGGCGACGAACCGGCTGATGCGGTTGTTGCGCTGAGAGCCGTTGATGCGTGTGTGATAGACGTACAACCACCCGTTGCTCGCGAAATTCGGATGCAGCGCGACGCCGAGCAACCCCCGCTCGCCGGTCGAGTCGACGGGCACCGTGAGGAATGGTTTCGAGAGAAGCGCACCGTTCTTCACCACGAGAAGGCGGCCATCCTGAACGGCCACGAAGAAGCGCCCGTCGGGCGCCTGCACGAACGCCGTGCCCGACCCCGCGCCCGATGCCCACCCCTCGCTGACTGTGAATCCCGCCGGCGCGCCGCGCACTCCCGCGAAGCGCACGGTGGACGTGGACCAGGCCGAGAAATTTCCGGCGGCGTCACGTGCACGCGCACGCACCACATGTTGACCGCTCGCATAGGCAGCGGTGTCGACGCTGGACGTGTATGGGGCGAGCAGGTCCTCGGCCACCCGAACGCCGTCGACCTCGAACTGCACTGCGGCGACACCGACATCGTCGCTGGCCGTTGCCTGCAGGAGCAACGTGCCGCTCAGCCCGTCCGCCAGATTCGCCGGCGCAAACAGTTGCACGCTCGGCGCCGAGGCGTCACCCGCGGCCGTGACGCTGACGACCACCGCCTTGCTCAGCGCGGTGGCGCCCGTGTTGTCCGTGGCGCGCGCCATCAACGTGTGCGGACCTGCCGCCACAGGCGTCCAGTTCAGGCCATAGGGCGCTGTGACATCGGTACCCAGCAACGTTGAACCATCCAGAAATTCGACCTGTTGCACCGTGCCATCGACATCGTTGGCCACGGCAGACAGGGCGATCGGCAGGCCCAGCGCACCGGTGCCTGGCGCCGACAGCACGACGGTCGGAGGGACATTCGCCGCGGGGCCGATTTCGGCGAAGTTTGCGGAGTACGTCGTATCGGTTTCGGGGGTCGACACGGTATGCGACGCCTTGCCCGCGTCGCTCCAACCGACGAAGCGGTAGCGCTTGCCGGCGGCGTCCTGATCCGGCGCAGCAAGATCACGTTCCATGCCGACCACGCCCACGACGGTGGTCGGCGCCGTGACCGCTTGCCCGTCCAGCGTCAACTGCAGTCCCGTCGGCACCGTGGCGAACGTCATCTTCGACTTGCGCGGGAAGATGTCCCGTGATGCTTCGGCGCTCAGGCCGCCGCTGTCGGTTGCGCGCACGTGGATTCGGTACCAGATGTTCTCCGAAGTCTCGCCACGCGTCGGCAGCGACACCGACATGCCGAAGCCCGTCGTCGGCAACTGGAATGGGTGCGCGTGATCGTCGTGGTGCAGGTCGATCCACCAGCTCAGTTGTGCGGCAGGCAACGTCCCGTCCTCGGGATCCGTGCCGCTGACCGCCACGCTCAACGTCTCACCAGCGCGCACGAGCGTCCCGTCGGCAGGGGTCGTGATCGCCGGTGCCGGGGGCAGGTTGACCACGGGCGCCGACGTACCCCCACCACAGCCTGTCACGACGATGGCGACAAGCGCCAAGAGCGGCTGGCGCCGCCAAAAGATCCAACCCCTGGCCATCATGGTGTTCCGTACGATCAACGGCCTCTACGCTACCGCAATGCGCCAGAAGAAGCGCACAGCGGGAATCCGCAGCAGGCAGCGATCGAATCCATGCTGAAACGAATGGGCCGCCGCGGCGGCCCGGCTTCATTGCAGGCTAACGTACGAAACCGACGGTGTCACCCCCACAGGCCCGGGGCCGTGGACACACCATGCAACCACTGGAATCCCTATGCCGCCTAGACCATGAAGCCCAGGTTGCGCGTGGATGCGTCGAAGCGTGCAAGGTTGGGGAAGATGTCCGGCAGGGTTGAATCGCCGATACCGAACCAGCGCGCCAGTGTGGCGCCGTACTGGTCGACGGAAATCGACGGGAGAAGCACGCCGTTGAGCAACTGGTCCGGACTGCCGTCGAAGTGGTTGTCCGCCTTGTTCTTTGCCGCCAGGACCGGGAAATCACCGTAGATGTCACCGCCCCGCACGGCCCCGCCCATCACGAACTGGTGGCTGCCCCATCCATGGTCGGTACCGTCGCCGTTGCTCGTGAAGGTGCGGCCGAAGTCGGTGGCGGTAAACGTGGTGACCTTGTCGCGCACGCCGAGCGATCCCAGGACCGTATCGAAGTACGAAAGGCCATCGGCCAATTGCGCCATCAGCTTGGCGTGATTGGCGTTCTGCTCGTTGTGCGTGTCGAAACCGCCGATGCCGACAAAAAAGACCTGGCGACGCAGGCCGAGCGAGCCGCTCGCCTGGATCATGCGCGCCACGGCCTGCAATTGCCGGGCGAGCGGATTGGAATCGGAGGCGCCCGTCAGCGGGTTGACATACTTCAGCAGCGCATCGTTGAGCTGGCTGTAGCTGGACGCAGGCGTGCCCCAGGGTGCTTCGCCGGCAGGCCGCAACACGCTCCGAAGCGCCGCCTCGGCGTCGACCGACCGGCGCGCCGTGGCCGCCATGTCCCCGGCCAGCACGTGTCCCGTGGCGTTCGTCGTGGCCAGTCGGATCAGCGTGTCGCCGACTTCGGCCGAGTTGTAGATGCTGCCATTCGTATCGACGGGGTAGCGGATCGTGCCCGCAGACCCGATCTGGTAAGGCCTCGTCGAGACCCCGGAGAGCCAGGGTGCGGACAGGCCGATGGACACGGCGCTGAACATCGACCGGCTGTTCGCGCTGGCAAACAGGTCGGCCAGGTGGCCTCCCCAGCCATTGGCCGCGCCCTCGGGCTCGAACGCCTGCCAGATGCTTTGCTGGTCGTTGTGGGAGAACAGCTTGGGCGGTTTCGGGTGCGAGGCCAGCTTGTATTGCGCCTTGCTCGTCGGCATGGCCAACGTCCCGACGTTGGCCACGATGGCGACTCTGCGATCGGTGGTGAAGAGCCTTTGCATTTCACCCAGGACCGGGTGCAACGCAAAAGATCGGCCCTGTGCGTTGCGCGGCGAAATGGGCAACACGCCACCCAACCGCGCTGGTGAGCCCGCAGCGCCCGAAGACGATTTTGCGGTCCCGGGTGCCAGCAAAGCGATCGGGTCGGGTGCCTGTTTGCGCACGGCCACGTAGTTCTGCCACGACGTGGCGTCGGTGGCCAGGACGGTGTTGAAGGCGTCGTTGCCGCCATAAAGGAAGACGCAGACGAGGGCCTTGTAGTCGGACGCCGTCTGTGCGGCGGCGGCGCCAATGGCTGACAGGTTGAGCGCCAGCGGCGCGCCGGCGCCCAGCACGGACATCGAGGCCGCCTGCTGAAGGAAGGAACGTCGGGACGAAGCAGAAGAAGTCATGGTCTGGGGGGCTCGTTTCATCACTTCTGCACGATGAAATCGGGCGAGAGCATGGTGATCAGAAGGGCGGCATTGACGCGTTTGCGCTTTTGCTGGTCGACCGTCGCTTGGTTCGTGCCGCCGGATGCAAGTGCGGGGATCGCGATCTTCTCGATGGCGGCCTGGATGGCGGTCGCCACTGTCGAAGGCATCGTGCCGTAGCAGAGGCGCTCGTTCAGACGCGCCACCAAGGAGGCCGGCTTGTCTGCCAGCGCAAGCTCTGCGCTGTAGTCGAGCTGGATGTCGCGGGTGCCCGTGGTGCCTGTCTGGCCGACGCCCCGCTCGATGGTCTGCCGCATGAAAAACCCGAAGCCGGCGGCCGAGGTGTCGCCGACGAGCTGCATTTCGGGCGCCACCATGCCGCGCGCAGCGGCGAGCGACTCCGGCGCCACGTAGCCCGGTCGGAAGAAGTTGAAGACCGAGGGTGCACTCAACGGCGTCTGATTCAGCTGCAGTGCAGCGTCGGTCGTTGCGCCGACGATGTAATTGCCCGAGATCGAGCGGAACGGGAATGCCCGCGTAAACGCCGTGAGGCGAAGGATGGGCTCACGCACCTTCCCTGAGGTTGTGCTCGTGGTTCTCGCCTCGGCGTGGAGAAGGATCGCCTTGAGCACGGCCTTCATGTCGCCCCGAACGCCCGCCCCGTTGTTGTTGAACGCGGCGGCCACGGCGGCGACGTACTGCGGGCTCGGATTGCTCGACACGAGCTTCTGGATCAGCTGCTTGCCGATGAACGGGCCCACGTTCGGGTGATTGAACAGCGTGTCCAGCGCCACCTTGAGACTGGCGCCAGGATTCGCCGTGGACTGGGCCGGGATCGTCACGCCGAGAAAGCGCTTTTCATCGGTGCTGTGGTACTTCGGATACCCGAGCATCGACTTCAGCGCCGTGTCCGCGTCGTTCAGTCCAGTCGGCGAGTTGGCCAGGAAACACTGGTCGGCCGGGAACGTCGGGCAGCTCCAGCTCCAGCCTGTGAACACCTTGGCCAGGCCGGCCACGTCATCCGGTCCGTAAGTCTCGATCGGACGACCACCGGAATCGCGGCGCAGCGTGCCGTCCAGGTTCAGCTCATACAGGCCGATGGTGAAGAGTTGCATCACCTCACGAGCGAAATTCTCGTCCGGTACGCGGCCCGTGACGAGATTGGCCTTCTGGTTGCCCAGATGCGATAGATAGCGCCCCATCAGCGGGTTCAGGGCCACGGATTCCAGCAGCGTACGGAAGTTGCCGAGGCCCTTGGCAGCGAGCAGGTCGTAGTAGGCTGCGGCCGCGCGTGGCTCGCTGTGGATGCCGCCGTCGTCGAGCGAAATGACAAAGATTTCAGACAGCGCAAATGCCACGCGCTGGCGCAGTTGGGCGTCACTCGTCAGCATCAGGTTCCAGATCGCGTTGGTCACGTCACCCCTGCCGACGGTGCCATTGAGCGTCTTCATGCGCTCGACGTACGTGCGCGCGAGTGCGGTCGACCTGGTCGACTGCTCGTCGATCCACGGCCCGTAGCCAATGGCCATCACACGATCGACGTCCCGGTCGGTCGGGCCGAAGCTCGCCTGCGCGATGAAGCGCGCCGCATCAGCCCGCGCTGTCGGGCTGCCGGTGACCAAGGTGGTCGCGGCCACCGTGGATGCCGATCCTGCATTTGCGCTGCCCGATGTTGGACTCGTCGTCGGCGCCGCAGGAGCCGCGGCGGGCGATTGACTGGATCCGGTCGCCGGCGCGGGCGATCCTCCCGACGAGCCGGACGTTCCGGACACGACCGGCTCCGAACTCGTTACCGGCTGGGGCGCCGGCGCCGTGGCCGACGGAGCCGGCGATGGATCGCTGGTCGCTGGCGCCGTGCCGTTGGAGGATGGAAGCTCCGTACTGCCGCCACTTCCGCCTCCACAGGCAGCCAAGAAAGCCATCAAACACATGCCAATGACTGATCGCGCGACTTTCGCGCTGCCAAAGGAACCACGTTCAGATATTGTCGGAATCGTCATCTCGCCTTGTCTTGCCCCGCACATCAAACCTTGGGTGAAATGGGGCTGCTTGCATCAACATCGGTTAGTTTCGACGGAAATCCAATCAAACTTCAGTGGCAAGCCGCAAGCGTCACAGCCCTTACGCACCGTAACTCGCACGGCCGGCACGGAAGAAGGGGCCGGACGCACTCCCGCGCGAAATACCTGAACCAATTTGTCGGATGAATATTCGGCCCTTCCGGGCAGATCGTGAAACATTCACGCCAAAAAGGTTTCTCCCTGTTACGTGAAAGTGCCGGCGCCCCCCGATGTGGGGGGGCCACGATTGGATACGTGACCTATATCAGTTGTGACACCGATGCCAAGGCAGCGAAAATAGTGTCTCAGCTGAAATCACACCGAACCAAGTTCGGGGTGACTGCTAGGCAATTCGATGAACACTCGGCGACGGCATGGTCCGTCACCTGCGCATCTTTCCTCGGGCCCCCATGACCGCATCGCATCGCTCCCTCCGCCACCGGCTGCCGCTTTGGATCCCACTGCTCATCGGCGTAGCTAGCCTCGTGGGCTGCGGCGGTGGTGGTGCCGGCGGTGACGCGGTGTCGCGCGAGCAGCCCAAGTTGATCGGCCTGGGCGGTGGTGCGGCCATACCGGCAAACGCGTATGTCAACGGCATGTGGGGCCCGGTGAATGACTGGCCGTTGATCCCGCTCCACTCGGTGCTGCTGACCGACGGGCGCGTGCTGAGCTTCGGCACGACAGAAACCGGCAAGCAGACGGGCTTCTTCATCTACGACGTGTGGGACCCCTCACTGGGCACGGGGCCGAGCAGCCACCTGACGCTGCCCAATCAGACTGCAACCGACATCTTCTGCGCATCGGTCGTGCAGCTGCCTAGCGGATCCGGGGTGTCGATCTCGGGCGGTGACGTCTGGAATGGCACCACCGCCCTGAACGTCGGCAACTCCAACACGACGTTCTTCAACCCTTCCGACAATACGCTCGTCAAGGGCAACAGCATGAGCCGGCCACGTTGGTACGGGACCAGCACCGTGCTGCTGAACGGTGAAGTCCTGGTTCAGGGTGGACAAGGTGGTGCGGACCGCGCCGACGTTCGCGGCCTCGATGGAAAGTACCGGCAGCTCTCGCCCGACACCTCGACCTATTCCTGGAACTTCCCGCGCAATTTCGTGGCTGCCGATGGCCGCGTGTTCGGCTTCGACGTGTTCGGTGCCATGTACTACTGGGACACGGCCGGCACCGGCACCCAGACCTATGCGGGTGGGTTCAATGCCACGCGCGGCGAGGACTCGTCGGCGGCACAGTTCCGGCCTGGAAAGGTGCTTCAGTTCGGTGGCACGTCGAACCAGGCGCTGGTGATCGATTTCTCGGGAGGCGGATCGCCCGTCGTGACGCCGACCCAGGCCATGTCGAGCCAGCGCAGCTGGGTCAACTCCGCCATCCTCCCCAACGGCACCGTGCTGGCCACCGGCGGCAGCCGGGTCTACAACACGCTGACGGACGTCAACAATTCGGCCGAGATCTGGGACCCCGTCACGGGCACCTGGAAGGTCGGCGCGAGCGGAAGTCTTGCGCGCCTTTATCACTCCATGTCGCTCCTCATGCCCGACGGCTCGGTGATGGTCGGCGGCGGCGGCGCGCCCGGCCCGCTGGTCAATACGAACATGGAGATGTACTACCCGTCGTACCTCTTCACGAGCGCCGGTACTTTGGCGACACGCCCGGTGATCAGCGGCGCGCCCACCGTGACCGACATCGGTGCCACGGTCTGGGTCGACATTGCCAGCTCGCGCCCCATCAGCCGCGTCACGATGATCAAGACCGGCGCGGTCACGCACAGTTTCAACACGGAGCAGCGATTCCTCGAACTGACATTCGTGCGACAAGGAAACCGCCTCGCCGTCCAGATGCCGACGGTGGCCGGCCATGCACCGCCCGGGCACTACATGCTGTTTGCCATCGACGACGCCGGTGTCCCGTCGGTGGCGCCGATCATCCGCATGAACATCGCGCCCGCACTCAACGCCGCCGTGATGCCCGTCCTCGCGCAACCTGCCAACCCGAGTTCGGAGGCCGGCAAGGCCACATCCCTCCAGCTGAGCGCGAGCGATCCGAATGGCGACACGCTCACGTACAACGCGGCCGGGCTGCCACCAGGGATGGCCGTCAATGCCGCCACGGGCTTGATTTCCGGAACGCCCTCGACGTCAGGCTCGTACACGGTCACTGCCACCGCCACCGATGGTGTCAACACGGCATCGCGCACTTTCACGTGGACGGTCACCGCAGCGGTGAGTTCGGTCATCGTGGCGCCCGCCGGCGATGCGCCCGCACCGGCCAGCGTGGCCGGAGTCTCCGCCGGCTTCTCGGCACTGGCCAGCGGCACCGGCATCCAGTACAGCTGGAACTTCGGTGACGGCAGCGCGGCCACGGCCTGGTCGACTTCAGGAACCGCTCAGCACACCTTCTTGGCACCGGGCGCCTATGTCGTGACGGTGACGGCGAAGAACAACGTCGGCAGCACCGGCCAGTACTCATACCTGCAATCGGTGCGGCTGGCGGCAACGACGGGCAAGCCGGTCTCTTCATCTGCACTGGCCGTCGAGCCTCGCGCCGGTGGCGCGTTCCGCATGTGGATGGTCAACCAGGACAACAATTCGGTGTCGGTCTTCGACGGGGCATCACGCGCGCGGCTGGCAGAGATCGGCGTCGGCGACTCCCCGCGCAATATCGCGCTGGCCGGCGACGGCCGGATGTGGGTCACGAACAAGGCGTCTGCCACGGTCACGATGATCGATACGGGGTCGCTCTCGGTCGTGGGCGCGTTCGCCTTGCCGATGGGATCCAGACCACATGGCATCGTGATGTCCTCCGACGGTTCGTCGGCCTACATTGCAATGGAGACGACGGGCCAGGTCATGCGCATCAGCACGTCCACGCTCGATCCGCTAGCCTCGGCATGGATCGGAACCAACACTCGCGGCCTTGCGCTCGACGCCGCCGGCACCGGCCTGTTCGTTTCGCGATTCGTCACGACCATGCAGCCGGGCGAGTCCACGGCCACCGTCAGTTCGACACAATCCGGCGCGATTACTGGCGGCGAGGTGATCGTCCTCAATCCGGCGACGATGGCGCAGATCCGTACGGTCATGCTGGCGCACAGCACACGGCCCGATACGGAGGCGTCGGGCCGCGGCGTACCGAACTATGTCGGTGCCACCGCCATCTCGCCGGATGGCACCCATGCCTGGGTGCCGTCGAAGCAGGACAACATCATGCGAGGCCTGCGGCGCGATGGGAACCCGCTCGATTTCCAGAACACGGTACGTGCGATTGCGTCGCGCATCAATCTGTCCACACAAGTGGAGGACTATTCGGCGCGAATCGATCTGGACAACGCGAGTGTGGCCAGTGCGGCCGCTTTCGATCCGTCGGGCGTGTATCTTTTCGTCGCACTGGAGACCAGTCGTCAAGTCGCAGTGGTCGACGCGCACCGGGGAGTTGAATTGTTCAGGGTGGATACCGGACGGGCACCTCAGAGCCTGGCGGTATCACCCAACGGTCAGACGTTGTTCGTCGAGAATTTCATGGACCGCACACTCGGCGCTTACGACCTGCGTCCGCTCGTGCTGTCCGGCCAGCAGTCCGCGCCGGCATTGACGCCGACCGTCGCCATTGCCACCGAGCGCCTGGCGCCGCAGGTGCTCACGGGCAAGCAGATCTTTTACGACGCGCGCGACACGCGTCTGGCCCGCGACCGCTACATGAGTTGCGCTTCCTGCCACAACGATGGCGGGCACGACGGGCGGGTGTGGGACCTGTCCAATCTGGGTGAAGGCCTTCGCAGGACGATCGGACTGCGTGGCAAAGGACTGGACGGCGGTCAGGGATTCCGCCATTGGAGTGGCAATTTCGACGAAACTCAGGACTTCGAAGGCCAGATCAGGACCCTCGCCGGCGGCACCGGCCTGATGAGCAACGCTGCCTTCAATGCGGGCACGACCTCTCAACCTTTGGGCGATACAAAAGCCGGCAAGAGTGCCGACCTGGATGCACTGGCAGCGTATCTTGCATCGTTGACCGTCCACGACGACAGCCCGTGGTACCCCGGCACCTGGATTCCCGCTGTCGTCGACGGCAAGACACTTTTCGCCGACCTCAATTGCGCCTCCTGCCACGGTGGCACCGCATTCACGAGCAGCGGCAATGCCACGCTCTTCAATATTGGCACGATCAAGCCGACCAGCGGGAATCGCCTTGCCGGTGCGCTCACCGGCATCGACCCGCCGACGTTGCGCGGGCTGTGGACACAAAACGCCTACCTGCACGACGGGAGCGCCAGCAGCGTCGAAGGCGCCATCCTGGCCCACAACAACGTCACGGTCACGTCGGTGCAGGCCGCAAACCTCGCCGCCTACCTGCGCACCGTCGGTGCACAGGAAACGTCGGCGCCCGTCAATCCGGCCACGGGGTCCAATGGCCTGGCAGCTGCGTACTTCGGCAATGCCGACCTGACCGGCGCCGCGGGCATCACGCGCAACGAGGCCGTCGATTTTTCGTGGGTCGGTGTCGGTCCGGGCGCCGGGCTGCCAGCGGACTATTGGTCGGTCCGCTGGACCGGTGCCGTCGTACTGCCGGAAAACGGCACCTACCGGCTGCAGGTCATCGCAGACGACGGCCTGCGGCTGCGAATCAACGGCGCCGTTGTGGCCGACAACTGGAAGGGCAACGGCAACGTGACCTACCTTTCGGACCCGATCGTCGGGACCGCCGGGATGCAGGTGCCAATCCAGATCGAGCACTACGACGGTACAGGCGACTCGACCGTAAGACTTCGCTGGATCACGCCGAGTGCGACGAAGTATTACGTGCCGATCCCGATGGAGAACCTGCGGTCGACGTCGGCTTCCAACAGTGCACCCACCGTGACCTTGTCGGCGCCCACGGCGGCCACGATCGGCGTCTCCGTGACGCTGTCGGCCAGCGCCGCCGATGCAGACGGCACCGTGACGAAGGTGGAGTTCTTCGACGGTGCGGTCAACATCGGAACGAGCACGACGAGTCCGTTCGGCTTGTCGTGGATCCCGACGTCGGCTGGCGTCCACAACATGACGGCGCGCGCCACCGACAACGCAGGCACATCGACGACGAGCGCGATGGTCGGCGTAACGGTCTCGGCCTCGAACCTGGCACCGACGGTGACACTCGTGACGCCAACTTCTGCGGCCGTGGGCTCGCCCACGGTGTTGTCCGCTACCGCCAGCGACAGCGATGGCAGTGTGGTCAGGGTCGACTTCTACGATGGCACCACGCTGATCGGCACGAAGACGGGAGCACCGTTCGACGTGACCTGGACGCCGTCGACGGTGGGCGTGCGCAGTCTCACGGCGCGTGCAACCGACAATAGCGGTGCATCCACGACGAGTGCCACCGTCAATGTCACTGTCGGCTCGACCGTCACAAGCGGCGGGTTGCGCGGCGAATACTTTGCAAACGCCACGCTCGCCGGCACACCAATGGTCACGCGCAACGAGGCGATCGATTTTGTCTGGGCTTCCGCCTTCGGTACGACGATTCCGGCGCCGGGCCTGCCAGCTGACAACTGGTCAGTTCGATGGACCGGCTCGGTTCAGTTTTCTTCGAGTGGGTCGCATCAATTCCAGATCACTGCCGACGATGGGATTCGTGTATGGATCAACGGCACGCTCGCCGTCGACAACTGGAAGAGCAGCGGCAACGTCACCTACCTGACGAATCCGATCAATGGCGTGGCGGGCACCCGCCTTCCGATCGTGATCGAGCACTACGACGGCAGTGGGGACTCGACCGTGCGGCTGCGGTGGATCACGCCAGACTCACCGGTCTACTACGTTCCCGTTCCGGTTGAAAGCCTTTATTCGTCGGTCGCCAACGCAGCACCCACCGTGTCGTTGTCGACGCCCACGGTGGCCACCGTCGGCTCGCCCGTGACCCTTGCTGCCAATGCCTCCGACTCCGACGGCTCCATTGCCAAGGTCGACTTCTATGACGGCACGGCGTTGATCGGCACAAAGACCACGTCGCCCTTCAATCTGACCTGGACCCCCGCAACGGCCGGCGCCCGCACCTTGACGGCCCGTGCGACCGATGACAACGGCGCATCGACCACGAGTGCATCGGTCGGTGTGACCGTTAGCGCCGCGCCCACACCGGGAGGCCTTCGCGGCGAATACTTTGCCAATACGAGTCTGGCCGGCACGCCGGTGATGACCCGCGTCGAGCCGGTCACGTTTGTGTGGGCCACGGCCACGGGCACGGCTGTCCCAGGTCCCGCGGTGCCGGCCGACAACTGGTCGGTACGCTGGACGGGCTGGGTCAGATTGCCTGCCGACGGCACCTACACCTTCCAGGTCATCTCGGACGACGGCATCAGGGTGTCCAGCGGCAGTTCAGTCCTTGCCGACAAATGGGTCAGCAACGGGAACACGACCTACGTTCTTTCGACGGTGACCGGCGTGGCCGGCACGCTCTACCCGGTGACCATCGAGCACTTCGACGGAACCGGCGACTCGACCGTCAAGCTGCGCTGGCAGATCCCCGGCTCGCCATACTGGTGGGATATCGCTGCGGACCAGTTGTTGTCGAACTGACCCTTGCGGGGGGTATGGCGAAGGCCAGCCCCTTAGCGGTTGCTCGTATCGTGGCGAGGTGTCTCGGGCAGGCCGCTCGCATCTACCTCGACAGCTGCTTGAGCAATCCGTCGACCTCGGAATCGATGGCGGCGAACATCGCGTCGATGCGGAACCGCTGCTCGAAAAGCGCACGCCCAGCGTGGCCCCATCGCTCGCGCGACGCGTGGTCGCTTAGCGCACGCTCCAGGGCCTGCACGAGCCGCCCCTTGTCACCGGGCGGAACCAGCAGCCCGGTCGTGTCGTCGATGACGGCCTCGCGCACGCCGCCAACGTCGGTCGACACGACAGGAAGCCGATTGGCCAACGCCTCGATGACGACGTAAGGGAACCCTTCCCAGGCGGAACTCATCACCATGAGATCTGACGCCTGCATGATGCGCGGCACATCGTTGCGCTTGCCCAGGAACCGCACGCGTTCTGCGATCCCGAGCGAATCCGCTTGCCGAACAAGCGCGTCCCGCTCTTCGCCGTCCCCGACCAGCAGCAGGCACCAGTTCTTGTCGCCCACCTGAGCCAGCGCGTCCAGCATGAGCGGAAAGTTCTTCTGCAGCGTCAATCGCCCAACGGCGCAGAGGACGGCGGCACCGTCGGGTACGTCGCATTCCTGTCGCAGTTCTTGGATGTGGTCTGCGGTGCTCACCGGCGGGTCTGCAATGCCGTTGTGGACGACACGTATCTGTCCGCCGGGGATGCCACATTCATTGCGCAACCAGTCTGCAATGTCATCGCTGACCGCCAGGGCGCGGTCGCCCCAAAGGCTGGCCCTGGCGCGGTTCGGAAACCGGTTGTGGACAGTCGAAAGCAGCCGGAACGGCAGCACCTTGCGCAAGATCGTGGCGAGGAATGCGGGATATCGGTGGTGCGCATGCACGATGCGGACCTGGTGCCGCCATACGATCCAGCCGAAATGCAGCAGGTCCAGCGGGGCGAGCCATGCACGCCCGCGCCCAGGCATCAGGAAGACCGGACCGGCTGCCGCCACCTTCGGGTCGACGTAGCCGCCTGAAAAGTAGAAACCCACGGGATGCCGTTCTGCCACGTGCAGCGCCACCTCGATGAGGTTCTTCTCCGCACCCCCGCCGAAGTGCATCTCCTTGAAGGCAAAGACGATCATCCGCGTGAGCGCTATTTCATCAGGCCCGCACACTGGGCCGCGAAAAGGCTGAACGACGGCACATTCAGGTTGATCCGGCGCTGACGCAGCGGGTCCCCGTCGACACCATTCCCCGTGGCAAAGGCGAGCTTGTAGCGACCGTCTCGACGCAGCCAGTCCAGCGTGTCGCGGTTGAAGTACCCAAACGGATAAGCGAGCAGCGGAAGATACCGGGGGCAGCGCCGCACAGCGGCGTCGCCTGCCGCAATATGGTCGGCTTGCTCGGCTGCGCTCAGGCGCTCGAGGTTGGCATGCAGGCGTGTGTGATTGGCCGCGTAGAACTGTTCAGGCAGTTGCTGGAGTTCCTGTTCGTCGAGGTAGCGACGCGCACCGTCGCCCACCAGGTCCTGAGCCGTCAGTCCCTGCGTGTGCTGCTTGGTGGTCGTGCACAGACGACCGTATGTCTGAGCCGCACGATCGATGGCGGGCTCGGCCACCAGCGCGTCGGCTCCGAAGCGATCCCACCAAGGATTGGCGCCCGGCTTCTCCAGCAGCGCTGCGACGAAGAAGATCACGGCACGCACTCCGCGACGAGCCAGCACGGGCGCTGCGTACAACAGGTTGTCGCGGTAGCCGTCATCGAACGTCAGGAAGTAGCGCCGGCCGGGTGAAGGCGCGGCGCAGAGGTGCGCAGGGTCCCCCGCCGGCATGATCCAGCGCTCGACGAACCCCAGCCTGCGCTCGAGTTCTTCCGGCGTGATGGCATGGCTGGACATCAAAGCCATCTGGTCGACCGCATCGCCGGAAGCCACCTGGGCCGGCAGGACACGATGGCCCATGAGGTAGATCGCGCCACCCAGTCCGAGCAGGCGCCGCACGGCAGCCGCCATGTGGACGACCCCCATTCGGTACAGTGCCTCCGCCAGAAGGAGCTTGCGGCTCATACGTGATCGGAATGCTTGTCGATATATTTCTTCGAAAGCATGTGGTACAGCACCTCGACCGCGAAGACCGGATTGAGCATGTGTGCAAGTTCCTTGAAGAAACCGCGGCGCGCGCGAGCCCCACGGATCTTGCTGAACACGGTGACGACGAACGTCGAGAGGTTGACGACGTGGGGCGCCTTCAACCCGGTGCTGCGAAGTTGTCGCGCTTCGGTCTCCCTGCGTCCGATACGCTGAAGCAGATATTCGAGTTTGGCCGGAACCTCACCGTAGCAGTCGCGGTGCAGCGTTTCCATCAAGGACAGGATGGTGCACATCCCTGGGCCGGCATGGCTCGCCTTGCTCACGGCCACGACCTTGTCCAGGCCGGCATCATCCATCGCCTGGATGTAGAAGGCATAGGTGTAGAAGACCTCGAGCGGCACGATCCGATGCATCAGTACGGAATGCAGCGCAAGAACCACCATCTCGGCTTCCGGCAGAAAAACCTTCACCGGTTGGTCGTAACCCTCCACATGGGCGTCCGTGACGAACTCTCGCAAGAGCGCCGAATCCATGTACGGCATATGGTCGGCAGCGAGTTCGCGATAAAAGTCGATGAAGAAGCGACCTCCGGCCTTGTCCTTGAAGAACTCGCCACCCTGGAGCTCGTCGAAGAACTCGTACTGCATGTCTTTCGGACCAGTCAGTCGGTACTGCTGCCCGAGCATGTATTCACCGGACTTTTCGTAATCTTTCAGGTCACCCAGGTAAAGGCAGTCGATGTCGTTCGGCGTTCCAGGGTACGGGCGCAGGGTCTTGGTGACTGCGTGGGCGATTCCCCCGGCGGTCAACGTGCTCGACAGGCGCACGATGGTCTTCACGGTCTCGAGCTGACGTGCCTTGATCTCGTCACGCTTCGTGCGCAGGCTGTCGAGCTTGCCGGCGCGCTCGAGCGCCTCGAAATAGAGCATCTCGATGTTGTTGCGGAAGGCGACATTGAAGAGCTTCTCGTCTTCGACGGGCGCATCGAACTGCCGGCCAGGCAGCAACGGCGATCCGATGTAGCGCAAGAGGGCGCGGGTGGGGTTGTCGGTCATGGAGTCAGACAGGTTGCAAATTCAGGTCGCGCAGGAGTCGCGCGCAATTGGTTTCGACTGGCGCCTGACCATCCAATATGGGCAGGCCCAGCGAGACGGCCATGGCGCGGTAGTACCGGTCGCGCTCTTCGAGATAGCCGATCGACGGCACGTCGTCCTTGCGCGCGAGCGCCACGGCGGGCGGGACGGCAACGAAGTAATGCAGGTCCGGCGTCGGCACCCACTTCTCGAGCGTGTGAAGCGCCTTCATCATTCGCGCAGGGTCGCCATTGATCGTGATCGCGAAGTCCAGTGCGAGGTCCTGGTAATAGCGGTCGCAGATGACGTGTTTTCCCAGCAAGCGCGGCAGGCCCACCTTCCACCACGCCTGAGGCAGGTAGTCCAGTGTCATCACCAGGAAGTAGATTGAATGCGCGAACCGCATCTTGTTCATACCCGAGCGCTTGGCGGCGATATGGGCCTCGTAGTCGGCCGACTTGGGGGCCTTTCGCACCAGCAGGAATTTGGCGGCGGCGATGACGGGCCGCATCAGGAATGGGCGTAACGTGGCCCAGCGAGCTACCGCGGGCACACCCAGGCGCTCGAGTTCCTGCTGCAGCGACCGGCTCAGCGTGCTCTTTCCGCTGCCGTCGATGCCCATCAATGCAATCACCCTGCCCATACCGTCACGCCTCTTCTCGGGAGAATTCGGATTCGACCAATTCGACGATTCGCTCCCACGCGAAGTCCTCGGCCCGGCGCCGGTTACCGGACACGCCCCGCACACGCGCCAGGGACGCTTTGAGTCCGTCGAAGGAACCGTCGAAGTACGCCAGTGCCGGCCCCTCCTCCAGATACTCCGGTAGCGCCAGGAAGCGGGTCGTGACGACCGGGCGATCGCAAGCCATCGCTTCCAGCACCGTCAGCGGGAATTCAATGCTGCCGTGCGGGTCGACGACCGGAAACACGTACGCGTCCGCCAAGCCGTAGACCAGGCTGATGTCGGAGAAGTAGCGGCGAGCGACGACGACTCCCGCATCGACGAGCGCCTTCTCGACCTCGGGGACGAATGGCGCCGTCGTCGATCCGACGACCAGCACCTGCCAGTCCCCCTCGGTCTGCAAGCGGATCAGCAATTCGTGATTGCGGTTGCGGTTCAGCGGCCCGACATGCAGCGCCAGCTTGCGGCCGACGGGCAGCCGAAGTTCCTGACGCAAGGACTCCAGCGCCACTGAATCGGGATCCGGGCGGAACTTGGCGATGCTGACGCCATTGGGAAGCCGCCGCACGGCAACGCCAGAGGGCTTGAATCGTTCGATCCAGCGAGTGCTCTGAGCAAAAAGGCAGTCGGGTGGAAGCCATCGCAATATGCGCTGCAATGCGCGCCCGGTCGATGGCTGGGCACCGATGGCAAGGATGCGCGGCCCCCCGCAGGCCGCACGCAGGACTGCCAGGAGACCGATGGTCTTCGCCGAGGGTCCTTGCACCGACATGACGACCTGCGGCCGAAACCTCATGGCCCGCAGCAATTCCTTGGGACGCACGACGGCGCGCTGGTGAATCTGCAATACGTCGTGCCGCTGGCCCAGAAACCGGGTCAGGTAGTTGGCGACATTCTTGGCGCCTTCATCGAGGGTGGCGCTGGTATCGCCAAGGAGCAATACGCGCATGTCACCGGTTCACTGGGACATCGAAAGGGTTCCGATACAGACCGAAACGTTGCCGCAAGACAAGGACCACGAAGAGCGGGTCGCGCAGCAGATATCGCCGCCACAGCCTCCGAGGCTCGCTAAGCAGCCGAAATAGCCATTCGACGCCATACCGACTCATCCAGGGCAGCGCTCGCCGCACCACGCCAGCTTCGAAATCCAGCGTTGCGCCGATGGCCATGAAACGGTCGATGCACGGCAGACGATGGCGGTGGGTATCGATCCAGAGTTCCTGTTTGGGCGCCCCCAACCCAACCGCCAGCACATTGGCGCCAGAGGCTTCGATCTGGCCGATGATGGTCGAGATCTCGTGTTCATCTTCGACGAACTTCATCGAAGGCGAGCATTGGCCGACGACGATGCGCCGCCCAAAACGGGCATTGATGCGCTCCGCGGCTTGCTGGGCAACGCCATCGCGCCCGCCAAGGAGAAAGATGCGCACGGCGGGATTGTCTCGGTGGAACTCACAGAATGCCGGAAAGATGTCGGACCCGGACAAACGGGCCTTCACCGGCATGCCAAGGAAGTTCATGGCCCATTTGACGATCTGGCTGTCGACGGTGACAAATTCCGCGCGCTGGTATATGTCCCAGAAGCGACGGTCCTCCTGGAGCATCACGAGATGATCTGCGTTGGGCGTGACGAGCATCCCCGACGTGAACCGCTCGAGAAATTCGGTCATCGTGAGGTCGTCGACCTTGATGTTGAGGATCTGCTTGCGAGTCATCAGTGAAAGGGACGGCGGTAATCAAGCCGATACGCGATGGCGCGGTTTCGCTCCCGCTTGACAGTCGCGGGATTGCCCGCCACGACGACATAGGGCGGCACGTTTCGGGTCACGACACTCCCCGCGCCGATGACCGCACCCTCGCCAATCTCCACGCCCGGCAGTACAAGAGCCCAGGAGCCAATCACCACATTGTCGTGGATGACCACCGCCTTCTTCACGGTATCGTAATCCGGCGAGTCGACGTCATGCTGCTCCGTAAGGATGCGCACCCCTGGCGTCAGGTCGACATTGTTGCCGATCACGATATCGCCGCGTCCGTCGAGAAAGCAGTTCATCTGAATATTCACGTTGTGCCCGACCTTTATGCGCCAGGGTGACAGCAGGAACACCCCCCTGTGGAGGTTGGACCGCCCCATCTGCATTCCGTACAGGGCACGCACGACCATATGCCGGAACCAATACAGGGGAACGTGAGAAAAGACGTGATTCCAAAGCGCAAGATAGAAGTATCCGCACTGGTTGACGACACCTTTGATCGCTTCGTGGTGCCGTACACGCTCCAAGTACGCGAACATCAGGCGATCTCGCGCAGGCGGCGCGAGAGGCGCACATTCGCGAAGTCGAGCCGCCCGCGAGCAATAAGCCGTGCGTAGCGCTTGGCTCGATAGATCCAGCGCAGGATCTTCAACGCGCCCGGACGCTGTGCCTTCGGGCGCGCATATTCAGCAATGACACGTTGACGCTCGTCCTGCCACGGGTGCACCCCGTCGCTCAACGTCTTGCAGTCCCCGTGAAAGCGAATCGCCGCCATCGCATGCGGGACCATCTCGAAACCGACGCCACGCTTGGAAGCCCGAAGAAAGAACTCGTAGTCCATCAGGAACCGGAGCGAATCGTCGAAGAGGCCGATCTTGTCGAGCAGGCTGCGACGATAGAACGATGCCGGTTGACAGATGTAATTGGCGTCGTAGAGCAGGATTTCCGGGTCGTAAGGGATCGTCATGACACGATCGATGATGGCGCCCTTCTCGTCGATCGCGTGAAAATCGCCGTAGACGAAATCGACGTCGGGGCGGCGCTCGAAGACTTCGATGGCCCGCGCGATGGCGCCAGGAAGGTAAACGTCATCGGAATTGAGATACGCGACGATGTCGCCAGTGGCCCTGCGAAGGCCTTTGTTGATCGCATCGGTCTGGCCCTTGTCCTTCTCCGAGACCCACTGGATGCGATCGCCATAGGACTTGAGTACGTCCACCGTCTCATCCTTGGACCCACCGTCCATGACGAAATATTCGATCTTGGCCCCGTGCTGGCTCAGCACGCTGTCGATCGTGGCCTTGATGAAGCGCCCCTGGTTGTACGACGGCGTGACGATGGAAACGGTCAGTGCCATGCCGCGATCCCGCCTGCGATGGTGACTTCGACGCGATCCCGCGCACTGCCGATGCAGACTGCGTACGGTACTGACGGGTTCAGACTCTTTTTCATGCGGTAGCTCGCCCTCGGCTCACCTCAGGCCGCATTCCAGACGCCGCGGTAGCGGCGGACGGTCGACTCCGGCTGCGCGCCAGCAGACTGGCGGTGATGCCCACCAGGAATACTTCGAGGAACGTGTAGTACAGGCCCTTGCTCGACGTCCAGAACGGGGGGACGAAAAGCAGTGCGGCCGCGAAGGACACCAGCAACGTGATGGCACTGGCCACTGCCACGTGAGTCAGCGTGTGGTCGTCTGCCGCGTTCCTATAGATGCGCCAGAACCGGGCTGCCGTAGCCATGTGAAAGGCAATGTAGATCAGCAGTCCGATGATGCCGAAGAACAGCGTCGTCCGCAGCAGTCCGTTGTGCGCCATGCCCAGCGGGTAGATGCCACTGTATTCGCGCCTGAGCACGGACTCGTAGGTCAAGCCTGACGGCCCGAAAGTACCGAACGCAAGGATGTCTGGGTTCTCCATGATCATTTGCGAATACTTCTGAACGTTGTCCACGTGGACATCGTTGTCGATGTTGCTGCTCCGCTGATAGTCGTCGAACAGGTTCATGCTCTCGACGTACTGCGCCATATGGCCGCGGAAAGTGTCCAGCCCCGGCGCAAGGAGCAACCCGGCGACCACCGTCGAGACGATTCCGACCACCGCCAGGTAGTGCAGAGCGGTCGTTCGACGAGACATCACGAGCACCAGGAAGGCAGACACCATCGTCGAAACCCAGACAGTACGACGGATCGAGCCCATGACGGCCGCCAGCAGGATGATCCACATGATCGCCGCCCAGAAAGCCGGCAGGATCCGATGCTTCGGATCGATCGTCTTGAAGTTGATCAGGTAGCCCGTCAGGATGACCATGCCGAGCGCAAAGGCCTCCACCTGTCGACTGTCCCAGAAGAAGGGGAGACGACCCCGCGGCGACATGGTGCCGAACCCGGCAGCCCACATGGCGAGCCCGTATGCCGATTTGACCGTCAGCAGGATCAAGGCAATCTTGACGAGCGACTTGACGTCGTCTTCGTTCCGGAAGAGCAGTACGACCATGTGGAACTGCATGGCGCCCGTGAGGATCAGGCGCCAGTTCGAGACGGTCAGCGTTCCCGCGCTCAGGAACTCGACCAACGTGAGCGCGGCGATCAGTGACGCGAACAGCCAGAACATCCAGCGCTCGGCGCCGAAAACGGCTGCGGCAACCTCTCGTCCCCGGGCCATCATCAGGATTGGAATGTAGGCGGAGACGGTAATGATCTCCACCAGCCGGAAACCAGCGAAACCGACGAATTCGGCATTGAAGACGAAGGAGCCGGTATAGGTGGTGAATCCGGGCCCGAGTTCGTCGAAGAGTACGAACAGCGCGAGCAGCAGGTACACGGCGACCTTCGGTCGCAGCACCCCGAGGGCCCCGAATACGACCGACAGCAGCAATGTGATCAGGAAGCCCAATTCGTCCCCTCAACTCGTTGGTAGCAGCAGTCCAGCCGGCCGGCCCTGGACAAGGCCTCGATAGACGGCGTGCGTCGACTTGGCAACCCCGGTCGGATGGCGTTCTTCCATCACGACCCCGCGACCGGCAGCGGCCAACGCCAACCGAGAAGTCTCATCCCCCAGGTACCGCGCCAATTGCGCGGCGGCCGCTGCCCTGTCGGCGATCGGGACGTGATACCCATTGAATCCGTCCTTGACACGAAAGGCCAGCCCGGCGACAGGATTGACAAGTGGCAGGGTGCCACAACTCAATGCTTCGGCGACGACCAGCGAGTCTGTCTCGAACTCCGAAATATGCAACAGGAACCTGCTGTTCCGGTACATGACCGCCAATTCACGGGGGGTCTTCTTGCCACAAAACGTGACATTGTCGAGCCCGAGCGTCGCATGCATGCCATGAAGCTCCTGCTCGTAGTCGGCCGAGTCGACCGTGGCGGCCCCGACGATGACCACTCTCGGCGACAGACCATGAACGCGCCGCAGCCGATCGAAAAGATCCAGCGCCACATGCTGGTTCTTCAATCGGTGCAGCGTACCGACCATGAGAATGTCGATGTCGCGGCCGGACCGGGCTTCGCTCATCTCGAAATAGACCGGATTCAACGCGTTGGGGACGACGACAGCGCGCTCCGGCGGACACCCGTCCGAAACGAGACGCTCACGCATGTATTCGTTGATGGCGATGATCCGGTCGGCCTGAAGAAGCGCACGGCGCTCCTCCCGCTCGAGGAATAGGCTCTTGAGAGCGCTTGTGTGGCCGGGCAGCTTGTTGATGACCTTCAGGTAGCCGTGAATCGTGACGACGCTCGGCACCCCGTGCCCCACGGCTGCCCATGCGTAGCCGTGCTCGCTTCCGATGCCATGGACGACATCTGGGCGCAGGCGCCGCACCAGCGCGCGCAGGCGCGCACGCTTGAAAATGCCGGTATAGGTATCGATCTGGGGAACCCGTGGCAGGTAGTGGAACGTGACGTTGCCTTCCTGAATTTCCGTGGCACGGCGCACCGGCCAGAACTGAACGATGTGGAGGGCCACGTCGGTCTTGGCCAGTTCAGCGAAGAGTGCCGTATTCCAGCTCGACGCGGTGGGGTTCATCGCCCGGTACGGGCGCAGGCGCTCCACATGGTCCGCGCGGTACATGTTGGCAATCGCCAGGACAAGCATCAGGCGGCCCTCATTTCCGGCGGGCTGGGTCGCTCTTGGGAGGTCGCCGACAGGAAACGGCCTACTTCGCCGCCGGGATGCAGCAAGGCCAGCAGGCCCCTGGCGCGAAGTCGCCAAGCGTCGTGCTGCCCCTCGGCTGCGACGGGCCAAGCCCCGAGCACCGCCCCGGCGGTCGGATCGCCGACACGTGCGGCAAGCAGCGCTGCCACGAAGACGATGCTTTGGTCGGGCTGGTACTTGAGGAGCCGCAGGCTCGCAGGGCAGTCTCCCGAAGTTCCCAAGTAACGGTCCATCCAGCGTCGTAGGCGATGCCCCGCCTGGACAGCCGGCAGCGCATTGATCCAATGCGCATACGCGGCCAGGTCGGTGAAGTCCCGATGGAGACGCTTCGACTCGTACCAGAGGTGGAAGTGCCCGTACAGGCTTGCCATGCGCTCCCATACGGCCTCGGGAGCCTCTGCGCCCTTCACATTGGCAAGCGGCCTCAATTTGGCTTCCGCGGCGCGCAGGTACAGGACCTTCAGCTCCGCCATTCGCGGGTAGCCGAGCGCCGCCAGGCTTTCGAAGTTGACGGCTCTGTCGGCGTATTGCACCGTATAGCGCCCACTGAGGATCCAGAGCGCATCCCCCATCGCAAGGGCCGCCTTGTTGATCTCGATGTGGAAGTTCTCGGTGTTCTCGTCATGCAGCCGACCTCGATCGAGATACAAGCGCGCAAGAACGAGGCCAATGCCGCGATTGCGCAGGAGCCACGCACCTTCGAAGGCGGGTATTTCCCGCGACTCGAACGGCCGCATGATTCGAGTGGGGTCATCGGCACCCCACAGGAGCCTGTGCCCGTGGAGCAGGTCGTAGTCCGCGAGCTTGGGCACGGCAGTACGAAGGGAATGTCCGGCGCGAAGCGAAAGGTCCACCTGCTTCATCTCGAATTCGGACGCCAGTCTTTCGGCGAGGTGGTGCAGCGCTCTGCGGTGACGCAACTGGACGGCAAGCTTTGACAGCAGGCGCCCCATCGGCTCGCGATAGACGAGCTCGATATCGAAGTCGTTGACGACGTGATGGCGGCCGTTCGGCAAGCGCACCACGCCGCCTTCCCCACGTCCGAAGCCGCCGGACAAGAGTATCGCCTCGAGATCCGCGCCCATCTGCCCGCGCACCGCACTGACGATGCGGTCGAGCCGACCCTGTACGAAGCGCTCGATCGCTGGGTCTTCCCAGGCCGTGTAATGCGTCCGGCCCGTCATGCGACCGCCAAAGAGTCGAATGTGCGGTTCGATGCGGGCTGCCCGCCCAGCAAAGAAAGCACGGTGGCGAAGACCCGCCGCATGTCGGCGCTTTCAATCGGCGGCAGGCAAGGGATTCGGTCGCCGCTGATGACGAAGGCCGACTCGTTGTCGCGACAACCCGGCAGGTACCCATGCATGCCCTGCGGCGGTTGCGCCTCGGCGTAGAAGCTCGGATGCACGACGAGGTGATCATCAACAACGAAGATGACGTCGCCAAACCAGTTGTGTGCGTAGCGGATCCTGTACCGCGCCTTCTCGTCGTCACTGATCACGTGACCGCCATTCACGCGCGCGAGCGCATCGACGAGGCGCGTTCGTCTGGCGGCGTCGGCAACCCAAAATCGCGCCATCGTCGAGTCGAGGAACCAACTGTCCTGGCCCACATCGAGGCCCGCGTCGCGAATCGCCGGGGTAACGTCCACCTGGCCGCGCACCTGTGCCATGCCATGGTCGCCAAACACGACAATGTCCACGCCCTCATGGACTTCACACGCCCGAGCGTGGATCGCCGCCAGCGCATCGTCCACCTTGCGCAGCGCGGCTCGACGCTCCGCGCTGTCGGGCCCGCGGACGTGGCCGATCCCGTCGAGGTCCCCCATGAACAGGAACTGCAGATCGTGGGATCCATCCGCCTGCGCCAGGTAACGCTCGAGCACGACATCGGTCTTGACGGCGTGGGCGGGGAACCCATGGAAATAGATATTCAGTCCAAGTGCACGGGCGTGGTCGAAGACGCTCGCACCGCCCATGGCCAAGGGGTCGTCCGCCATGTGTTTCAGCGACAGGCTGAAGCGCTCGAGCTGATTGAACGGAATGAAGGCCGGCGCGGCCATGCGTCGCGGCAATGGATCGTCTGCCAGCGCTTGCGCCACCGCGCGCACGCCCTTGCGGACAAGCCGTCGCCATGCCGGAATCGGCAGCTCATCGAGAGCGGCAAACAGCCCGACAGCGCGGAAAAGCTGGTCGCCTTCGCGCAGCCAGAACTGAGCGCCACCATCAGCTTCCTCGGGCGTTTGTCCGGCCAGATAGGCAGCGTCGGGCTCGAAACCGAACGACGGCGCAAGCGATCCCATCCGGCCGATCTGGCCCATGCGATACAGAAAGGGCGCGTCTTCCGGAGTGACGTAGTCGTGCCGCAGGGCATCGACCATCACCATCAGGACAGCGCGTCGCTTCACTTCCATTTCAGGATCAGCCCGTGCAGGCGTGCCCGCTCGCGCGGGCCCAGAAGTCCTGCCAAGGACGCCATCGCCAGGTACGCAAACGGCGTCGCGATGACCCACCACGGCGAATACATTGCACTCGGACGAAGCAGGAATTCATAGGCGAGCACGATGGTCGCGCCAATGAGAAAGTTCAAAGCCATGGGGCGCCAAAGCGCAGCCATGGCGTCCTTGCCCAGCGTCCTGCGCACGGTCTCCGGAATCATGAACAAGGCGTTCAACTCCGACAGCAGCAGAGCGAGCGCAGCGCCCATCAGGCCAAAGTTGAGGACGAGCGGGTAGCCGCACACCACGGTGATCATCATCCGGATGATCGAATACTTGGAGATGATGTCCGGCATGCCGAACGACAAAGCCAGGAACGTCGGCAGGTTGGTCAGGGACGACAACCAGTAGTTGATGGACACGAGCAGGATGATTCCGGCCGCGCCCTCGGCGAACTGGGGGTTGATCCACACCGACAGCAGCGTATGCCCTTCGACAATCATGCCGATGAAGAAGGGCGTCGTGACGAGCAGCTGGAGCGATGTCGCCTCGAGGAACACCCGCTTGATGCGCTCGAGTTCGGTCACCCGATCCATCGACGCGAAACCCGGGAAGAAGACCTGCAGGATGCGATTGAGGAAGACCGACCCTGTCTCCGCCACCCGGACTGGAACTTCGTAGAGCGCGACATTCGCGGCAGACGACAAGGTCCCCAGGAACAACTGCCCGAGACGCGAGGACACGATGCCGGCGATGCGCATCGTGAACACGTGCTTGCTGTAGTGGAAGACCTCGCTTCGAATCGACTTCAAGTCCCCGGTGGCCTTGCGCAGCGGGAGTACCCGTTGCATCCAAAGCGCATTGACCACCAGGCCGATGACCAGGCCACCCAGCGTTCCCCACATCACACCCGGCATGCCGAGGCCGAGGTGCAGCGCAATCAGAATGAAGGCCGCCGACAGGCTGATGCGCAGCACGCGCGTCAAGTTCGGAATGTCGAAGCGCTGGCATCCGATGGCCGTGCCCCGGAAGAACTCCGCCACCATCTGGAGCAGGAAAACGGCCGCACCGATCTGGATGGCCGTTTGCGTATCCGCACGCAAATCGGACGACACCTTCAACAAATCGAATGCGAGCCAATGTGCCCCGAACATGAGGCCCACGCCGCCCAGCAGCCCGAAGCCGGCGAACAGCCCGAACCCGACCCAGGCCACACGTTGCGCCCGCTCGCGATCCTTTTCGTAGCATTCGGCAATCTGCTTCGTGATGGCCTCGGAGAAGCCGAAGTTCAGCACGTTCATGTAGCCGGTGATGACCTGCACCAGCGAGATGACACCGAAGCCCTCGACGCCGAGAGACCGCACCATCACGGGCGTGAGGCCCACGAACACGAGCGTCGGCAACAACCAGCCGACGACGTTGTAGATGGCATTGCTGCGGAGTTGTTTCATGGCACAAGTGCGCCAGACGACGCGTATGAAAGGCTCTGCTGGCCGAGGCGGTTACCGGCGTTCATCGTCACGGCAGCCGGTTCAGAGCCGACCGAACAACCTGCGGGCGCGGTCGGGAGGGAGGGCGCCGGCCAGGTCGTCGGCAAATTGGACTTGCGCAGCGAAAGCTTCGGTCGTCCGGTCCGTGACACTGGAGATGCGTACGAGATAGCCGTCGGTAGTCTCGCGCTGCAGGCCCATGGCCAGGAGTCGAACCAGCCGGTCCCAGCGGTCCTCGACGACGTGGTCACCCAACGTGAGCCAGTAGGTCACCGGTTCGATTCGGGCGTTTTGTTTCGCGACCATGCGCGTCACGGGTATCACGCGGCCGGCGACCCGCTGCGGGCCACGGGTCAAGTTGTCGACCGCGAAACCCTGCGCGCGGTAGCAGATCTCCTGCCAATGCGGTTTTTGCTTGCCGCCCTGCTGCCTGGTGTACCCCACGGACAGCATCATTCTCTCGCCACGCGAATTGACGTAGGTCCGGCCAAGCACCGCGTCGTAGACCTCGTAGAGTGCGCTCTCGACGTCTGCACTCATTGCCACGGGCACGATCGAGCGGTCGACCTTCCAATCGCCGAACGCCTGCGGGATCTCGCTGTCCAGCGACACCTTGGCCATGTTGTCGGGCAATTCCGGTGGCGCCAACAGCACCGCGGCCCCGGACGAGAGGATCATCAGCACCGACAGGACCCCGGCGCGCAACACTTTGCCTGGCACCGGTGTACTCATCGGGCCACCTTCCGGTCGATGTACTCGCCTACCGTGCGATCGAAGGCCAACATCAGAACCAGCGCGGCTGCGAACAGAACCATGCCCGAGAAGCCGTGCAGGAAACCTTGCCCGGCCTCGTCGCCGAAGTGGTAGGTGATCAGCACCAATACACAAACCCGGACCACGTTGGCGCAGAAGCTGATCGGGATGATCGCCAGCGCCAGCGCCAGATTGCGCGCGGTGGACGTGTAGCTCATCAGGTTCAGATAGAGCAGTCCAAGGGCCTCGAGCGTAAACATCGAGTTCAGCCCGGCGCACGCATCGGCCACCAGCAGCTGGTAGGGGCCGACCGTGAGGATCACGCCCAGACGTCCCACCGGATAGCCCGCCGCAAACAGCAAATTGGAAGCTGCCGCGGAGACCGCGGACTTCAGCGGCCCGGTGACATACGCCACCAGGTCGCTGGGCAGCGGACACATGAAGATCAGGAAGAATAGCGAAAACCATCCCAACCGGAGGCCGCGGCCGCCCTTGAACAGCAACAGCAGCCCCGAAAGCACCGGAATCTGCGCACCGACCTCGATCAAGGCAATGCTCTGGGACCGGCCGACCACATAGAGCAGCAGGCCCAGCAAGATACAAGTGAGGCCCGAAGCGTAGGCAGGCTTCGCGACCAGGTCTCGAAGGTCCTGGGCGCGCCGGTAGAGCATCCAGGCGCTCACCGCGAGGATGATCGGGCCATGCCCCTGCTCGTCGGTCGCCCAGGTCGTTTCGGCCAGGCGCAGGTACGTCGGCCCGAACATCGTCAACCAGCCAAGGCCCAGAAGGCCCAGTACCAGAAGGTCGACGCGCGGCAACGACATCAGGACGGCGAAGGGCCCTCCGGACGGCGGTGCATCGTGCGTCGAGTCCGTTTGCACACTCAGTACTCGTTGACGATCACGCCCGCGATGCTGGCGGGTGTTCCCGACAGATCACGGATCAGACCTCGCAACGAATCGACGCGAGACTGGTCTTTGCGGGCCAGCACAAGAGCAGCGCCCGCACGCGCTGCAATCACCGCAGCATCGGCGCCATGGGTCGCAGAGGGCGTGTCGACGACCACGTGATCGAACTTGCTGATCAGTTCGCGCATCAGCAGGCCGAAGGCGGAGCGCTCGACGAGTTCCTGCGGATTCGGCGGCACGACACCGGCCGGCAAGACAAACAGGCCGGGTACGTTGACGACCTGCTGCACCGGGCGGCTTTCGGCGCGGCCCGCGAGGATCCCCGAAAGTCCCGAGCCATTGGTCAAATTGAAAACCTCGTGCATCCGCGGCTCCCGCAGATCGGCGTCGACGACAAGGGTGCGGGATCCGAGCTGGGCCAGGGCCACACCGAGGTTTGCCGCGAAGAACGTCTTGCCGTCCGCCGGGCTCGTGCTCACGACCGCCAATGCCCGCCGTGCGGATCCGTTCTCGAACGCGCCGCGCATCGTGAGCTGGCTTCGAATCGAGCGGAACGATTCGGCCTGGCGCGAAAACGGTTCGTTCAGTGTCACGAGCTCCGGGCTGGCCTTGCGCTCGCTTTCCTGTGCATAGGGATAGTGGAATTGCTGCGACAGCGCGAACAGGACGTCTTCGGAACTGGCGAAGCCGAGCGCCACCGCGGCAACGCCGAACCGAACGCTCTTTTCCCGCTGGTACTGCAGGATCTGCTCGACCTGTTCGGCCGACAGATTGCGTGTCTCGGAGATGATGTCGCCGATGGTCCGGTTCGCCGACGGCACCACGCTGTCCTGCGACCCATCGGCCCCCATCATGCGGGAGTTCATGTGATTCGAGTCTCTGAACCGTGCCATCTTCAGGCTCCCTTGCTGGACGCCGTGAGGCGGCCCATGATGCGCTGATGCGCGATGGCCTGGACATTGCGCCGGGCCGCACGCCCGCCGTTCGGCGGCGGCAGCACGCCGACGAGCGACAGGTTCAGCACGTCAGTGATGTCGCCCGCCGCGCGGATACGTCGATCCATGAATTCGAGCATCAGCACCACGCCCACGCCCAGCAGCAAGCCGAAGAACACACCCAGAATCCCGTTCAGGACGATCTTCGGCGAGGTGGGCAACGTCGGCGGCGTTGCTTCGGTCAGCGTGCTGATGTTGCTTTGCGTGGCCTGGCTCTCGAGACTGGTCTGGTTCAGCCGGGCCTGCACGGCGTCATACGCACGTTGTGCATTCTCAACATCACGCAGGAGCACGGAACTGTCGTCCCGAACGGACTTCAGGCGCAGCACTTTCGCACGCTGCGAATCGAGTTCGGCGCGCAGTTGGCGCTCGCGCTGCCGATTGATGGTGTTGGTCACGCCCACGCCACCAGTCACGCGGCTTGTCTCGGTCTGAAGTCGCCGGCGAGTTTCTGCCAGGCTCGCCCTTGCTTCGATCACCTGCGGGTGGTTGTCACCGAGGCGAGAAGTCAATTCCTGCAGGCGTGATTCCTGACGAGACAGTTCCGCCTTGAGACCGGCGATGAGCCCGTTGTTCAGCACTTCGGGCAGCTTGTCACCGCCGGCGCCTGCCGCCTGGAATTGCCGGCTCGCCGATTCCGACGAAATAGCCTCGAGCGCCAC
>JAHECD010000145.1 GCA_024641945.1 Rubrivivax sp. | reverse complement strand
GCCACCTGCGCCACGTGGCGAAGCACCAGCGAGAGTCGCGCGGCGTCACCGACCTCGACGGTGAAGGTCATCCAGGCGGTGCCGCCGCGGGTGTCCTTCACACTCTGGGTCTTGACCCCCGTGACGTTGACGCGCTCCTTGGCAAAGACCTCGGAGATGTCGCGCAGCAGCCCTTGCCGGTCGGCTGCCTCGACGGCCACGTCGACCGGATACAGCGCCTCGCGCTCGCCGCCGGCGCGGCCCCACGCCACGGGAATCACGCGATCCGGCGACGTTTCAGCCATGTGGCGGAAGTTGGGGCACGCGCGGCGGTGGATGGCGACACCGCGGCCTCGTGTCACGAAACCACCGATCTCGTCCGGCGGTGCCGGACGGCAGCAGCGCGCCAGCGACGTCATCAGCGACTCGACGCCCACCACGAGCACACCGCTGTCGCCCGCCTTCGAGCGGCGCATGTGCACCGCATCGTCGGGTGTCACGGCGGGCTCGGCCGGTCGCAGCAGCGTCTCGATGTGGCGCAGCGAGTACTCGTCCTTGCCGACGACCTCGAACAACGCATCGGCACCCTTGAATCCCAGACGCTCGGCCAGGTCGTCGTGTTTGACGGCGGTCTTGCCCTCGCGCTGGAGCAGTTTTTCGACCTGCTCGCGCCCGCGTGCGATGGTCACCTGCTGCGCCTGTGCGTTGAACCATGCGCGCACCTTGGAACGCGCACGCGGGCTTTGCAGGTAGCCGAGCTCGGGGTTGAGCCAGTCGAGCGACGGCGCGCCGTCGCGCACCGTGATCACCTCCACCGTCTGCCCGTTCGCGAGCGCCGTGTTGAGCGGCACCATCGTGCCGTCCACACGCGCGCCGCGGCATCGGTGGCCCAGGTCGGTGTGCAGGCTGTAGGCAAAGTCGACCGGCGTGGCACCGGCAGGCAGGTCCACCACGGTGGACTGCGGCGTGAGCACGTAGATGCGCTCGTCGGCCGGCGCCTGGCCTGCTGGAGTGCCTTGGGTAGCGAAATCGCGCTCCCATTCGAGCAGTTGCCGCAACACCGCCTTGCGCGCCTCGGCCACGCGCTCGGCCGCACCTTCGTCGGCGCTGGCGCCGGCGTAGCCGCGGGCGCCGGCTTCTTTGTAGGCCCAGTGCGCCGCGACGCCGTGTTCTGCATGTTCGTGCATGGCGCGCGTGCGGATCTGCACCTCCACGGGCTTGCCGTCGTCGCCGCGCACGACCGTGTGCAGCGACTGATATCCGTTTGCCTTCGGCCGCGCGATGTAGTCGTCGAACTCGCCCGTCACCTGCGGATAGCGCGCATGTACGGCCGACAGGGCGGCGTAACACGCGGGCACGTCGGCCACGATCACGCGCAGCGCCTGCACGTCGAACACGTTTTCGAACGCGAGCGACTTGCCCTGCATCTTCTTCCAGATGCTGTACAGGTGCTTGGGCCGGCCTTGCACCTCCGCTTCGACCCCGGCACGCAAGAGCTCGCCGGCCAGCTGGTGGCGCACGAAGTCCATCGCCAGCTCGCGCGCGCTGCGCGACTGGTCGAGCTGCCGCGCCACGTCGTGATACGCCTCGGGCTCGAGAAAGCGGAACGACAGGTCCTCGAGCTCCCACTTCACCTGCCAGATGCCCAGGCGGCTGGCCAGCGGCGCAAAGACTTGAAGCGATTCCTGCGCCAGCGCCTGCGGGCACGGCACTTTCTTTGCCGCATGCCAGCGCAGCGTCTGCAGCCGCGAGGCCAGGCGCAGCAGCACGACACGCAGATCGCGCGAAAAGGCCAGCAGCATCTTGCGCACCCGCTCGGTCTGCCGCGCCCGGCGCTCGGCCTCGATCGGCGCATCGCGCGCGGCGCGCTGCACCTGGACCAGCTTGCGCGTGATCTCGACCAGCCCGGCATACGACTCGCCGAACGCCTTGGCCACGGTCTGCCGGGGGTCCTGTAAAAAGTCGCCCGCGTAGACAAGGAAAGCCGCCGCCTCCATCGACGGCGCGGCGCCGATGTCGCGCAGGATGTCGGCGACGCCGCAGGCGTGTGTCCACGCATCCTCGCCGGTATCCAGCGCGCGGCCTTCGAGCAACGGCTGCGCGAAGGCCCGCGCGGCCACCAGCGCAGCGGTGCCGTCCGCACCGGGCGTCGGCGCGCCCGGCCCGAGGGCCGTGGCGGCGACGATGGCCGCATCCGAAGGATGCGTGGTGACCGGCTGGATCTTCATGGCGACTGCCTCACCCGAGCAGGAACTCCCGCACCACGACACGCTGCTCGGGCTGCACCAACATGGGCGCATGGCCGACACCCGCAAATTCGTGCAATCGGGCTCCTGGGCCGCGCTGCGTCATGGCCTGCGCCGTCGCGGGCGACAGCAGGTCGGATTGCGCACCGCGCAGTACCAGCGTCGCGCAACGCAGGCCGTCGTAGGCGTTCCAGAGCATGGCCTCTCCCGCTGCGGCCATCTGAGGCGTCATGGCACGGATCGGTACCGCCACCGCCGGGTCGTAGTGCGGCTTGAGTCCGCCATGGTCATCGCCCCTGACTTGAGGCCGCGTCAGCGCGAGCCATTGCTCGCGGGTGTGCGGCCCGAACCCCTGCGAGAGGGCCCACAGGGCGTCGGCCGCTTCGTCGAGGTCGCGCCAGGTCGCTGGCTGGCCCACGTAAGCGCCGATGCGCGCGACCGCCGCCGGCTCGATCGTGGGCCCGACGTCGTTGAGCACCAGCCGGCGGATCGGCGAGCCCGCCAGGCTCGCCACGCCCAGGCCGATGAGTCCGCCCATCGAGGTGCCCACCCAGTCGACCTGCCGCGCATCGAGCCGTGCCAGCAGCGTCACCATGTCGGCCACGTACGACGCGATGGCGTACCCCATCGGGTCCTGCAGCCAGTCGCTCTGGCCGCGGCCGACCACATCGGGGCAGACCACGCGCACCCGGCCGCAAAGGTCCTGCGCCAAGGTATCGAAATCGCGTCCCTGGCGCGTGAGGCCGTGCACGCAGACGACGACGTCGGGCGACGCCGGGTCACCCCATTCCCAATAGGCCATGCGGTGCAGGCCCCGGTTGTCGAGGCATTGAACGTGGCGCAGACGCGGTTCGGTCATCTTGGTGGTCGGCGGTTTCGGATAATCATCCTAAGCGCTACTGCCCAACCGCATTTCCACTCTCGCAGGAGATCACACCATGCTTACCGGAAAGACCGCCCTCGTCACGGGCTCCACGAGCGGCATCGGCCTGGGCATCGCCCAGGTGCTCGCACGCCAGGGCGCCAATATCGTGCTCAACGGATTCGGCGACGTCGACGCTGCCAAGGCCGCCTTCGCCGGCAGCAAGGGCCGCATCGGCTACCACGGTGCCGACATGAGCAAGGCGTCCGAGATCGAGGCCATGATGGCCTATGCCGCGTCGGAATTCGGCGGCACCGACATCCTGGTCAACAACGCCGGCATCCAGCACGTGGCGTCGATCGAGGACTTCCCCGCCGACCGCTGGGACGCGATCATCGCCATCAATCTCACGTCGGCCTTCCACACCACGCGCCTGGCCGTGCCAGGGATGAAGTCCCGCGGCTGGGGGCGCATCATCAATATCGCCTCGGTGCACGGCCTGGTCGCCTCGGCGCAGAAATCGGCCTACGTCGCGGCCAAGCACGGGATCATCGGGCTGACCAAGACCGTGGCGCTCGAGACCGCCACCACCGGCATCACCTGCAATGCGATCTGCCCGGGCTGGGTGCTGACGCCGCTGGTGCAGAAACAGGTCGACGCGCGTGCCGCCAAGGATGGTGTCGACGACGCCGAGGCCAAGCGCCGTCTGCTGGCCGAGAAGCAGCCGTCGCTGCAGTTCACGACGCCCGAGCAACTCGGCGAAGTGGCGCTGTTCCTGTGCACGCCGGCCGCCACCAACATGCAGGGCATGGCGTTGAACATCGACGGCGGCTGGGTCGCGCAGTAACGCACGGGCACGCAGCGGCGTGCCCCGTGCGGCGGGTCGCTACCTCGTCATCACGACACTGCCGCTGACCGTGCTCGTGACGTCGGTCTTGCCCGCCTCGACCGGCAGCGGCTCGTCGGCTGCCGAAGCAAGCGACTTCGACCGCATGGCCATCACCGGCGCGCCGACGGCGGGCTCCTGGGTGCCCACCTGCACCTCGCGGATCGTGTAGCCGGCAAACCCGAACAGGGTCGCCTGCGCTTGCGCCCGTTCACGAAACCGCGCGATGGCCTGCGCCGTGGTGTCGGCCTCGACCTTCTCGCGTGCCTCGCGTGACAGGCCATAGGCCGTGCGTGCGATGGTCAGCGACTGGATTCGCCCTGCGAGCTCCGAGATGGCCGGCATGTCGCGCCCCTCGACGACCAGCTGCGCCGATCCCTGCCACCCGTTCACGCCGCCCTTGGGCGCATAGCGGGGATAGAGCGAGAAGTTGCCGGTTCGCACGTCCACCTGCCCTGCCTTGGCCACACGACGCGCCTCGGCCAAGGCCGTGTCGAGCGCCTGCTTGAGCTGGGATTGAACCGTCGCAGCGTCAGCGCCTTCACGCGTGGTCGAGAAAGTGATGGACAGCAGGTCCATGACCACCTCGGTGGTCGCACTTGCCGACAACGACATCACGTTTTGCGGTGGCGCCGTGTCGGCCCACGCAGCGCAGGCGGCCCCGGCAAGCGCCAAGCCGATCGGGAAGCGACGAAAAACAGACACGTTCGGAGTCCTTTCAGTCAGGCTGGACACGATACAGCGTGCAGCCGCAAGCCCTCAGCGCGTGGAAGAGTTCACACGTTGACACTCGCGATCCGCGTGCAGCAGGAAAGACTTGTAACTGCCGGTCAATGGTGGCAAAACCGCAGTCCAACGCCTTGCACAATGCCGTTGTTACAAATTTGGAGCTGGCGATGAGCACTGCACCCCACCGTCCCGACCGCGTCGTGGTCGTCGACGACGACGCCCGCATTCGCGACCTGTTGCGCCGCTACCTGACCCAGGAGGGTTTCGAGGTCCTGCTCGCAGAGGATTCGAAGTCGCTCAACCGCGTCCTCACGCGCGACACGATCGACCTGATCGTGCTCGACCTGATGCTGCCCGGCGAGGATGGCCTGTCGATCTGCCGGCGCCTGCGTGCCGCCAACGACCGCACGCCGATCATCATGCTCACGGCCAAGGTCGAGGACGTCGACCGCATCGTCGGCCTCGAGGTCGGCGCCGACGATTACCTGCCCAAGCCCTTCAACCCGCGCGAACTCCTGGCGCGCATTCACGCCGTGCTGCGCCGCCGACCGGCGCAGGAGGCGCCAGGCGCGCCGTCGAAGGAGGCGCAGGTCGTAAATTTCGGCCCGTTCGAGTTCGACCTGTCGTTGCGCCGCCTCTCGAAGGACGGCGAGCAGATCGCGCTGACCACGGGCGAGTTCTCGATGCTGAAGGCGCTCGTGCGCCACCCACGGCAACCGCTCAGCCGCGACAAGCTCGCGCAACTGGCGCGTGGTCGCGAGTTCGAACCCTTCGACCGGAGCCTGGACGTGCAGATCTCCCGCCTGCGCAAGATGCTCGAGCCCGATCCGGCGCAACCACGTTATATCCAGACGGTGTGGGGCGTGGGCTACGTCTTCGTGCCCGACGGCGCCGGCTGAATACACACGCCAACGGGCGCCGCCGGCGCCTGTTCCCTGTGCCGCTCCTGCGGACAGCCACCTCCGTGAACCGCCCGCAGCGTCGGGCATGATGTCGACCCATGCCGCGCGCCTCGTTCGCCTTCAACGTCTTCTGGCGTACCTTCGTGTTGCTGGCACTGCTGCTGGCCGGTGGCATCGCCGCATGGGTGCAGACGCTGCGGGCACTCGATCTCGAACCTCGCGCCGTGCACGAGGCCGCCCAGATCGCAAGCCTGGTGAACCTTTCGCGCGCCGCATTGCGCCAGGCGGACGGCATCACCCGCGTCTCGCTCATCAAGTCGATGGACAGCGCCGAATCGGTGCGCGTGCGGCCACGCGAGCCGACCGACTTGTGGGAGCCCTACGAGATGGACCGCTTCACGCGCCTGGTCGGGCGCGAGCTGCGGTCGATCCTCGGCGCCGACGCGGTCGTCGCGCGCAGCGTGAACAAGCAGCCGGGCCTGTGGGTCGGGTTCCTGATCGACCGCGATTCGTACTGGCTCTATACCAGCCCCGCCCACACCGCGACGCTGTCCACGGACACGCTGGTGAGCTGGATCGGCATCGCGTTGCTGGCCACGTTGCTGGGCTCGGCGGCGATCGCCAGCCTGATCAACAAGCCGCTGAAGCAGCTGTCGTTCGCTGCGAGCCGCATCCGCGAGGGCGACCTCGACTCGCGCCTGGACGAAAGCACGCTGACGAGCGAGATCCGCGAGGTCAACATGGGCTTCAACCGCATGGCGCGCGAGTTGGCCAAGGTTGAAGAAGACCGCGCCGTCATGCTCGCCGGCATCAGCCACGACCTGCGCACGCCGCTGGCCCGGCTGCGGCTCGAGGCCGAGATGAGCGTCGTCGACGAGGACGCGCGCCAGAACATGGCCGAAGACATCGCGCAACTCGACGCGATCATCGACAAGTTCATGGACTACGCGCGGCCCGGCAACACCACGCTGCAACCGGTGCTCGTGTCCAGACTGATCGACCGCGAGGCCGCCGTCTTCCGCGATGGCAGTCAGATCCGCATCACCTCGCGCGTGGCCATCGATCTCAAGGTGCTGGCCGACGAGACCGAACTCGGCCGCGTCTTCCTCAACCTGTTCGAGAATGCGCGCCGCTACGGGCGTGGCACCGATTCGGGCGTGGCCGAGGTCACGGTGAGCTACGCGCGTACCGGGCCTTGGGTCATCATCACCGTGCGCGACCGCGGCCCCGGCGTCGTGCCCGAGAAGCTCGGGCAGCTGACGACGCCGTTCTTCCGCGGCGACGCTGCGCGCACCGCGGCCACCGGTGCCGGACTGGGCCTGGCGATCGTGGACAAGGCGTTGCAGCGCATGGGCGGCACGCTGGAACTCGCGAACGCGCCCGACGGCGGCCTCGTGGCGCACCTGCGGCTGAAGCGAACGCTTTGAAGCCTTCCACCGGGTCTTGACGATCACGGTCCGGCGCGGTGGACCGCAGGCGGATCAGGCCTTGAGGTCTTCGGTGCCAACGGCCAGCAAGATGCAGACCGCCCGCGCCTCGATCGCCCGCCCCTCGCCCACCGGCCCCATCTTCTCGGCCGTCTTCGCCTTCACGTTGACCTGCCCTGCCAGCAAACCCAAAGCTTTTGCGATCCGCTCGCACATCGCCGGAATGTGGGTGGCGAGCTTCGGCGCCTGCGCGATGACGGTCGCGTCGACATTGCCGATCTCGTAGCCCGTCGCACGCACCCGGCGCGCCGCCTCGGTCAGCAGAGCCACGGAATCCGCGCCCTTGAACGCCGGGTCGGTGTCCGGAAAGTGCCGGCCGATGTCACCGAGCGCTGCGGCACCGAGCAGCGCGTCGGTGATGGCATGCAGCAATGCGTCGGCGTCGGAGTGTCCGAGCAGCCCGTGGGTGTGCGGGATCGTCACGCCACCGAGCACGAGCGGACGCCCTGTGACCAGCGCATGCGTGTCCCAGCCTTCACCGATGCGGATGGGTGGCGCCGTCAACGGGCGGGCCTCGTCTTCAGCAGGCGCGCCGCGAGGTCGAAATCGGCCGCATACGTGACTTTGAAGTTCTCCACCTCGCCGGGCACGAGCCGGGGCGAAAGGCCCATCGACTCGACGGCACTCGATTCGTCGGTCACGTCGCCATTCGCCTGTTCGAGTGCGCGCCGCAACGGGCCGATACGGAACATCTGCGGCGTCTGGGCGGCCCACTTGCCCTGCCGCGGCACCGTGGCGTCGACACGGCCACCAGTCTCGCTTTTCAACGTATCGGCCACCGCCAGGGCCAGCAGCCCGCCGACCTCGTCCCCGAGGCAGGCATCGATGAGGCGGTCGACCCAGGCCGACCGCAACAGACAGCGAGCCGCATCGTGCACCAGCACCCAATCGTCGTCGGCCGCGCCACGCCGCTGCAGTTCAGCCAGCCCGCGCGCCACCGTCGCCGCGCGCGAGACACCCCCGCAGCGTGCCACCCATGCGGCGTCGCCGGTGAAACCGGGCACCTCGGACTCGAACTCCTCGTCGTCGGGTGCCAGCACCACGAGCGTGGCGGACAACCGCGGCACCTGCATCAAGGCCTCGAGTGTGTGAGCGACCAGCGCCTGCCCCGCGATGTCGACATATTGCTTCGGGCCCATGGCGCCGGACCGAGCACCGACCCCGGCACAAGGCACGAGGGCAAAGAGGCGCGGGGCGGCTTCCGTCATGCGTCGATTCTAGAATCCCCATTTCGCCCGCACCCGCAGCCCGCTGCCGGTGCGGGCTGGCGCATTTGACAAGCATGCAACTTCCCCTCATTGCCGCCGGCAAGCGCTTCACGCTGCCCCTGCCCACCGGTTCTGCCGACGCGTTGCTCCTGGCGCGCCTGGCCCAGGCGCGGGCGGCCGAATCGCGCATGACCGCGGTCATCACCGCGGCGCCGGGCGACGCACAGCGCCTCGCCGACGAGCTGCCCTTTTTTGCGCCGGGCCTGCGTGTGGCCGTGTTTCCCGATTGGGAGACGTTGCCCTACGACACCTTCAGCCCGCACCAGGACCTGATCTCGGAGCGGCTGGCCACGCTCTGGCGGGTGCTGCAACGCGACCTCGACGTCGTGCTGCTTCCCGCCAGCACGGCGCTCACGCGGCTCGCCCCGCCGTCGTTCCTGGCCGCCACCACGTTCAACTTCAAGCAGAAGACGCGTCTGGACGAGGCCTCGCTGAAGTCGCAGCTCACGCTGGCGGGTTACCAGCACGTGAGCCAGGTCGTCTCGCCGGGCGAATATGCCGTGCGTGGGGGGCTCATCGACCTGTTCCCGATGGGCTCGCTGGTGCCGTACCGCGTGGACCTGTTCGGTGACGAGGTCGATTCGATCCGCACGTTCGACCCCGACTCCCAGCGCAGCCTGTACCCCGTACCGGCGGTGCGGCTGCTCCCCGGGCGCGAGTTTCCGATGGACGAGTCGGCGCGTACCGCCTTCCGTTCGCGCTGGCGCGAAAAGCTCGACGGCGATCCGACCAAGGCCCGCTTGTACAAGGACATCGCGCAGGGCATCGCCACGGCGGGCATCGAGTACTACCTGCCGCTGTTCTTCGATCAGACCGCGACCATCTTCGACTACCTGCGCGGTAGCGGCAGTCCGTCCCGGGCTGCCGCACTCCCTTCGGATCCGGGCGGGCCGATGGACGCCTTTGTCGTGCTGCACGGCGAGGTGGACGCCGCGCTCACCCATTTCTGGACCGACACACGCGAGCGCCACCGTTTCCTGCAACACGACCCCGAGCGCCCGATCCTCGCGCCAGAGGAGATCTTCCTCAAGCCCGAGGAGTTCTTCATCCTCACGCAGCCGCATGCGACGCTGGCGCTGCGCGGCGGAGAACCCCTGGATTGGGCGCGTCCGCTGCCGGACATCAGCATCGATCGTGGGGCGCCCGAGCCGCTGCACACGCTCGAGAAGCACCTCGCCACGACCCCGGCGCGGGTGCTGCTGGTGGCCGAGAGCGACGGCCGGCGCGAGAGCCTGCTCGACCTGCTGCGCGACCACAAGATCGCCGTCCCGTCGGCCGACTCCCTGGAGGACTTCCTCACCGGGAGCGAGAAATTCGCGATCGTCGCGGCACCGCTCGCGCAAGGCTTCCACTGGCACGAGCCTGCGGACCAGGTCTCGGTCCAGTTCCTTACCGAGACCGAGCTCTTCGCGACCACGCCGCAGGCGCGCCGGCGCCGCAAGCAGGAGCAGACGAGCAGCGTCGATGCGCTGATCAAGGACCTGTCGGAGCTGAAGGTCGGCGATCCGGTGGTGCACCTGAACCACGGCATCGGGCGCTACCAGGGGCTCCTGAACATCGATCTTGGCGACGGCGCGTCCGAATTCCTGCACCTCGAATACGCCGACAAAGCCACGTTGTACGTGCCGGTGGCGCAACTGCACCTGATCGGCCGCTACACCGGCGTGAGCGCCGAGGAGGCGCCGCTGCACCGCCTCGGAAGCGGCCAGTGGGACAAGGCGCGGCGCAAGGCCGCCGAGCAGGTGCGCGACACCGCCGCGGAGCTGTTGAACCTCTACGCCCGCCGCGCCGCGCGCGAGGGTTTCTCGCACCGATTCTCGGCGCACGACTACGAGGCGTTTGCCGCCAGTTTCGGGTTCGAGGAGACGCCCGACCAGCGCGCCGCGATCCACGCCGTGATCCAGGACATGGTCAGCCCGAGGCCGA
>JAHECD010000144.1 GCA_024641945.1 Rubrivivax sp. | reverse complement strand
CACTCGCCCGGCGGCCTCGGCCCGCGTGACGTCGCCGATCCACTGGATGAACGTCTGCATCCGGCCGATAACGCCGGGCCAGGGCCTCGGGCTGGCCCCGTAAGGCAAAATCAGCCCATGGACACCGAACACATCAACGCCATCGGCACGCTGCTCGCCGATCTGAGCGCCCGTACCGAGCAGCTCCGGGGGTATCTTTGACTACGACCGCAAAGCCCTGCGGCTGAATGAAGTCAACGCGGCGCTCGAGAACCCGAGCGTCTGGAACGAACCCAAGCGGGCCCAGGAGCTGGGCCGCGAGAAGAAGTCGCTGGAGAACGTGGTCGAGACCATCGACCACCTCAAGAGCAACCTCGACGACAACACCGAGCTCTACGAGATGTCGAAGGCCGATGCGGACTTCGACGGCTTGGGCGCGATCCGCGACGAGGCGAAGAAGCTCGAGGAGACCGTCGCGCAGCTCGAGTTCCGGCGCATGTTCAGCAACCCGGCCGACCCCGGCAACTGCTTCATCGACATCCAGGCCGGCGCCGGCGGCACCGAGGCCTGCGACTGGGCCGCGATGCTGCTGCGACAGTACCTGCGTTATTGCGAGCGCAAGGGCTTCACCGTCGAAGTGATGGAAGAGACCGAGGGTGACGTGGCCGGCATACGCAGCGCCACCCTCAAGGTCGAGGGCGACTACGCCTTCGGGCACCTGCGCTCCGAGACCGGGGTACACCGCCTCGTGCGCAAGAGCCCGTTCGACTCCGCCGGCGGCCGCCACACCAGCTTTGCGTCGCTGTTCGTCTACCCCGAGGTGGACGACTCGATCGAGATCGAGATCAACCCGGCCGACGTGCGCGTGGACACCTTCCGCGCCAGCGGCGCCGGCGGCCAGCACATCAACAAGACCGACTCGGCCGTGCGCCTGACGCACCTGCCGACCAACATCGTGGTGCAGTGCCAGAACGACCGTTCGCAGCACCGCAACCGCGACGAGGCCTGGCAGATGCTGCGCAGCCGCCTGTACGAACACGAGATGCGCAAGCAGATGGAGGCGCAACAGAAGCTCGAGGACACCAAGACCGATGTCGGCTGGGGCCACCAGATCCGCTCCTACGTGCTCGACCAGAGCCGTATCAAGGACCTGCGCACGAATGTCGAGATCAGCAACACCCAGAAGGTGCTCGACGGCGACCTCGATCCTTTCATCGAAGCCAGCCTGAAGCAGGGCCTCTAGCGCCCCGCCCTGCCCTGCGGGCCGGCCTCAACAGACGGAGACAAACACATGCGTGAAGGCACCACCCCCGTGGTCCGGCGCGCGGACTACGCCGCCCCGGCGTTCTGGATCCGCGCCGTCGACCTGACTTTCGATCTCGACCCGGCCAAGACCATCGTGTCGAGCCGGCTGCAGATCGAGCGCAATGCCCAGGCCGCGCACGGCCAGCCGCTGCGCCTGCACGGCGAAGGCATCACGCTGCTGCGCGTGATGTCCGGCGGCGAAAGCCTGTCGTTCCGGCACGAGGATGGCGCGCTCGTGATCGACAACCCGCCCGCGGCGGACACGTTCACGCTCGAGATCCGCAATACCTGCGCGCCCGAGAAGAACACCGAGCTGTCGGGCCTGTACACCAGCGGCGGCGGCTTCTTCACGCAGTGCGAGGCCGAAGGCTTCCGCCGCATCACCTACTTCCTCGACCGCCCGGACGTGATGGCGGTCTACACCGTCACGCTGCGCGCCGACAAGACGAAGTACCCGGTGCTGCTGTCCAACGGCAACCTGGTCGAAGGCGGTGACCTCGACCTCGGTCGGCACTACGCCAAATGGCACGACCCGTTCCCGAAGCCGAGCTATCTGTTTGCGCTGGTGGCCGCCGACCTGGTGGCGCGCGAGCAGCGCATCCGCACCCGCGCCGGGCGCGACCACCTGCTGCAGGTCTACGTGCGCCGCGGCGACCTCGAGAAGACCGAACATGCGATGAATTCGCTCGTCGCCTCGGTGGTGTGGGACGAGGCCCGCTTCGGCCTGCCGCTGGACCTCGAGCGGTTCATGATCGTGGCGGTCGAGGACTTCAACATGGGGGCGATGGAGAACAAGGGCCTCAACATCTTCAATACGAAATACGTCCTTGCCAGCGCCGCCACCGCCACGGATGCCGACTTCGCCGGCATCGAGAGCGTGGTCGGGCACGAGTATTTCCACAACTGGACGGGCAACCGCATCACCTGCCGCGACTGGTTCCAGCTCTCGCTGAAGGAAGGCCTGACCGTCTTTCGGGACCAGGAATTCAGCATGGACATGGCCGGCGACGCGTCGGCACGCGCCGTCAAGCGCATCGAGGACGTGCGCTCGCTGCGGGCACTGCAGTTCCCCGAGGACGCCGGCCCGATGGCGCACCCGGTGCGCCCCGACCAGTACGCCGCGATCGACAATTTCTATACGCCCACAGTCTACGAAAAGGGCGCCGAGGTCGTGCGCATGATGCATGCGCTGGTCGGGCGGGCGGGCTTCGCGCGCGGCATGGCGCTGTATTTCAGGCGCCACGACGGCCAGGCCGTCACCTGCGACGACTTCGCGCAGGCGATCGCCGATGCCAACCCGGGCAGTGAACTCTCCACCCGCCTGGACGCCTTCAAACGCTGGTATGCGCAAGCCGGCACGCCGCGGCTGCAGGCGCGCGGACACTACGACGCCGCCGCACGGTCCTACACGATCAATTTTGCGCAGTCGGCCACGACGGCGCCAGGCAGCGCGGTGCAACAGCCCTTCGTGATCCCGGTGCGCGTCGGCCTGCACACGCGCGATGGCCATGCACTGCCGCTCACGCTGGCCGGCGAGGCGGCGGCCGTGGCGTCGACCGAGCGGCTGCTCGTGCTGGACGGACCGATCCGCAGCTTCACCTTCACCGGCATCGACAGCGCGCCCGTGCCGTCGCTGCTGCGCGGCTTCTCGGCCCCGGTGCTGCTCGACGACGGCCTCGGCGACGCCGATCTGCTGGTGCTGCTGGCCCACGACGCCGACCCGTTCAACCGCTGGGAGGCGGCGCAGCGGTTGATGCTGGCGCGCCTGCTGGCGGCCGTGCAGAGCGGCGCCGAGCCGGTCCTCGACGACGCGCTGGTGGGCGCACTGCGTGGCGTGCTGCGCCACCCGGCGCTGGATGCGGCACTGAAGGACCTGATCCTCACGCCGCCGACCGAGGGCTACGTGGCCGAGCAACTCGGGCAGGTCGACCCGCAGCGCATCCACGCCGTGCGCGAGCAGATGCGCGCGGGGCTCGCAGCCTCCCTGCTGGCGGATTGGGAATGGGCCTATGGCGCCTACCAGGTGCACGAGGGCTACGACCCGGGCACACGCCAGGCCGGTCGCCGCGCACTTGCCGGGCTGGCCTTGTCGATGCTGTGCCTGCACGCCGTGCGCAGCGGCGATGCCGTATGGCCGGGCCGCGCCTACCAGCGTGTCAAGGACGCCGGCAACATGACCGATCGCATCAACGCGCTCGGTGCGCTGGTCGATGCACACGCCGAGCTTGCCGCCCCGGCGCTCGAACGCTTCCACACGATGTTCAGGCACGACCCGCTGGTGCTCGACAAGTGGTTTGCGCTGCAAGGGCGGGCGCCCGAGCCCGTGGGGCATGGCGCGGGCAGTGCGTTCGCACGTGTGAAGGCACTGCTCAAGCACCCGGACTTCACGCTCAAGAACCCGAACCGCGCACGCAGCCTGCTGTTCGCGCTGTGCCAGCACAATCCGGCCGCATTCCACCGCGCCGACGCGGCGGGTTATGTCTTCTGGGCCGACCGCGTGCTCGAGATCGACCCCATCAACCCGCAACTCGCCGCGCGCCTGGCGCGCACGATGGACCGCTGGCGCCACCTCGCAGAGCCCTGGCGCAGCGCCGCGCACGAAGCCCTGCTGCGTGTGTCCGCCCGCGCCGACCTCAGCGACGACACGCGCGAGATCGTCGGTAAATCACTGCAGGATTGAAGACCATGTCACGAAGAGTCAGCCTGACCCAGTATCTGGTCGAACAGGAGCGCCAGCACGGCCGGATCCCGGCGCAGCTTCGATTGCTGATCGAGGTGGTCGCGCGCGCATGCAAGCGCATCGCGATCTCGGTCAACAAGGGCGCCCTGGGCGACGTGCTCGGCAGCGCCGGCAGCGAAAACGTGCAGGGCGAGGTGCAGAAGAAGCTCGATGTCATCAGCAACGAGGTGCTGATCGAGGCCAACGAATGGGGCGGCCACCTCGCCGCGATGGCCAGCGAGGAAATGGACTCGATCCACGGCGTGCCGCACCGCTACCCGCAGGGCGAATACCTGCTGCTGTTCGACCCGCTCGACGGCTCGAGCAACATCGACGTCAATGTCAGCATCGGCACCATCTTCTCCGTGCTGCGCAAGGTGGGCCATGCCCGCGGCGTGAGCGAAGAAGACTTCCTCCAGCCCGGCAAGCACCAGGCGGCGGCCGGCTACTGCGTCTACGGCCCGCAGACCACGCTCGTGCTCACCGTCGGCGACGGCGTGGCCATGTTCACGCTCGATCGCGAGCAAGGCTCGTTCGTGCTGACCGAGGAGAACCTGACCATCCCCGAGGACACGCAGGAATTCGCCGTCAACATGAGCAACCAGCGGCACTGGGCACCGCCCGTGGTGCGCTATATCGACGAATGCCTGGCCGGCAAGGACGGCCCGCGCGGCAAGGACTTCAACATGCGCTGGGTGGGCAGCATGGTGGCCGACGTGCACCGCCTGCTGATGCGCGGCGGCGTGTTCCTCTATCCGTGGGACCAGCGCGAACCCGACAAGCCGGGCAAGCTGCGCCTGATGTACGAAGCCAATCCGATGGCCTTCCTCGTCGAGCAGGCGGGCGGCCTCGCGAGCAACGGGCAGGCGCGCATCATGGGGCTGGTGCCGAGCAAGCTGCACGAACGCACGTCGGTCGTGCTCGGATCCAAGAACGAGGTCGAGCGCGTCGTCGACTACCACCGCTCGGCATTGCCCTGACGGCAGGCCCGGTCGCCGCGCCGACGGTGCACGCCGAACCGGCGCCGCGCCCGGCGCGTACCGGAGCCGTGCGCCGGGGCGGATTTATCTCCCGAGCGCCGAATTGTTCAGCCGCATGCGCGCGGCAAACTCGTCCGGCGGCACCGCGCGGCTGACGAGGAAGCCCTGGAAGCTGTCGCAGCCGAGGCTTTGCAGCGCGTCGCGCTGTTCCGTGGTCTCGACGCCTTCCGCCACCACGTGCATGTCCAGGCTGTGCCCGAGCACGATCAGGGCGCGCACGATGGCGGCGTCGGTGCGTTCCTGCGGCACGCCGTTGACGAACGAGCGGTCGATCTTGAGTTCCTGCACCGGAAACTGCTTGAGGTAGCTCATCGACGAATAACCGGTGCCGAAGTCGTCGATCGACAGTTCGACGCCCAACGCACGCAGTTCGGCCAGGCGTGCGGCGGTGGTCTCCACGCGGTCCATCAGCATGCTCTCGGTGAGTTCAAGCACCAGTTGCGACGGGGCCACCGCGTGCCGCTCCATCGCCGAGCGCACGACCGCCGTCAGGTCGCCCGAGACGAGCCCGTGGCGGGCGATGTTGACCGCCACCTTGACCATCACGCCCAGGCCATCGCGCCACTGTGCGATCTGCGCGCAGGCCTCGTTCACGACCCATTCGCCGATCTCGACGATCAGGCCGGTCTCTTCGGCGATCGGAATGAATCGTGCCGGTGGCACGAGGCCCAGTTCGGGGTGCTGCCAGCGCAGCAGCGCCTCGGCACCATCGATGCGCCCGGTGCTCAGGCTGACCTTGGGCTGGTAGTGCAGCACCAGTTCGTCGCGTTCGATCGCGCGCCGCAACTGCGTTTCCAGCAACAAGCGCTCGAGCGAGATGTTGTTGATGCGCTCGCTGTAGAACTGGAAGCCGTTGCGGCCGCCACCCTTGGCGTGCCGCATCGCCACACCCGCATTGCGCAGCAGCGTTGCCACGTCGGCGCCATCGTCCGGATGCACCGAGATGCCGATGCTCGGCGTGATGAACAGGTCTTGTCCGTCGATCTCGAACGGCTTGGCCAGCGCACGCAGGATGCGGCGTGCCACACGGCCGGCCGCCTCCGGCGCCTCGATCTGCGGCATCAGCAGACCGAATTCGTCGCCGCCCAGGCGTGCCAGCACAGGCGCATCCCCCAGGCGATTGCCGATCAGCCCGTGGTCGGCGCGCGTGGCCCACCGCAAGCGCTGCGCCACCGCCGAAAGCAACGTATCGCCGGCACCGTGGCCGAGGGTTTCATTGACCTGACGGAAGCGGTCGAGGTTCAGGTGCATCAGGGCCAGCTTGTGGCCGCCCGACTCCTCTGGCGACAGCGCATCCTGCAGGTGCTCGACGAAAACCCGCCGGTTCGGCAACCCGGTGAGCGGGTCGTCGTTGGCCAGCCGGTCCTGATAGACCTTGAACGCGAGCGAATTGCGCACGCGGATCTTCAACTCGCTTTCGTCCACCGGCTTGGAGAGGAATTCGGTGGCCCCCAGCTCGAGTGCACGCAGCTTGCTCGACGGGTCGCTGGCAGCGGTGAGCACGATCACCGGCGTGTAACGCAGCTGGTCGTCGGCGCGGATCTGCGTCAACAGATCGAAGCCGTTCAGCCCCGGCATCATCAGGTCCAGCAGGATCAACCCCGGCCGGTGGGTGCGTGCCACTTCCATCGCCTGGCGCGGGTCGTTGACCGACAGGAACAGGCGGTAGCCTGCGTCCTCCAGGTAGGTCTGGGTGACCTCCGTCATCATCGGTTCGTCGTCGACCATCATCACGGTCACGTCGGACAACTGCGGCTCGCGCGGCTCGATCTCGTCCCCGAGCGGAGCAAAGGCCGAATTCGTCGGTTCGTACATCTGCGACATGGTGGTCGTCCTCAGGCCGGGGTGGCCGCGTCAGTGGGTTCTTCTTCCGGCAGCACGATGCGCGCCGCCAGTCCCTGCAGCAGTTGCAGGCAGCGCTCGAGTTCGTCGAACCGGCCGGCGCGCGCGTGCTGCTCGAACTCGCGCGCGGGTTCGAAGAAGTCGTCGAAGCCGACGGTGCCGCCCGCGCCCTTGAGCCAGTGCGCGAGCTCGGCCAGTTCGTTCAGACGCCGGCCCGCGAGGGCGTCTTCCATCGCCTGCAGCTTGCCTGGCAACGTGCGGCCGAACGTGCGCACCACGCGCGACAGCCGGGGATGGCGAGCCAGGCGCGAGACGATGGGTGCCGTCGACACAGGCGCCGCCAAGGTTGCCGGCGGTGGCGCCACGGGGTCGACCGACACCGAGGGTTCCGTCGCGTGCACGGCTGCGGCCGCGGCCGGCGAATCGGACGCCTCCTCCGGTTTGCCGCCCAGGCGCAACGCCAGTGCCGCCAACAGCGCGTCGATGTCCACCGGCTTGGTCAGGTAGCCCGTGAAGCCCGCCGCCTCGATGTCCTGCTCGAAGCCCTTCATCGCATTCGCCGTCAGCGCCAGGACCGGCAGCGTGCAACCCCGGTCGCGCAGCGCGCGGGTGGCGGCATAACCATCCATCACCGGCATCTGCACGTCCATCAGCACGAGCTCGGGGGCATCGTTCGCCACCCGCTCGAGCGCCACCGCACCGTTTTCGGCTTCGATCACGACCAGGCCGGCACCTTCGAGCACGAGGCGCACGAGTTCGCGGTTTTCCGGGCCATCGTCGACGACGAGCACGCGCCGGGGCTCGAACACCCAGCGCGTGGCCACCACGCTCGGTTCGCGCCGGTGGGTCGCCGCCAACTGCTCGGGCGCGAGCCAGTGCACGTCGTCGAGCGGGCCGGGGTCGAGGGACACGTGGAAGGTGCTGCCCTGCCCCGGCACGCTGCTGGCGACGATGTCGCCGCCAAGCGCGCGCGCGAAGCGGCGGCTGATCGCCAGGCCCAGGCCCGTGCCGCCGAACTGGCGCGTGGTCGAGACCTCGGCCTGCACGAAGGGGTCGAAGATCGCCTCGAGCTTGTCGGATGCAATGCCCACGCCTGTGTCCGCGACGTCGATCGACAGCCGCGCCGGCACCACGTCCAGGTGCAGCCGCACCGACACGGTCACGGTGCCGCTCGGCGTGAACTTGAGCGCATTGCCCACCAGGTTGGTGACGATCTGGCGCACCCGCGGCGGGTCGGTCAATACCGTTGCCGGCAGCGACTGCGAAAAGTCGACCGTCAGTGCGAGGCCCTTCTCCTCCGCGCGCACCCGCATGATGCCCACCACCTCCTGCACGATCTCGTGCACCGGGCACGGGATGCGCTCGACCTCCAGCCGGCCGGCCTCGACCTTGCTGAGGTCGAGGATGTCGTTGATCAGTGCAAGCAGGTGGCGGCCGCTGCCGAGGATGGTGTCCAGGTGCCGCTGCGCGTCGCGCGAGTCCTGCTGCCAGCCCCGGCGCAGCAGTTCGGTGAAGCCGAGGATCGCATTCATCGGCGTGCGGATCTCGTGGCTCATGTTGGCGAGGAAATCGCTCTTGGCCCGGTTCGCCGCCTCGGCCTGGTCACGCGCCAGGCGCAGCTGGATCTCCTGCTCCTCGAGCTCGGTCACGTCGTCCAGGCTGACCAGCATGCCGGCCGGCTTGCCCCCGGCCCCCGGCACCGGCGAGCCGTTCACCATGAAGCTGCGCCGGCGTCCCTGCGCGTCGACCAGGTACATCAGCAGGTTGCGGTGCGCCTGGCCGCCCGCGACCATCAGTTCCCACTGGATGCCGTCGGTGCCGGCCTGCGCCGGCTGGGTCCAGCCGAGCGAAGACACGGCCGTGCCTACCAGCTTGTCGGCATCACCGCCGACCACCTCCATGAAGGCGCGGTTCGCCAGCACGACGCGGCCCTTGGGGTCGAGCACCAGCAAACCTTCGGCCAGCGTATCGAAGGCCGTGCGCACACGCCCAGGCACCACGCTCGACGGATCCAGGTGGCGCAGCATGCGGCGCAGGTACAGATAGAACAGCACGAAGCAGGTCGCCCCCATGCCACTCACCAGCAGCGCCGGCGATCCGATCCACGCCGCCAAGCCTTCGTCGGCATGCAGCGGTTCGAAGACGAGTTCGGCCTGGCCCCACGGGGCGCCGTCGCGCAGCAGGGGCACACGCAGGTTCGTATCCGTCGACGCGGCGTCGGCGGCCAAGGTCGAGGTCGCCGCGGCCGGCCCGACGCGCAGGCGCAGCGTGCCGTCGATGCGTCGCAGCGCGATCGACTGCAAGCTCGGGTTGCGGCGCGCCACGAACGCCAGCACCTGCTCGAGCCGGGCATCGTCCTCGTCGTCCAGCAAGGCGGTGGCGCCGACCGCCACGGTCTCCGCCAGGGTCGTGCGCGTGGCGCGGGCAGCGGCATCGCGATCGGGCACGAGGCCCATGAACAGCGCAGCCAACAGAAGCGTCACCACCAGCGAGGACAGGCCCAGCGCAAGGTGGAAGCGCGAGGACAGGCGCTTCATGTCGCAGTCTCCTCGAGAAGGTTCGGTTCACCGGCGAGGCCGGCGCGTGGGGTATCGGCCATGCCGACGGCGGCCACGCCAGCGGAGGCATCGGCCGGCGGGGCCGGGGGACTGTCGTGGGGCCGGGTGACGAGGCGGCGGGCGCGGCTGAACAGGCGCTCGATCGGATCGTCGTCGTCGTCGCCGTTCTCGTCGTTTTCGCCGCGACGCATCTGAGCCAGCACCGGCAGCGGGTCGATGCCGGCCCAGGCCGGCACGGCCGACATCAGGCTGGCCACGAGCACGCCGCCCCGTGCCAGCCACAGCACGTAGCCGACCGACAGTCCGGTGGACAACAGCGTGGACGACGCCACCGTCAGCGTCTGCTCGGGCGACTCGGCGCCGACCTGGGCACGCAGCCGGTCGAGCGCTTGCGCCAGGCTGGCGCCCGACGATGCCGAGAACATGTCGATCCAGCTGCGCGCAGCAGCCGGGCCCTGGCCGTCGTCCGACGGCAGCGCCAGACGCAGTTCGCTCCAAAGCGCCTGCACGGCCTCCTGGACGGGCGAGCGCGGGGCGGCCATGGCGCCTGCGGTGTTGAGGGCCGTGCCGCTGCCATCACCGCGTGTGGCAACCAAGGTCGCCAGCCCCAATCCATCGGTGGCGCGTCGGTCGACCGACCAGCCGTCCGCAGACGCTGTGACATTCGCCGGTGCGTCGCGCGCAGGCGCCGGTGCGGATTCGGTGGCCTGTGGCGCTGCCGCGGCAGCCGCCGCGGGCGCCGCGGGCGCCGCGGACGCCGCGTCGCGCGCCTTCACCTCGACGATTGAAGGCGATGCCACCGCTTTCGTGACCACGGGCGCACCGACGACGACCGTCGTCGTGCCGTCGGACAGCGTCAACATGAAGGACGGCGTGGACCCGCCGCCATCGACGACAAAA
>JAHECD010000032.1 GCA_024641945.1 Rubrivivax sp. | reverse complement strand
TGGAGCGAAGTAAAGGAGGAGGGTCGGCCGCAGGCCGAGCCGGGGGACATGAGCGCAAGAGAGCGCCCCGGCGCCCTGATCCCGCACAAGGCTTCGAACGCGAATGCCCGCAAAGCGCCGACTCCGGTCATCCCCGCGCAAGACCTCGCAACGTATCCCCTCAACCAGGATCGAAGAACATGACAGCGGCCCTGCTCCAGGTCAGCGATCTGCACGCCGGATATGGCCGTGCGGAGGTGCTCACCGGCCTGAACTTCCATCTGCAGAAGGGCCAGGTGATCACGATCATCGGGCCCAACGGCGCCGGCAAGTCGACCACGTTGAATGCCTTGATGGGCGTTTTGCCATCGCGCGGCACGGTCGTCTTCGACGGCCAGGACCTGGCCGACCTGTCGCTCGAAGAGCGCGTGATGATGGGGCTGGCACTGGTGCCCGAGAAGCGTGAGCTGTTCGGCACCATGCCGGTCGAGGACAACCTCGTGCTCGGTGGCTACCGCGCCATGAAACAGCGGGTGCCGAACTGGCGGCGCGAGATCGAGCGTGTGTTCGAACTCTTCCCGCGCCTGAAGGAGCGCCGCGCGCAGTTGGCCGGCACCTTGTCGGGCGGCGAGCGGCAGATGCTTGCGGTGGGCCGCGCGCTGATGTCCAGCCCCAAGCTGCTGATGCTCGACGAACCCAGCCTCGGGCTGGCGCCGCTCATCGTGCGCGAGATCTTCCGCATCATCGACCAGCTGCGCTCGCAAGGCACGAGCATCCTGCTGGTGGAGCAGAACGCGCGTGCGGCACTCGAGGTGGCCGACCACGGCTACGTGCTCGAAACCGGCAGCATCGCGCTCGAAGGGCCGGCCACCGCGTTGGCCGGCGACCCGCGCGTGATCGAAACCTATCTCGGCGCCGCCAAGCCCTGAGTGCCATGTGGACCTACCGCGCCCCTGTCGCCGACATGCATTGGCTGCTGGCCAAAGTTCTCGACGCGCCGGCGTCGTGGGCGGCGCTGCCGGCCTTCGATGGGCTGGACGCGGACACCGCGCGCGAGGTGCTCGAGCAGGCCGGCCGCTTCGCCGGCGAGGTGCTCGCGCCGACGAATGCGCCGGGCGACCTGGCCGGCTGCACGTGGACACCCGACGGCGTCACCACCCCACCCGGCTTCGCCGCCGCGTACAAGGCGTTCGTCGATGGCGGCTGGCCCGCGCTCGCCTGTGCACCCGAGGCCGGTGGGCAGGGCCTGCCACAGCTGCTCAACGCCGCGCTGTACGAGATGCTGACGGCGGCGAACCATGCCTGGACCATGTACCCCGGGCTGCTGCACGGCGCTTATGAAGTGCTGCTGCACCACGCGGTACCCGAACTGCGCGCGCGTTATCTCGAGAAGGTCGCCACCGGCGAATGGCTCGCGACGATGAACCTCACTGAACCGCAAGCCGGCAGCGACCTCGGACTGGTGCGCACCAAGGCCGACCCCGTCGACGGCGCGTCGGCCGCCAACGGCACGCCGGTGCTGATCACCGGCCACAAGATCTTCATCTCCGGCGGCGACCACGATCTCACCGACAACATCGTGCATCTCGTGTTGTGCCGGCTGGCCGACGCGCCGTCCGGGACCAGGGGCCTGTCGCTCGCGATCGTGCCCAAGTTCATGCCCGACGGCGCCCGCAATGCGGTCTTCTGCGACGGCATCGAGAAGAAGATGGGCATCAAGGGCAGTGCCACGTGTCAGATGCGCTTCGAGCGGGCACAGGGCTGGCTCATCGGCGAGCCGAACCGCGGACTGTCGGCAATGTTCCTGATGATGAACTCGGCGCGCTTGCATGTGGGCATGCAGGGCATCGGGCATCTCGAGGCAGCGACACAGAATGCACACGCCTACGCGGCCGAGCGGCTGCAGATGCGCGCGGCGCACCGGCCCGCGGGCACGGGCGGCAGCGCGGCGGATCCGATCGCGTGGCACCCGGCCATGCGGCGCGCCCTACTGACGCTGCAGGCCCGCACGGACGGCGCGCGCACGCTGGCCTACTGGATCGCCTTGCTGCTCGACGAGGCCGGGCAACACCCCGACGCGGAGCATCGCCGCGCCGCCGCCGACCATGTGGCGCTGCTCACGCCGGTGGCCAAGGCTTTCTTCACCGACCTCGGTCACCGCAGTGCCGACGAGGCGCTGGGCATCTGGGGCGGCTACGGCTTCGTGCACGAGTACGGCATCGAGCAGACCGTGCGCGACAGCCGCATCGCACTGATCTACGAAGGCACGAACGAGATCCAGGCCGTCGACCTGATGCAACGAAAACTGCTCGACGACGGCGGACGCCGTGCCGAGGCGCTGCGTACATGGCTCGGCGACGAGGTGCGGGCCTGCCATGCCGATGCGGTCACGTGCCCGTTCGGCGATGCGCTCGCGCTGCAGCTCGAAGCCTGGGGTGACACCCAGTCGGCCCTGCTCGCCGGCGCCAAGGACGACCCGGAATGGCCGCTGCGCGCCGCTGACGACATGCTCGCCGGCGTCGGCCACGCCCTGATGGCGTGGGCCTGGGCACGCATCGCGCGCCATGCAGTCGACCCCAATGGCGCGCCCGGCGCCGGCGGCCGCACCGCGGCGCAATGGCTCGACGCGGCCCGTTTCGGCATCGAATGGCTGCTGCCGCAGGCGCAGGTCCACTGGCAGCGCGCGGCACAGCGCAACGCCGCGCTGCCCTTCGTCGGCCCATGAACATGCGCGAGACCCCCGGGCCCGTGGATGCCGCCGACGCCAGCGTGCGACCGGCGCCGTTGTCGCTCGGCCCGCTGGCCGATATCGTGGGCTTCCACATCGCCCGCGCGGCCGTGACCACCTACGATGCATTCGAGCGCTTCATCGGCCAGCCCTTCGACCTGAAGAAGGTCGAGTTCTCGTTGATCACGCTGGTGCACACGAACAGCGCGATCCCGCCCAAACGTCTGGCGCGGGCACTCGCCGTCACGGCCCCGAACCTGACGCTGCTGCTCGACCGGCTGCAGGCACGCGGATTGATCAAGCGCGAGCGCAACCCGCTCGACGGCCGCTCGCAGAACGTCGTGCTCACCGACAAGGGACGCAAGGTCGCGCGCGACGCCGCTGCCGCCGCCGAGCCGATGGAGCGCGAGCTTCAGGCGCGGATCAGCCGCGCCGAGCATGCGATGTTGATCGAACTGCTCGACAAGCTGGCGGCGCGGTCGGCGGGATAGCCAGGGCCCACGGCGCGGCGGGTGGACCCCAGCGACGCGCGGTCCCCCGTGGGCTCGATGCGCCCCGCCCGCAATGAACGCAAACGTGCTGCCGGGGCCCCCAGGAGAGCCGGTGGCCCGACAGTGCGATCAAGCCGCCTTTTGCGCCGCGCCGTGGATGCGGTCGAGAGCCGCTTCGAGACGGCCCACCGCGTGGTCGGCGTCGTGCAGCTTTTCGAGCCCGAACAGGCCGATGCGGAAGGTCTTGAAGTCGGCCGGTTCGTCGCACTGCAGCGGCACGCCGGCGGCGGTCTGCAGACCCTCGGCAAGGAACGACTTGGACGTGTGCAAGCCGGCGTCGTCGGTATAGCTCACCACCACACCGGGGGCCTTGAAGCCTTCGGCGGCGACGCTCTTGAATCCCTTGCGCTCGAGCATCGTGCGCGCCTTGCGGCCGAGTTCCCATTGCTCGGCGCTGAGCTTGTCGAAGCCGTACGCCTCGGTCTCGAGCATGACGTCGCGCGTGCGTGTGAGCGCATCGGTCGGCATGGTCGTGTGGTACATGTGGTTGCCGGCCTCGTAGGTCTCCATCACCTGCAGCCACTTCTTCAGATCGCACGCAAAGCTGGAACTGGTGGTGCCGTCGATCGCCTTGCGCGCACGCTCGCTCAGCATCACGAACGCGCAGCAGGGCGAACCGCTCCAGCCCTTCTGCGGCGCGCTCACCAGGACGTCGACACCCGTGGCCTGCATGTCGACCCAGGCCGCGCCGGAGGCGATGCAGTCGAGCACGAACAGCCCGCCGACCGAGTGCACCGCGTCGGCCACGGCACGCAGGTAGTCGTCGGGCAGGATCATCCCGGCCGCGGTCTCGACGTGCGGCGCGAAGACGACGTCGGGCTTCTTCTCCACGATGGCCGTGAAGACATCGGCGATCGGCGCAGGCGCCCACGGCGACTGGCGCGCCGTGCCCGTCATGCGCGCCTTCAGCACGATTTCTTCGGCCGGGATATGGCCCATCTCGAAGATCTGCGTCCAGCGGTAGCTGAACCACCCATTGCGGATGACCATGGCCTTCTTGCCGCCGACGAACTGGCGCGCCACGGCCTCCATGCCATAGCTGCCGCTGCCCGGCACGACGATCGCGGAGTGTGCGGAATAGACCGTCTTCAGGACGCGGGAGATGTCGCGCATCACGCCCTGGAAGCGCTGCGACATGTGGTTCAGTGCGCGGTCGGTATAGACGACCGAATATTCGAGCAGACCGTCGGGGTCGACGTCGGGGAGCAGTCCGGGCATGGAAATTCCTCAGTGAGGTCGTACTTTTCGGGGAGCGAGAGATTAGCACCCCGGCCCGATGCGCGCCGGCCGCGCCCGCCAAGCCTGCGCGGCGCCAACGACAATGGCCGGGCACGCGCAGCGCCGCGCTTGAACGCCTACCGGAAACAGGCCGTACCTTGCAGCAGATCTTCATCATCACCGCACCGATCTACCTGTTCATCGCGCTGGGCTACGTGCTCGTGCGGCGCGGGCTCTTCGGCAAGCCCGAATTGCGGGTGCTGGGCCGCTTCGTGCTGCAGATCGGGCTGCCGGCCCTGCTCTTCAAGTCGCTGGCCACACGGCCGATCGGCGAGGTGCTGAATGCCGGCTACCTGGGTGCGATGGCGGCAGGCTCGCTGGTGATGTTCTTCGTCGTCTTCCTGTCCTGCCGCGCGCTGCGCGGAAAGGAGCGTACCGAGCGCGTCATGCTCGCCGTGGGGACGAGTTTTTCCAACAGTGCCTATATCGGCTATCCGATCGCACTGCATCTGCTGGGACCGGTGGCCGGGATCGCGCTGGCGCTGAACCTGCTCGTCGAGAACCTGGTGATGCTGCCGCTGATGTTGGCGCTGGCCGAAAGCGGTGCCGGTCAGGGCCGCATCCGCGCGCTGAAGTCGGCGTTCGCGGGTTTGCTGCGCAACCCGATGGTGGTGGCCATCGTGGTGGGGCTGGGCGTGTCCCTGTTGAAGTTGCCGCTGCCGGCGCCGCTGCTGCGTGCCGTGGACATCGGCTCGCTCGCCGTGGCCCCGGTGGGGCTGTTCGTGATCGGCGGGTCGCTCGTGGGACTGTCCACGCAGGGGCTGCGGCGCGACATGGCCATCGTCGCGGCCGGCAAGCTCATCGGGCACCCGCTGGCCGTGTGGGGCGGTGTGTGGCTGATGGCGGCGCTCGCGCTGCCGCTCGAGCCTGCACTTCGCACCGCCGCAGTGACGATGGCGGCGGCGCCGATGCTCGGCATTTACCCGATCCTGGCGCAGAAATACGGGCTCGAAGGCCCCGCCGCGGCGGCCATGCTCGGCACGACGATGGCTTCGTTCGCGAGCATCACGCTGCTGCTCGCGCTGCTCGCCGCCGGCGTGGTGCCGTGGCCGTGAACAGGCGCAAGAACGCTGCGGGCCCGGCCGTCAGGCGAGTTGCTCGCCGCCACGGATCCAGGCCGGCTGCCATGGTCCGTCAGCGCCCCGCTCGGCGCACAGCGTCCAGAAATCGCCCATGAATCCGGCCCACGAAGACCAGATCGAAAACTGCAGCCGCACGTAGGGTGTCAACGCGGGGCCCAATACCTGCTCCTGCAGGTCGAGCCAGCTCTCGAGCAGGGCATCGAGCGGCGGGATGGCCTGCACGTGGCCCGCGCGGGCCGCCGGGGCCAACCGAGTTCGGGATGTCATGAAACCTCCTTGAGACCGCCAGGCGAGGTGGGCCACGTGCGTGTGCCACCGCCCGCCGAGTTCAAAGACTACGCCGCCCGAAGCGGTGCCGATTGCGCAGGATCAACCCTGGGGCGCGTCATGCAGGCGGCCACGCGATCGCGGGCACCACCGTGCCGTCGCACAGCCCGAAACCGATCGAGCGTGCGCCCGCGCGCGTGCAATGCGCGCGCAGGACCACCCGGTCGCCGTCCTGCAGGAACGTGCGTGTCTCGCCGCCCGGCAGTTCGAGGGCCTGCTTGCCACCGGCACTGAGTTCGAGCAAGGAGCCGCCCTGGTCCGCCAGCGGCCCCGACAGCGTGCCGGTGCCGAGCAGGTCACCCGGCCGCAGGTTGCAGCCGTTCACGGTGTGGTGCGCCAGCATCTGCGCCACGGTCCAGTAGGCGTCGCGGTAGTTGCTCTGCGACACCCGCTGTGGCGGCTGGCCGCGCTCGCGCATGCCGGCGGTCTGCAGCAGCACCTCGAGCGTGATGTCGACCTGGCCGCGGGCGCGGTTCTCCGGGGAGTCGAGGTACGGCAGTGGCGCGGGCGCACCGGCCGGACGCTCGAACGCGCAGCGGAAGGGCTCCAGCGCCTCGCGCGTGACGACCCAGGGCGAGATCGTGCTGGCGAAGCTCTTGGCCAGGAACGGCCCCAGCGGCTGGTACTCCCAGGCCTGCACATCGCGCGCCGACCAGTCGTTGAGCAGCACGATGCCGAACCAGTCCTCCTCGGCCTGCGCCATCGTGCGCGGCTGGCCTTGTGCATTGCCGGCACCGACGAGCACACCGAGTTCGAGTTCGTAGTCGAGCCGTCGGCTCGGGCCGAACGCCGGCACGTCCTGGTCGGGCAGCTTGTACTGGCCGTTCGGACGGACCACCGGCGCGCCGCTGACGACGATCGACGAGGCGCGCCCGTGATAGCCGATCGGCACCCAGTGATAGTTGGGCAACAGCGGGTTGTCGGGCCGGAACAGCTTGCCCACCGTGGTGGCGTGGTGGATGCCCGTGAAGAAGTCGGTGTAGTCGCCGATCTCGCACGGCAACGCCATGTCCACCGCCGACTGCGCCACCAGACACCGTTCGAGCAGCGCACGCTGTCCGCTGCCCTCGGCCAATGCCACCGACAGCGCCGAGCGCATCCGCCTGCGCGCCGGCGCGCCGAGCGCCATGAACGCGTTCAGGTCGCCCTGCGCAAGCGGCGCCAGCAACCCGTCGACGTCACGATCCCACCGGCATTGGGTGGCCGCCCATTTGAGATCGAGCACGTGGTGGCCGATGGCCACGCCAATGCGCCAGGGTTCATCGCTCTGCTGGCGACGGAACCGCCCGTACGGCAGGTTCTGGATCGGGAAGTCGCTGTCCGGCAGGTTGGCCGATTCGATCCAGCTGCGCAGCGCCGGGTCGTGCGTGGCATCGAGAGCGGTCATGGCTTGAACGTGTCCTTCAGGTCGGCCCAGCATTCGGCGTAGCGCCGGTCGAGCGCGCCCTCGTGCAGCGCCCAGGCCGTCGGGCGGAAGCGCCAGCGGCTCTCGAACATGAAAGCCAGCGTGTGGTCGAGCTTGTGGGGCGCCAACGGCGCGTGGGATGCCTTGTCGAAGGCCTCGGCATCGGGGCCGTGCGGCACCATCGTGTTGTGCAGGCTCGCGCCGCCGGGCTTGAATCCTTCGGGTTTGGCGTCGTACTGGCCGTAGACCAGCCCCATGAACTCGCTCATCACGTTGCGGTGGTACCAGGGCGGGCGGAAGGTGTCCTCGGCCACCATCCAGCGCGGCGGAAAGATCACGAAGTCGCAGTTCGCGGTGCCGGGGGTGTCGCTCGGGCTCGTCAGCACGGTGAAGATCGACGGGTCCGGATGGTCGAAGCTGATCGAGCCGATCGTCATGAAATGCTTGGTGTCGTATTTGACTGGCGACAGATTGCCGTGCCAGGCGACCACGTTGAACGGGCTCGCCGGCTGGCGTGCGGTCCAGAACGAACCACCGAACTTCTTGACGACGTCCCACGCGCCGGGCGCCGCATCGAAGGCCGCCACCGGGGCCAGGAAGTCGCGCGGATTGGCCAGCCCGTTGCTGCCGATCGGCCCGAGTTCGGGCAAGCGGAAGGCGGCGCCGTAGTTCTCGCACACGTAGGCGCTCGAAGGCCCGTCGACGGCCACGCTGAAAACCACGCCGCGCGGCAGCAGCACGATCTCGCCCGGCGCCGCGTCGAGCACGCCCATCTCGGTGATGAAGGTGAAGCGCCCGCTCTGCGGTACGACGAGCAGTTCGCCGTCGCTGTCGACAAACGCGCGGCGGTCCATGCTGCGGTTGCACAGCACGAGGTGCGCCGCCACACCGGTCTGGGCATCGGCGTCGCCATTGACGGCCATCGTGCGCAGGCCTTCGATGAAATCGAGCGGCGCTGTGGGCATCGGCGTGGGCGCCCAGCGCAGCGGATCGGGCGGCACCTCCACGCCGGACGCCGCGCCGGATTTCCAGAACGGCAGTGGCAGTGCCTCGTAGCCGCCCACGGCCACACTGGGCCGGCGCCGATACAGCCAGGTGCGCCGGTTGTCGGCGCGCGGCGCGGTGAAGGCGCTGCCCGACAGCAGTTCGGCATACAGCCCGTGCGGCGCCTTCTGCGGGCTGTTGCGTCCCACCGGCAGTGCGCCGGGCACGGCTTCGGTGGCGAACTGGTTGCCGTAGCCGGATTGATAGTGCAGTTCGGTCATGCGCCGTCTCCTTGGGGTGCGCCGACGCCGGCGCGGGCGAGGTCGATCGCTTCGTGCAGCACGTCGAGATTGCCGATATGGTTCGCCAGCAAGATCACGAGCCGGGCATTCATCAGCCCGCTCTGGTCATCACTCAGGCCGTGGTGGCCTGCAATCAGCCGCTCGTAGAAATCGTCGCCCGGCACGTAGCCGTGTCGATGGCGCTCGCCGGGGCGGCCGAAGTTGGGCTGGGTCTTCAGGTGCTGCGGGGTGGGCATCGCGACGCTTCCGTTCAGTCGTTGCAGGTGGCGCGCGCGACGGCTGCGCGCACGGCCGCCGGGTCCAGCGTGCGCCAGCGCGCGGCGACATGCTGGTCGGGCCGCAGCAGCACCGCGGTACCGGCGCGCGCGTCGAAGCGTTGCGCTGCGAGGCCCTGCACATCCTCGACCGTTTCGACACCGTCCGCAGCGCCGGCTGGCGTGCCGCCACGCAAAAGGACGTGCAGGGTATGCACGGCGATGCGGTCGCGGGCGAGACTCTGCACTGCGTCGAGCTGCGCCGCCGTCGGCGCGCGGTCGACGAAGAGCATCAGCACGAAGCGGTTGCCGGTGTGCTGCAGGAGCCAGCTGCCGGCGCCGTCGGCGGCCACCGGCGCATCGTCGATCGGGGCACCCGGCAACATCCAACCTTCGAACTCCGCCGCATCGGGGCTGTTCAAGCGCGAGCCTTCGAGCGTGGACGGCACCGACAGGCGCCCCGAATTGACGAGCGCGCGGCCGCACGGTACCTCCTTGGCGAGGGTCAACACCGCGTTGCGGAAGAGCTGCGAGACGGCACTCTTGGGCGTGATGAAGTCGGTCGCGCGTGTGGAATTGAGGATGTTCTCGTCGGCCGCAGCCATGCGCTCTTCACCATAGCTGTCGAGCAGGCGCTGCGGTGCGGCGCCGCCGATCACGAGCTTGAGCTTCCACATCAGGTTGTCGGCGTCCTGGATGCCTGAATTGGCGCCACGGGCGCCGAACGGCGAGACCTGGTGTGCGGCGTCGCCGATGAAGAGCGCGCGGCCGGCTCGGAAGTCCTTCATGCGCCGGCACTGGAAGGTGTAGACGCTGACCCATTCGAGCTCGAAGCCGACGTGCTGGAAGCCCTGGCTGTCGAGCATGGCGCGGATGCGCGGGATCACGCGCTCGCGCTGCTTCTCGGCCTCGGGGTCGGCATTCCAGCCGAGCTGGAAATCGATGCGCCAGACGTTGTCGGCCTCGCGGTGCAGCAAAACGCTCTGGCCGGTGTGGAATGGCGGGTCGAACCAGAACCAGCGTTCGGTCTGGTCGGCCGGGAAGAGTTCGCCGTGCAACACGACGTCGGCGATGAGAAAGCGGTCCTGGAAGACCTTGCCCTCGATGTCGAGCCCCATCAGGCGGCGGATAGGGCTGCGCGCGCCGTCGGCGACGACCAGCCAGTCGGCCTGCAGGCGGTAGGCGCCGTCGGCCGTCTCGACATCGACGGTGGCGCCCTCCTGCCCTGGGTGCTGCGTGACACCGACCACCTTGTGCTGCCAGCGCAGGTCGAGGCCGGGCAGCGCCTGCGCGCGCTCGACGAGGTACTGCTCGAGCCAGTACTGCTGCAGGTTGACCATGCCCGGGCGGCGGTGCCCGCTCTCCGGCAGCAGGTTGAAGCTGAAGACCTCGGCGTCGCGGTGGAAGGTGCGGCCGACGTTCCAGGTGACGCCCTTGGCCACCACCGGGTCGCCCACGCCCAGGCGGTCGAGCACCTCGAGCGTGCGCTTGGCGTAACACAGGCCGCGCGAGCCGACGCTGACGGTCTTGTCGTCGTCGAGCAGGATGACCGGCAGGCCCTGCTGCGCGGCGTCGATCGCCGCGGCCAGGCCCACCGGGCCGGCACCGACGACGATGAGCGGCACACGCCGCACCTGCGCCGCGCCGAATTCCGGCGCCTTGCGGTAGGCGTATTCCGGATAGGTGTAGGTGCTGAGCATGGCGTCGCCGGCGTCGTCGTCAGCGCGTCAGGATTCGAGCGCCTTCCACATCTCGATGTCGCGCTCGGCGGTCCAGATGCGGGGGTCGCGGTGCTGCGTGGCCTCGTCGTAGGCGCGGGTCACGTCGAACGGCATGCAGTGGTCGAAGATGACCCAGTGGCCATACTTGGGGCGCACGGCCGACATCGTGTCCTTGTAGACGGCCTTCAGGTCCTTGCCGGCCGCCGCGCCGGCCTTGACGGCGGCGTAGACATCGGCGATGAAGTCGCGTGTGCCCTTGAGGCCCGCGGCGACCTGCTGCTCGGTCTGCAGCGCGGCGCCGCGGCCTGGCACCAGTTGCGCCGGCTTCAGCGCGGCGAGGTTGTCCAGGGTCTGCGGCCAGTCGGAGAAATACGCGTCGCCGGCATACGGCGTGGCATCGAACTCGACCAGGTCGCCCGAGAAGAGGATGCGCTCGGCCGGCAGCCACACCACCGTGTCGCCCTTGGTGTGGCCGCGGCCAAGCTGCAGCAACTGCACCTCGAGCTTGCCGAGCCACAGCGTCATCTTGCCGGTGAACGTGAGCGTGGGCCAGGTCAGGCCGGCGGGCACGCTCTCGACGTTGCGGAACAGGCGCGGGAAGCGGCCGATCTCGCTCGCCTTGTCCTGCTCGCCACGCTCCTTGATCATGCCCAGCGTGTCTTCGCTCGCGATCACGTGCTCGCCGCCCTCGGCCATGTACGCACTGGCCCCGAGCACGCGCACGGCGTGGTAATGGCTCAGCACGACGTATTTGATCGGCTTGTCGGTGACCTCGCGGATGCGGCGGATCACGTCCTGGGCCATCACCGGTGTGGCCTGCGTGTCGATGACCATCACCGCGTCATCGCCGATCACGATGCCGGTGTTCGGGTCGCCCTCGGCCGTGTAGGCATAGGCGTGTTCGGAGAGCCGGGTGAAGCTGACCTTCTTTTCCTCGAGGTCGGCCTGGCTGGCGAAGGCTTTGGTGGACATGGCGGTGGATCCTCTGGCTGCGGGTTCGGCAAGACGGCCCGAGGCATCTTGCGACGGGCTTGAGCTTATCGCAATAATTCGTTATTGTCTAACTAGTTTACTTTAGAAGAATCTTCGCCATCATGACCCAACGCGGCATACAGAGCATCGAAGTCGGCGGCCAGCTGCTGCGCGCGCTGGCCCACCACGGCCGGCCGATGGCCCTGAAAGACTTGGCACGCGAAGCCGGCATGGCGCCCGCCAAGGCCCACCCCTACCTCGTGAGCTTCGGCCAGCTGGGCCTGATCGAACAGGACACCGTGTCGGGCCGCTACGGCCTGGGCCCGCTGGCGATGCAGCTCGGGCTGATCAGCCTGCAGCAGCTGGACCCGGTGGCGCTGGCCACGCCCGTCATCGAGACGCTGGCGCGTCAGACCGGGTTGACCGTGGCGATGGCGGTGTGGGGCAACCGCGGCGCGACGATCGTGCGCGTGGCGCAGGCGGCGACGCCGGTGCATGTCTCGATGCGCCACGGCACCGTGATGAGCCTGCGCGGCACCGCATCGGGTCGGCTGTTCGCCGCCCATCTGCCACGCGAGCAGGTGCTGCCGGTGCTGAAGGACGAAGCGCTGCTCGCCGGCCACCGGCGCGATGGTGCGATCGATGCGGCCTTCGGCGCCGAGCTCGAATCGGTGCGCAAGGCCGGCATCGCCACCGTCGAGGGCCTGTCGCTGCCCGGCGTCAATGCGCTCGCGACGCCGGTCTTCGACGACCGGGGCCGGCTGGTGCTCTGCCTCACGGTGATCGGGCCGGCCGCGCTGCTCGACGTGCGCCGCCTGAGCGCCACGCTCCGGCAGGCGGTGCAGGCCGCGAGCGATTTGTCCGCCCGCCTCGGGCATGCGGCCGGCGCGACGGCAGCGGCCGGCTGACGGACCGGTTGCGTCGGCGCTCGGGCCGGCGGCGCAACGCCTTCGATCAGGCCGTCGCCGCCGCGGTGACCCGCTGCACGTACCAGTCGACCAGCTTGCGCATGTGGCGCAGCGAGATCTGGTGGGCATGGATCAGCCCGAGCGCGCCGCTCTTGTGCAACTCGAGGATCTTGGCATCGGACAGTGCGCCGAACTTCTTGTCGTCGACGGTCAGGAAGCCGTCGACCGACAACGTCTTGCCGTCCGGCAGCGTGGCGTCGAAGCGCATCGGCGACAGCAGGTCGTTCTCCACCAGCAGGCTGCCGAAATGGCGCGTGCGCTGGATCTCCGTCTCGACCTTCTCGAGCTGGTCGCGCATGCCGGCCAGAAAGTCGGTGGGCTGGCCCTGATCGTCGATCAGCGCCTGGCCCTCGGTCTGCGACCAGCCGGCATAGGACTCGTCGATCACCATCAGCGCGCGCGTCTCGTCTTGCCGCGCGATGCCGAAGGGGTAGGCCCGAAGCAGTGCCGGCACGTAATGCGCACGCCACACCACGCCGTCGGAAAAAAGATTTTCCTTGTCGTGCAGGCCCATCACGGCAATCGGTGCCACCTGCTTCTGGCCTTGCGCGTCGGCGCCGGCATCGACGAAGACGAGCGGGTATTCGCTGCAGGCATCGCCGAATTCGACCGACGCCACGAACAGCGAGTTCAGTGCAGACGCGACCGACCAGTCGTTCACCGGATGGGCCAGCCGCCATGTGCGGTGTTTCGCAGAGTCGACCGCGACGGGCGTCTTGTACAGGTTCGGATTGATCAAAGGGGGTCTCCGGTAACGGGCATGGGGGTGACGAGAACCTTGTCGACACGCTTGCCGTCGAGGTCGACGACCTCGAAGCGCCAGCCTTCCCACTCCACCGAGTCAGTGGTCACGGGCAGGCGGCCGAGCAGCAGCATGATCATGCCGGCCAGCGTGTTGTAGCGGCCGCGATCCTCTTCGGGAACGTCCTTCAGCGCGAGCCGGTCCTTCAGCTCGGGCATCGGTATCAGGCCGTCCATCAACCAGCTGCCGTCGTCGCGCCGGATGGCCCAGGCCTCGTCGGCAACGTCGCTGCCGAATTCACCGGTGATGGCTTCGAGCACGTCGCGCTCGGTGATGATGCCCTGCACCGCGCCGTACTCGTCGACCACGAACACGAGCTCGGAGCCGGCGGCGCGCAGGTGCTCGAGCAGCTCCATGCCCGACAACGTCTCGGGCACGAAGACCGGTGGCTGCAGGTGCTCCACGAGCGAGAACGCCTCGCCCCGGGACATCGGGGCGATGAGGCGGTGTGCGGCGAGCACGCCGATCACGTCGTCGAGGCCGCCACGGCAGACCGGATAACGCGAATGGCTCTGCTCGGCCATCTTGGCGATGACGTCCTCCACCGGCGCATTGACATCGAGCCAAGCCAGTTCGGCACGCGGGATCATCATCGAGCCGATCTGCCGGTCGTCGAGACGGAAGACGTTGCGCACCATCTGGTGCTCCTGCGCCTCGATCACGCCGGACTCCAGGCCTTCCTCGAGCTGGGCGGCGATTTCCTCTTCGGTGACACTTCGGGTCGGCCCGCCGCGGATGCCCAGCAGGCGCAACGCTCCGTCGGTGCACGCCCCCAGCAGCAGCACAAAAGGGCGGGTGGCCATGGACAGCCAGTTCATCGGCCGCGACACGAGCCGGGCCACGGTCTCGGGGAACATCTGGCCCACGCGCTTGGGCACGAGTTCGCCGAAGATGATGGTCAGGAACGTGATGATCAGCACCACCATCGCCGTGGCCGTGATGTCGGCGGCGCGCTCGTGCAGGCTGAACGTCTGCGCCAACCACTGCGCGAGCGGCCGCGAAAACGCGGCGTCGCCGACGATGCCGTTGAGCACGCCGATCGACGTGATGCCGATCTGCACCGTCGACAGGTATTTGGTCGGGTTGTCGTGCAGGTCCATGGCGGCCTGCGCACCGTGCTCGCCGGCTTCGAGCATCACCTGGAGGCGGGCCTTGCGGGACGCCGTGAGCGCCATCTCGGACATCGCGAAGACGCCGTTGAGCAGGATCAGAAATACGAGAAGCGCAACGTCCATGCACGCCGCCGAAGTGGCGGGGCTGAGTGGGAGGGCCTGCCAGCGTAGCAGAATCCCCGCATGAACCTGCTCGTCGGCGACCTCCAGGGCTGTTGCGACGCCTTCGACCGGCTGCTCGCCGCCACCGGCTTTTCGCCTTCGCGCGACCATCTGGTCGTGCTCGGTGACCTGGTGAATCGAGGGCCCGGGTCGCTGCAGGTGCTGCAGCGGCTGCACGCGCTGGGCGGTGCCGCGACCTGCCTGCTGGGCAACCACGACCTGCACCTGCTCGCCGTCGCGCAGGGCGTGCGTCCGATGCACCGCACCGATACGCTGTCCGACATTCTCGAGTCGGCGCAACGCGAGGCCTGGCTCGACTGGGTCCGCCACCGCCCACTCGCGGTCGTCGAATGCGGCTGGCTGTGTGTGCACGCCGGCGTGCCGCCGCAGTGGGACACGGCCAAGGTGCTTGCGATGGCCGGCGAAGTGCAGGCACTGCTGCGCGGCCCCGACCTGCACGGCTTTCTCGGCGCGATGTACGGCAACGAGCCCGTGCGCTGGAGCGAAAGCCTGGCCGGCGCCGACCGTCTGCGTTTTGCCATCAATGCGTTTACGCGCATGCGCTTCTGCGCCCCCGACGGCACCCTCGACCTGAAGACCAAGGACGCCGCCGGGGCCCCGCCCGGCTACGTGCCCTGGTTCGACGTGCCCGGCCGGCGCACACAGGGCACGCCGATGGCGTTTGGACACTGGAGCACGCTCGGTCTGGTCAACCGCCCCGACCTGCTGGGTCTGGACACCGGCTGCGTGTGGGGCGGCGCGCTCACCGCCGTGCGCGTGGATGGCGGCCGGCGAGAGGTGATGCAGGTCCCGTGCGAGCAGGCCCAGCGGCCGGGTTGATCCCTGCGCTGACGGACCGCCGGGCAGCAGTTGCCTGGCACGGCCCCGTTCAGCGCCACGCCGCCGTGCGGCTGCCGGCGGCGCCCCGGTGCCGGCGCAGGCTCATCGATCCCACCAGTCCGAGAATGAGCAGCAGGAAGGCGGCGCTCGTCAGCACGGTCCCGAGTCCCAGCCCGCCTTGGTTACCGGGCTGCGACAGCAGGTCGCCGAACGCCGCACCGAACGGCCGGGTAAGGACGTAGGCGATCCAGAACGCGGGCACGGCGTTCACGCCGAGCCGACAGTGCGCCAGGGTCACGCCACCGATGGCCGCACCGAAAAGGCCGGCGGACGCCAGGTAACCCAGCTGAAGCGTTTCGGCCAGCAGGTCGCCTGCAGCCGTTCCGAGGGCGAAGGTGACCAGGATCGCGAGCCAGTAGCAGGCCTCGCGCCGGCGCGTGACGATGGTGTGGATCGACAGCGTCTTCTCGTGTGCATACCAGACCGCAAACGTTGCAATCAACGCGGCAGCAAAGACACCCGTCGTGACCTGCAACGGCACCCCGAGGTGATCCGTGATGTTGTCGGTGATGAGCGTGCCGGCCACGCTGATCAGCACCACTGTCAGCCAATAGATCGAGGGCACATAGCGGCGCAAGCGCATCTGTGCCACGAGCGCCAGCGCAAGCAAGGCTCCGATGGTGATCGACGTTTTCGTGAGTCCCAGGTTCAGGTTCGTATTCAGGAAGTCGGCGGCGGTCTCGCCCACGGTCGTGGCCATGATCTTGACCACCCAGAAGGCCAGCGTGACGGCCGGTACCTTGTTCAGCATCTGCTGCGCGAGGTCGGGTGATGCGGCTTCTTTGCAGTTCTTCGTCGTCATGCGTTCATGCCTTGTTTGATGGAAGTGGGGGCCTTCCGGCCGGTGGGCACCCGACGCGATGCAGGGCGCCGCTGCATTCATCGGGTTGCACGGTCGGTGGTATCGAGCCGGCGGCTCGAGACCTTTCCGTCGAGGCCGTCGACCGTCACCTCAAAGACCTTGCCGTCGGGGGCGACCACTTCGACCTGAAAAACGACGTCCGACTCCTCTTCGGCGTCCAGTTCGGCCCGAACAGCTTTGCCGCCCGTGTCCGCCTCGGCGGCGTCGATCGCCTGCACGATGCTGATCCTGGCTCGGGCCAGGTCGGTCACCGCGTCGTTGACGTCATCGCGGGACCGTTCTGCAAAGACCACGCCCGCGGCAACCGCCAGCCCAGCGGTCAGCAGCAGTGCACCCATCGTCATGTTGCGAGTCATCGCAGGCTCCTTCAAAGGGGGGTCGTCCGGGCGCTGTGCCCGTCGACAGACCGGACTTTGCGCGACCCTGTCTTAGCGGCGACTTATGGGCACAACGAAACATCCATCGCCGATGGCGGCAACGCGGCAGTCGCAGCGACCGCCCGCTGGCCGGGCCGCAGCGGCACCCCGAAGCGGTCAGTGCCCGGGCTGTTCGTCGAGCAGCGGCGCGCGCCTTTCGGCAAAGCGGACCCGCACCTCGATGCCCGAACCCGATGCCGGCGCATGCAAAGAAACGTCCGCACCGTGCAGGTCCGCGATCGCGCGGACGATGGACAGGCCCAGCCCGGTGCCCCCGGCGTCACCGGCCAGGGCCAATGCCTCCGGGCTGCGATAGAAACGGTCGAAGACGCGGGCGCGTTCGGCCTCGGCAATGCCCGGTCCATCGTCGACCACCCGCAGCGACGGGCGGTTGCCGAGCATCGCAGCCACCACGTCGACGGCCCCGCCGGACGGGGTATAGCGCAACGCGTTTTCGACCAGGTTGTCGAGCAGCACGGTCAACTGGGCGGCGTCGCCTTCGACGATCAGCCCCGCCTCGCCGCGGGCGCCCAGGTCCACGCCGCGCGCGTCGGCCTTGACGGCCATCGACGCCACGACGCTGCGAGCCAGGCCGAGCAGATCGACGGGTTCGCGGCGAGCCGGCTCGCCGCCGGGCTCGAAACGGGCCAGGTGCAGCAGCTGCTCGATGACCCGTTGCGAACGGTCGATGCCCGCTTCGAGTTCGGCCATGGATTCGGAGCGCGCGTCGTCGGTGCTGGACCGCTTGAGCAGCTGCAGCTGCAACCGCAATGCCGTCACCGGCGTGCGCAGTTCGTGTGCGGCATCGGACAGGAAGCGCCGCTCGGCGGAAAACGCCAAGGCCAGGCGCGCCATCAAGCCGTTGATCGAAGCGACGAGCGGCGTGATCTCCGCCGGCACGTCGGCGGTCGGGATCGGCACCAGCGACGAGGCGGTGCGCGTGGCGATGTCACGCGCGGCACTGTCGAGAGGCCTCAGGCCGCGGCGCAGCGCCACGGTCAACAGGCCGGCCACGAACGCCACGAGGGCCAGCATCGGCAGAAAGATCTTGGACGCCGACTCGGCCGCGGTGGCATGGCGGGCCTGCTCGCGCTGCGCAGCCTGCGCGACACCGTTCGGGCTGACGTCGGTATAGACGATCCAGAGCTCGGGCCCGACAGGCACCCGGGACAACGCCTCGTGGTCGCTGAAGGGGATGGCCACCCGCGGGTCGGAAGAAAAGACCCGGCGCCCGTCGTGTGTCCAGGTGACGGTGACGATTTCCGCGAGGTCCGCGACGTCGGACCGCACCGGCGACCGAGGCAAAGCAGGGTCGCCCGGCCCCGAGCCGGCGCGATGGTGCGTGCCCAGCGCCTCGGCCACGTTCTTGAGATCCGCATCGAAGACCTCGTTCATCTCGTCCAGCGTGACGAGATAGGTCACCAGCACGATGGCCACCGACCCAAGCAGCAAGGCCCCCATGAGCCAGGCCAGCAGGTCGCGCTCGATCGAGCGCATTCAGTCCTCCGCGACCCGGTATCCCACGCCGCGCACGTTCTTGATCGCATCCGGGCCGAGTTTCTTGCGCAGGTGGTGCAGGTGCACCTCGATGGCATTGCTGCCGACCTCGTCGCCCCAGCCGTAGACCGATTCCTCGAGTCTTGCGCGGGACAGCACGGCGCCGGGCCGCTGCATCAAGGCCTCGAGCACCGCAAATTCCTTGGCCGAAAGATCGATCGTCGTGTCGCCGCGGGTCACGGTCTTGCGAACGGGATCCAGCGCGATCGAGCCGCTCTTGAGGACCGGTGAGCCGCTGCCGGCGTGACGCCGCAGCAGCGCCCGCACCCGCGCGATCAGTTCGTCCAGATCGAACGGTTTGAGCAGGTAGTCGTCGGCACCCGCCTCGAGGCCCGCGATGCGATCGCGGACCGTGTCGCGTGCGGACGTGATCAGCACCGGGATCGAATGGCCCTTGGCACGCAATTCGTTCAGGATCGTCATGCCGTCCTTGCGGGGCAGGCCGAGGTCGAGCACGGCCAGGTCGTACACACCGTTGACGAGCGCCAGGTCGGCAGCGTGGCCATCGGTGACCCAGTCCACGGCGAGACCGGCTTCCACCAGGCCGCGGCGGACGGCCTTGCCGATCATCGTGTCGTCTTCGATCAGGAGGATTCGCATCGATTCACTGGAGTGGTCGGTCAGCGGCGCCGCCCATGCGCCACCGCCTCGGCCAGCAGGTGGGACAGCCGCCGGGCGAGACGATCGTAGGCGTAGAGGATACGGGCGACAAGCGGCAGCACAGGCGCCTGCAGCCGCCTCGCCGCGACGGCTCCGGCCCAGGCGACGGGCAGCGCTGCCATGACGTCGAGCGGAAAGTGGACCCCCAGATAGACCCGACTCCAACCCACGAGCAATCCCAGCGCGAGGAGCGGAAACCCCCAGATGGCATAGCGCCTCGTGCGCAGCTGCGCGAGCGCCAGGCTCCAGAAGACGACCACGTGGTCGCTCGGAAGGCCCGGATCCGGGCCATGGTCGAGGTACTGCGTTCCGAGGTGCAGGGCAAACGGCCGCGGCTGCGGCCAGACGTGGCTGACGACCTGCGCGACGCCCAGTGCAAGGCCCACCGCGAGCAGACACTGAAGCAGTTCACGCCGCGCGGCATGGTCGCCGCGGATCCACGCCGCCGTGAGGGCGACGGGAATCAGAACGATCGCCCAGCGTGCCAAGACCGTCGCCGCCGCAAGACGCAGCGGGTCCAGCCCGGGCGATGCGTTGATCAGCTGAAAGACGTGCAGGTTGTTCATGGCACACAAGGCGACGATGCGCCGAACGGGCAGGCCGCGCAGCCGCGCATGCTCGATCGAAGGCGCTTAACCGCGACTTAACCACCGCCCGTGCACCGCCGGGATCCGGCCGGTGGCCGGACATTAAGCCCAGACCAAGTGACAGCGATCGAAGATCGCGCCATGCGACCGTCGGCGAATGCAGTGGACTCGCGCGAGCCCAGGCCACGACACGGCTCCGCCGCGCCGGGCGCCGCGGATTGCCCTGACGAAGCGGCCGACAGGCGCGACCGGTCCAACAACCTTGCCGCCCAAAGGAATCAAACACCATGTCGAGAGGATTCATTTCCGGTGCCACCCTGGTGTTCGCGCTCATCGCGATCGTGGCGACCGCGCTGTTGTACAGCGGATGGATTCCTGCCAACGCCGATGCGGACCCGAGCGCGCTGGAAGCTTGGATGGCCGGTACGTCGTTGCACGCTTCGATGCGCCGCCTGGCGCCGGACCAGCCGAACCCGGTGGCGGCCACCGACGAGAACCTGACCGAGGGTGTGCGACTCTTCTCGACGAATTGCGCCGTGTGTCATGGCACGGCAGCGGGCAATGCGTCGGCATCGCCGATCGCCAGAGGCCTGTACCAGAAGCCTCCGCAACTGGCCAGCGAAGGCGTCGAGGACGACCCCGAGGCCGAATCCTTCTGGAAGATCAAACACGGCATCCGGCTCACGGGCATGCCGTCCTTCGGGCAGTCGCTGAGCGACAGGGAGATCTGGACCCTGGCCCTGTTCCTCAAGCACATGGACAAGATGCCGGCTGCGCCGGCCGCGGCTTGGCGCCAGGTCCGGAACTGGCCTGTGGCCGCCAGGTAGACAACACACGACCGCTTCGCGTGCATGGCTCCGGCCACGCGCCGCGGGCATGTCCGGCTGCAGGCACAATCGCACCTGCAGGAAGCGTGGCCGAGCGGTTGAAGGCACCGGTCTTGAAAACCGGCGACGGGGGAACCCGTCCGTGAGTTCGAATCTCACCGCTTCCGCCAGCGCGCGATGGCGTCTGCTGCGTCCGGGAGCCACCGCTGCCCCTGCGACGCCCCGGTTCCAGCCACGACGGCGGCGCGGCTCCGATAGCCGAACGGTCGAAATCATCGACACCTTGATCGAGCACTTCGATCGGAAGATGAATGCGCGGAGCCGTGTATTCGACGCCATCGACGAATTCGTGACCGCCGAACCAGAGCCCATGCGGCGGCACAGACCCGATGCCCATGAAAAAGGCCTGCCAGGCAGCGAGCCCGGCAGGCCTTGAAGTCGTTGGATCGCTGGGCCCGGGCCGGACACAAGCCGGCCCAGACCGAAACGCCCTACTTGTTGACGTGCACCTGCATGAAGTTGCCTTGCGCAGAGGTATTCAACACGCGGATCGTGGTGCCGGTCTTCGGCACGATCACGCTGGCCCAGCCGCGGTGGCCGATCGTCGCGTCCGGCGCCACCCAGTAGTCCTGCATGTCGTCGAACAAGGGGTTCGCCGGCAGCCCGCCGTAACAGCCTTCGACGCTGTTCGCATGCAGACAGATCCTCGTCGTCGGTTCCAGGCCGAACGTCGAATCGTAGGACTGGATGCGCGGACGCCAGACCTGGCCGTTGTCCGGCCGCTGCAGCAGCGCCGGGTGCGCGTCGACGGGCAGGTACAGGCCGCCGCATCGACCGCTGGCGCAATGGTCACCGATGCTGTTGTCGGCGAACGAGGTGTCGTAGTACCACACCAGCAACCCGTCCTCGTACGGGTAGTGCTCGACCCAGTTGCCCAGTGCCGCATTGTTCACGAAGCCGAAGTTGTAAGGCCCCGTGCGCAGCCCGTCGTCGTATCCGCGGTAATTGCGGTATTCCGCATAGTAGGCATTGAAGTACGAGTTCGTCACCGTTCCCGTGGTGCTGATGAAGCCGGCATAGGTCCAGGCCACGGCGGACTCGGCGCCGTCGGCGGCCTGCCCGCTGATCGCGACGTTGTCGGCCGAGAAACCGGCCTCCGCCACCGCGCCATCGGTCCAGTAGCGGAAGCCGATCGTCACCGTCTGCCCGGCATAGGCCGACAGGTCGGCCGTCAGGTCGACCCAGGCGCCGCCCGTGCTGCCGGTGATGCCATTGCCGAAGTTCTGGCCGTTCGGGTTGGTGCCCGTCGAGAGATTGGTCGCCACGGACGCGCCGTTGACCGTGACGTAGGCGTAGTCCCAATCCGCCTCGATGTCATACCGCACCTTGGCGCTCAGCGACACCGCCCCGGCGGGCAGCGTGACGGCACGTGTCATCGAGTTGTCGAGGTCGTTGCCCGAACCCGAGTAGTAGAACTTGGTGCCGGCGAACGGGCTGCCGATGACCGTGCTGACCTTCTTGTCCGGCAACAGGACGACGAGTTGCTGCGCCTGCTTGGTATTGGCCGACGCCGGGCCCAGCTTGACGGAGGCCGACTGCCCTGCACCCACCACCTCGTAGTTCGACCAGCCGAGAAAGATCTTCTCGTAGGCGCTCATCGGAATGGGCTTGTCGCCGATGCCTTCGGCCGGCGTGCCGGAGTTGCCGTACGACCCACTCGAGTACAGGGTCCAGAAGCCGGTGGAGTTCTCTGCGCCGCCGGTATTGCCGCTGGTGTCGTAGAGGTCGGGCAGGCCGAGGTCGTGGCCGAATTCGTGCGCGAAAACACCCACGCCGCCGTTTTCGGGCTCCACGGTGTAGTCGCCGATCCAGTAGCTGCTGTTGCCGATCCGGATGCCGCCGAGCTTGGCGCCCGTGGGGCCGGTGGCGCCGATGTTGTTGTAGAAGGCATACCAGCGATGGCTCCAGATGGCATCGGTGCCTTGTGCACCGCCGCCGGTCTCTTCGCCTTCACCCGCATGCACGATCTGGAAGTGATCGATGTAGTGGTCGGGCTGGTTGAAGTTGCCGTCGCCATTGCTGTCGTAGCGGTCCCACACGTCGAACTGCGACAGGTACTCGTCGATCTGCGCCGGTGTCTTGCCGGCCGCGATCTGCGCGTCGTACCAGGCGTTCACCGAGTCGCGCACGAACAGCCAGGTGCGCGCGCACACGATGCCGCCGCAATAGTTGCTGCCGTAGTACGCAGCGTTGTTCGGTACCTGCACCCAATCGGTCACGTCGCCATTGACGGCGTAACGCCCCGACGACTGCTCGATGTAGAAGTTGCGCATCGACACGGCACCCGGCGCACTGGCGAACAGCTTGCTTTCATAGTGCGCCTTGTTGAAGTCCGGCGCCCAGATGGTGGTGTTGTCCACTGCCCGGTTCGGCTGGGGAATCTGGTTGCGCACCGGGCCGGGCTGGCCACCATACGTGGCCGAGACCGCCGGACCGAACTGGCCCAGGACCGTGAAGATCTTGTCCTCGCCCTGGCGTGCCAGCTCGACGAACTGGCCCTTGGCCACCTGCACGACCTTGTTGGCACCCTTGGCCTGGACCTGCCCTTTCAGCAGCTTCTGCAGGCCTTGCTTGCGCAGTTCGCCTTGTTTCTTGCCGAGCGGATGCTCGAGGTTGTCGGCCTTGTGGGCCTCGTTGCCACGGCCGGGTGCGCCGGCCGAGACCTGCCCATAGGCCGCCGGCACGATCAGTGCGGCGACCAGGGCCAGGCCCGGTATCAGTCTGGAATTCAAGATGAGCTCCTCTGGTTGGCTCAGCGAACGATCAACCGAACGGCAGAATGGCCGTTCCGGCGCGACCCGAGCCCTTGTATAGCCAGGGTAGATGCGCGATGCAGGGCGCCACAATCGGGCAATCCCTCGTCAGGCCCGCGAATGCGCGGACTGCGGACCCATCGTGGCGCCCGATGAAATCGTCGGCGGCACGACAGGGCTTGAAGAACTCGCCGCTCCAACAGTCTGACACGAGCGCCAAGGACGGTCACGCTCACCCGGCCTCGCCAGGCATCGAGCCTTCCTGCCACCGGCTGCGCAGACGACGCTTTCATGCGCTGCTGTCGGGCGGGCCGCCTACTTCTTGCCACCCTTGCGCACACGCGCCGTGCCCGAGCCCGACAGCGTGACGGCACCCGCCGCACGCCCGCTGACCTGTGCACCTGCCGAGGCGGTGCCGCCGCACGCGACGACCGCCAGGCTCGACGCATGGACCCGCACCTGCCCGGCCGCCGCCCCCGTCAACGGCCACCCCCCGACGCTGATGGCACGCACCGCGCCGGCGCCTTGGGATGCGGTTGCGGTGCCTGCGACGGAAACCGTCGTCGTCGACGCCGCGAGCACCTGGACCCGTGCCTGTGCGCTGCCCGTGGTCTGCAGCGTCACCACGCTGGCGCCGCCGAGCACGGACCGCGCCACAGCGGCACCAGCGACACCGATCGTGGCGATCGATGCACCCTGCACGGCACTGGCCGCCGTGGCCGTGCCGACGACGGCGAAGGCTGCCATGCTGGTACCGGCGACGCCAGTGGGCATCGAGACCGTGGCGGTGGCCGTGCCGGTGACCGTGATCGACGCGGCACTGGCGCCCGCGGCCGCGCCGCCGGCGGAGGTGATCTCGAACCAAGAGACTTCCACACGCGATTGCGGTGCGCCGGCCGTCGCGGTGCCGGTGACGGTCACGGCCCTGGTGCTCGATCCGCCCGACAACACCACCGCGCCAGCGCTGCCGGCAAGTTGCCACGTCCCGGCGCTGGTGCCGGTGATGCCACCAGACACACCGCCCGCCTCGAAGAAACCCACCGTCAATACCGTGCCGGCAGCGCCGCCGAAGGCATCGTCCCAGCGGTCGCTCGCGCCCGCGGGCAGGCGCTCGGTCTGCGGCGCGCGGTCGGTCACGGACGTTGCCTCGCACCGACCACGTCTTGCCCAGGCGGGCCGGCGCGGCAGCCTGGATGCGACGGGGAAAATCCGACCGCGGTCACGGCGCGGGGCTCAACCCAACACGATCTTGCCGCCACCACGGATCACGCCGGTGGTCGAGGCCGAGCATTGGGTGATCAGCATCAGGCAGCTGTCGTTCTCGATACGGGGCAAGCCGAGCGCCGCCCAGTCGAAGGCCTCGATCTTGTTCGCGACGGCCCCCATCATGGCTGCCAGCGACCGTGTGGCGGTGACGCCGAAGTTGCCGGCCGCGCCCGTCGAGGCCGACAGCGTCACGCTGTTCACCGCCCGGATATTGCGCCCCGGCACGTTCGAGCGCAGCGCCACCAGCCGGCTCGCGCGCGTGGTGGCATCGAGCGCCACGGTGGCGAGCGTGCCGTTGGAGCCGTCGTCATAGGTGACGTCGACGCTGGCGCTGACCGCGGTGGCCCCGGTGTCCGCATACCACTCGAGCCACCACTGCACCTCGGCGTAGCTGGCGCTGCCGCGCCGCGCGACCGGCAGGCTGGCGAGCGTGAGCCCGCCCTGCGGCGCCGTCGAACTGCCCGACAGCCCGCCCATGTGTGCCAGCCGGTCGTGCAGTTCGAGACTGGTGCCGTTCAGCGTGCTCACGTACCAGGCCTGCGCCAGATAGGCGGCGGCCGGCGGCAACGGGTTGGCAAATTCGAAGGCGCCGGTCAGCGACGACGTGCATACAGCGGCCGCGCCCGGAATCGCGCCGGGCGCTGGCGCCCCGGCCACGCGCCACAGGCTGGCGATCTCGGTCACCGCGCGGCCGGAGATCGACTGCTTGCTGATGAGCAGCGGCTGCGCGCCGCTGGCCAGCCCGTTGATGATCCCGTCGCGGTTCGTGATGGTCATGGTGCAACCTCGATCTGAAGTCGGTTCGATGGGCCCGTGGTGTTGACGAGCAGGTCGTAGGTGGCAAACGCCGGGCTCAACGTGGCCCACGCCGAGGCCCCCAGCGGTGTGCCGCTGCCGTCGAGCAGTTGAACCCGTGTGCGGCCTGTCGAATCGGTGCGGCGGGCGCGCACGCGCACGCGCCAGGTTCCCGCCGGCAGCGTGGCCCCGAGTCCGAAGACCGCTGGCACGGCCGCGTCGAGCACGGGAGATCGCACGTAGTCGGCGTCGTCGGGCGCGGCCTCGTCGAGCGCGGCATAGAGCGCCCCGCTGGTGCTGGCCGTCCAGCCGGCGACGGCGATGTCGCTGCCCGCGCGGTAGACGCCGACCGGCGCCACCTCGACGAGCGCGGACAGCGGTGCGGCCGACAGCGCCTGCAGGCCGATCATGCCCACGCACCCTGGCACGGTTGCACGAAGGGCTGGTTGAACAGGTCCCAGCGGCCCGCGCGTGGCACACCCGCCCCGCGCGCCGGTGACAGCGTGCCGAGCTGCAGATTGCCGCCGGCCGGGTCGACGAAATGCGGGTCGACGCTCGAGACATTGGTCCATGCATTGGCGCCGCCGGTGTTGCCGAACTGCGCCGCGCTCGCACCCCCGCGCACGGTGCAGCGGTCGATCACCAGCACCCCGCTCGAGCCGTTCGAGACCGGCTTGACCGTCGCGTCGGCGCTCCAGCAGACGAGCGAATCGCCGCTCAGGGCCTGGCCGTTCGCGACCCAGAGATCGTGGCCCGCGGCCGACGCCACGTTGCCGGCGGCGGTGTAGTTGGCGAGCGTGCAGCCACGGCTCGCCGCGAATCCGGCGCCGCTCGTGCCCGTGCAGCCGACACACTCGAGGCCTTCGAAGGTCGCGCCGATGTTGGTGTCCTGCCGCACCCCGCCGCCCAGCCCCGTGGAACTGCAGCGCACGAGGCGCCCGCGCCGGAACACGGCGCCCGCGGCCGCGTTGTAGACCCCGCCGCCGGACGAGGTGCCGTTCGCGGCGCAGTCCTCGGCCTCGTAGTCCTCGATCGTCGGCGTCGCCCCGCTGGAGATGCGGAAGCCCGCGCCGGAATTGTTCGTCGTGCAGCGCGACGCCTTGACCTTGCGCAGCGTGACGCTGCCGCCGGTGACGGCAAAACCGCAGCCGTTGCCGCCCTGCCCCGCGTTCACGCACCAGAAGCCCCAGATCAAAGCACCCGCAGGGTCGGCGTCGGACGAGATGCCGCGCCAGCCCGAGCCGCCGGACAGGTCGACGACGGCGCCGAAGGCCGACTCCGCACGCAGGGTGATCGCCTTGCCGCCGCAGTTCAGGCTGCGGTTGCCGCCCGACGTGGCGACGTAGCGGCCGTCGAGCGCCCAGACTTCGTCGCCCGCCGCAGCGAAGCCGACCGCCGCGGCGATGGCCGTGGTGGCGTTGGCGCGCGCCATGCCCTGATTGAGCCCCGGCACGCCGGTGCCGCCGAAGATGCCGTATTTGGCATTGGGCGTCGGCCGCGCAAAGCGTTTCGTGCGCAGACCGGCATTCAGGTTGCCCGATGCCGCGACAGGGGCCCCTGCCGGGTAGAGGTAGCTGTTGCCCGCCGCGTCGAACACGTTGTCGGCCAGTGTCTGCGTGCCGTAGTTGGCCGGGTTGGCGTCCTGCGGCCAGACCAGGCCGTTCGCCGTGAAGGTGCAGCGCTCGATACGCAGCGTGCCGTCGCCCGCGTTGTCGGTGGCTGCGACGACCCACTTGGGCGTGCCGCTGCCGCTCCAGGCGGGCAACGCGAGCGTGCTGAAGGTGTCGACCACCGTGGCGGCGGAGATGGCGCCGGTGCCGGCGTCGACCGCGACGATCGTGGCCGCCCCGCTGCCCTGGCCCGAGTAGAAGCCGATCATCAGGCCGACGTGCGCCACGTTGAACAGGAACTCGCCCGCGCCGCCGCCCGACCCCAGGGATGCGACGGTGCCGCCGACGACGTTGTTGCCGGCCAGCGTGCAGGTCTTGCCGGCCGGGAAGAGGTTGCTGAACGCGCTGCCAGGAATGCGCCGCCGGCGCAGGAAGGCCATCGTCAACGCGCCGTCGATCGTGCAGCCGCGCAGCGTGATCGGCCCGACGCCGTCATAGACGTCGACGTTGTCCTGCACGATCGAGACGAACATGCGCAACGTGCACGCGTCGATGACGATGTCGCGGCTGTTCTCGAACTTCATGCATTCCTGGCCGTAGGCATCCAGGTCGCATTGCGTGATCAATCCGCTGCGGGTGGGTTTGTCGTTCGCCACCGCGTCGAAGTCGCAGCCGTGCGCAAAGACGGTGGGCATCGCCGTCGCGTACGCGCGTACACGCTGCCACGCGAACCCGTTCACCGAGTTGAAACTCGTCTGCTGCGTAAGTCCGTCGCGCAGCACCAGGTTCTCGAGCAGGACGGCATGACCGAGGTCGTAGTCCTTGAAGCCCGACAGGGCGATGCAGGCGCCGGTCTGGCTGCCCCATCCACCGCGTGCGCGCCCGCCGTCGATCGCGAGGTCGCGAATCGCGATGCCGCGGATGAAGCCGTTGTCGGCCAGACCCACGACGGTGCCGCCGGCGCCGTCGGAGCCGACCAGCACCAGCGTGGTCGTCGGGTCGGCACCGGGTGCCACCGGCGCGCCGGCCAGTGTCTTGCCCACCGGCATCGGCACGACGCGGCCGCCGGCGGCGCGCACGTTCCACGTGCCGGGCTCGAGTTCGAGGCCGTCGTTCGCCAGCAGCAGGCCGGCCCGCAGCACGTCGGTATTGCGCGAGCCGTCGGTATCGGCAGGATCGCGGAAGACGGGAAGCAGGGCCACGGGAACGGCGGCTCAGCGCAGCAGGCCGAGGCCGAAGTCGACATCGACGGCACCGGCTCTCAGGTACTCGATGAACGGCAGGCCACCGGGTACGGCGAGCTGCACCGGGGTCGCGGCGGCGCAGTCGACGAGCGTGTCGGTGCCGTCGACGGCGATCGCCGCACTGGCGTCGCTGAAACGCACGCGGATCGTTCCCGGGCTCGCGGCGGTGACACGCACGGCGCGGCTCGCACCGAGCGCCTGGCGCCGGCCCGCAGCGCCGGCGCTGAGCGCCAGCGACGCATAGAGCGTGGCACCGGCTGCAACGAGCGCATTCAGCGCGCTGGCCGGCACGGTGGCGAAGACATCCTTGGGCCCGGCTGCAAAGGCGACGAGCGCGCTGGCGTTGCTGCTCGCGAGGACCTGGCTGCGCTGCAGCGTCGCCGCCCCGGACAGCGTGCCGACCCCGACCTCCCACTCGGCGCCGCCCGCCGACGCGACCGCGTACCAGAACTCCACGCCGCTTCCGAACGCGGCCTGAAAGCTGCGGAATCCGCTGGCGGCCCCGTCGAGCGCCAGGCTGCCCGTACCGATGGAACTGCTGGTTTCCTTGACGCGGTCGGCCGTCAGCGGCACCTCACGCCCCGCCCTGGCTGCGCACCCAGGAGGTGACGGTGACGATCTGGCCGGCCGCGAGCACCGGGTTGTCCAGCGTGAGGTCGCCGCCGCCGCCGGTGATGCTCACCGTGCCTTGCTCGTGGGTGGTCGTACCGGCCGAAGTCTTGATCCGGTAGTGCGCCGCAGTGCCGGCCGCCGCGGCGCCGGTGCCGACCCAGCTGCCGAGCTGTGACACGCTGCCGTTGCCGGGCGCGCTCAGCCAGTCGCTCGGCAACGTGATCTCGTCGAGCAGTGTTCCGGCATCGGTCGCAGCACAGTCGGCCGGCGGCGCACCGGTGCGCAGTTGAAGCTTCGGCGAGGTACCGATGGTCGTTTCGTACTGGCCGATCATCGCGTTGCGAAGACCGGTGCTCAATTGGATCGACATGGGCACCTCCCGTGTGCGCGTCCGCCGCCCGGGCCGGCGGCGTGTCACGCATCTGAAAAGTTATGGTAGTGCCTGACCGACCGTCGATCCAGTGCCCGTGAGCGTAGGGGCGACCCTGCAGAACGTGACTTTCGTCACGCTTCGCCGCGCCGCCACTGTGGGACGCGTCGCGCAAGCGTCCGATGCCCGCCGAAGGCCATGTCGGGCACGGCGACAAGACCCGACGCTGACGATATTGGCGCTCGCCATCCGGCAGGCCGCATGCATGGCCAGGCGGTTGACCGCGCGCGGAAAGCCCCGCCAAGCGCGTGAATCGCCCGATGGTTCCTACGCTCATGCTGCCGTGGCGTTCGTGACGCACTGCCGCCGATGCCACGTTGTCTTCATGTCCACCCGCATCCGCGGGGAGCTCCCGTTGTTGCGGGATGCGCCACGCAGGCCGCCTCGATACGCTTGTGTCATCCCGCGTTGGGAAGCCATACCAGAAAGCAGCAACGTCATGAACGCAGCCAAAACTCTCCTCGGACTGGCCGTCGCGGCCGCCGCCTTGCCGGCATCTGCCTTCCAGTTCGACTTCGCCAATCTCAAGTACAACGGGACGACGGGCGTCAACTCCGGCGTGTTGCCCACCGACGGCGTGAAATGCACCGGCGGCGACCTGTGCAGTTCGAACGTGAATGGCGGCGTCCGCAATGGCGACCTGACCTTCACGGGGGGCGGTCTCACGGTGTTCGCAACGGCAGCCTACAACGGCGGCGTGGCGGCCGTCGTGCAGGACCACGAGAACGGCTACGACCCCGTGAAGAAGATCGGTGCGGGCCTCGGCGTCTATCACAAGACCGGCGACACCTCGGACGACAACATCACGTTCGGCGAGATGCTGACGTTGACGTTCGATCGGGTCGTTACGGTCACCGACCTCGGCTTGCGATCAGACGGCCACAACACCACCAGCTGGATCCGCGGCGCGACCTTTCTGCTCGACGGCGTGAGCACCTTGCTGCCCGCCGGCTCTGGTGCGCTCGGCAGCCTGAACATGACCGGCAAAGAATTCACCTTTGCATTCGGCGGCGCCAAGCCCGACCAGTTCTATCTGAGCTCGATCACCGCCGCCGCCGCGGTGCCCGAGCCCTCGTCCTATGCGTTGATGTTGGCGGGCCTGGGTATCGTCGGGCTGGTCAGCCGGCGTCGCCGCCACCACGGCTGAGCCCTGGTCTTCGGTCCCTCGATAGGCTCCTGACGGGGCCTTTTTTTCGTCAGCGCGAGCCGGCAAAGGGTGCCAACGGCAGGCTCCGCGCTGGCGTTGGTTCTATCGGCGCGGTGCGCCGCATCGGTCAGGCGCGCGTTGTGACGCACGGATGAAGCGCCAGGGCGTCGCCGGGTAGTCCCTGCAGGGCAAGGGCCCACCTGCGAGCGGGTGCTACCGCCCACCCCGGGCCCGGGGTGCAGACTCAAGGCAAACTATGGACATCGATGCCGGTCCGGCCGGCCCGCCAGTCACTCCACTCCAGAAGGTCTGAACATGACGCTCCAGAACCTGCTGCGCCGCGGCGCCGACGACGACATCGCCATCGCGGCCCCGGGCCGCCCCGCCCTCGACTACCGCGGCCTGCGCACGCTGATGGCGGAAACCGGCGCCGCGCTCAACGCAGCGGGCATCGGCCGCAACGACCGCGTGGCGATCGTGCTGCCCAACGGGCCGGAGATGGCAACCTGCTTCCTCGCCTGCGCGAGCGCGGTGACGAGCGCGCCGCTGAACCCGGCCTACCGGGCGGACGAGTTCGAGTTCTACCTCACCGACCTTCAGTCCAAGGCGCTGATCGTCGAGCGCGGCAGCAAGTCGCCGGCGGTGGATGCGGCGCGCACGCTCGGCATTCCAGTCATCGAGCTGGTCGTGGCCGAAGGCGCGCGCGCAGGGCAGTTCACGCTCGACCCCGGCCCGGCCGCCGGCGCCGCCTGCGCCAGCCCCGGCCCGTCCGAGGCCGACGACGTGGCCATGGTGCTGCACACCTCCGGCACGACATCCAAGCCCAAGCGGGTGCCGCTGTCGGTGGCCAACCTGTGCGCATCGGCCGGCCACATCGCCGGCACGCTGCAGTTCACGGCGGCCGACGTGGGCCTGAACATCATGCCGCTGTTCCACATCCACGGGCTGCTCGCGGGCCTGCTCGCGCCGCTGTCCGCGGGCTCGCGGGTGTTCTGCACACCCGGCTTCAACGCGCTGCGCTTCTTCACCTGGATGGAGGAAGCCAAACCGACCTGGTACACCGCCGTGCCCACGATGCACCTGGCCATCGCCACGCGTGGCAAACACAACGCCGCCGTGCTGGCGCGCCACCAGTTGCGCTTCGTGCGGTCCTCGTCGTCGGCCATGCCGCCGCAGCTGATCGGACAGCTCGAGACGATGTTCAGGGCACCGCTGATCGAGTCGTACGGCATGACCGAGTCGGCACACCAGATGGCGTCCAACCCGTTGCCGCCCCTGGCACGCAAGCCCGGCACCGTGGGCCGCGCAGCGGGGCCCGAAGTGCGGGTGCGCAACGAGGACGGCAGCTTTGCCGCCGCCGGCGAGCCTGGCGAGATCGTCATCCGCGGGCCCAACGTCACGAGCGGCTACGAGAACAACGAGAAAGCCAACGCCGAGGCCTTCGTCGACGGCTGGTTCCGCACCGGCGACCAGGGTGTGATGGACGCCGAGGGCTACCTCAGCATCACCGGGCGATTGAAGGAGATCATCAACCGTGGCGGTGAGAAGGTGAGCCCGCGCGAGATCGACGAAATCCTGCTCGACCATGTCTCGGTGGCGCAGGTGATCGTCTTCGGCGCACCGCACAAGCGCCTGGGCGAGGAGGTGGCTGCGATGGTCGTGCTGCACGAAGGCCACGAGTGCGAGGAGCGCGAGTTGCAGCAGTTCGTCGCCAAGCGCGTGGCGGCCTACAAGGTGCCGAAGAAGATCCTCTTCGTCGACGAGCTGCCCAAGGGCGCCACCGGCAAGCTGCAGCGCATCGGCCTGGCGCAGCGCATCGGCCTGGGCTTCGGCTCGTACGTCGCGGGCGAGTTCTGACGATGAAATACGCCATCGTCGGCGCCGGTGCCATTGGCGGCTATCTCGGCGCGAAGCTGGCGCTCGCCGGCGAGGATGTCACGTTCATCGCGCGCAACCGCAACCTCGAGGCGATCAACGCGCGCGGCTTCCGGCTCGTGATGCCCGACGGCAGCGAGCAGCACGCGCCGAGCGTGCGTGCGGTGCAGGACATGGCGCAGGCCGGCGCGCAGGACGCCGTGCTGCTGACCACCAAGGCGCACCAGGTGCGCGATCTGCTGCCAGGGCTGCGTGCCCTGTTCGGGCCGCAGACGATGGTCGTCACGATGATCAACGGCCTGCCGTGGTGGTACTTCCAGAAACTCGGCGGGCCGTACGACGGCCGGGCGCTGACGAGCGTGGATCCCGACAGCGCGCTGGCCGCCGGCATCGAGACCGAGCGCCTCATCGGCAGCATCGTCTACCCCGCGGCGGAACTGGTCGAGCCGGGGGTCGTCAAGGTGATCGAGGGCAACCGCTTCACGCTCGGCGAGCTGGACAACCAGCGCACGCCGCGTGTCGAGGCGTTGAGCAAGTCGCTGATGTCGGCCGGGTTCAAGGCCCCGGTGTCGCGCGACATCCGCTCCGAGATCTGGGTCAAGCTGTGGGGCAACCTGAGCTTCAACCCGATCAGCGCGCTGACGCATGCGACGCTCGAGGACATCTGCCGCTTTCCGCTGAGCCGCGACCTCGCGGCGCGCATGATGGCCGAGGCCCGCTCCGTGGGCGAGACGCTCGGCGTCGAGTTCAAGGTCTCGCTCGACCAGCGCATCGCTGGCGCCGAGGCCGTGGGCGCGCACAAGACCTCGATGCTGCAGGACGTGGAGCATGGGCGGGCGCTCGAGCTGCAGGCGCTCGTCGGCAGCGTGGTCGAGCTGGCCCGCATCACCGGCACACCGACACCGACGATCGACGCGATCTACGCGGCGACCGCGCTGTTGTCCAAGACGTTGACGGACCAGCACGGGCGTCTCGCCGTGCAGCCCGCCTGAGCGCCGGCTTCGACGGGCCTCGACGGCCCGCACCGCGCGTGTGGATCCGCAGGGGGGTCCGACCGCGCTTCAGCGCTCGGCTTCGACCGCCGGCGCCGCGTCCAGGTCGGCAGGCGCAGGCACAACAGCCGGTGCGGGGCCTGCGGGCGGCCCGCCGGCGGCCCGGCGCGCCGTCTCGTCCTGGTGCGCCTGCGCATAGGCCTGTGACTTGGCCAGCTGGTCGAGCATCTGCGTCTGCTTCGCGGTCCATTCGTTGCGTTCGGCCTCGAGGATCGATTCCACGCGCTCGGCCAGTTGTCGCAGCGCGTCGTCGTCGGATTTGCCGGCATAGTCGCCGGCACGGGACAACAGCAGCCAGCGCTCGCGGTTCAACCCTTCGGTGGTGCTGCGGTACTTGACCCACAGCGGCCCGTACTGGTTGAGCAGCAGCAGCCCTTCGAGCATCGCGATCGCCACGCCGGCCAGCGCGACCACGTATTTCGACGCGTCGCCCGGAAGGAAGACGATCAGCGGAATGCCCGCCGACAGCCCGATGAGCGCAAGCTTGATGCGCTTGTAGTGCGTCTGGTAGGTGCGTGCCTTGCCGCTGTAGAACGCGCGCTGGCTTTCCAGCCGGACCCACGCCGGGTGCGCGGCAATGGCCGGCGGCAAGTTGAATTCCTGTTCGGCAATTGCCATCACCTGCTCCTGCATACGGGCCGTCGAATCTCGCCCATGGCCGTTGCAGCGGGCGGCGCAGACTGCAAGGTCGCGGCGATCATAAGCGGCGCGCCCGGCGGTGACGCCCCCCAAACAACGAACCGCGCGCCAGTGTCAGGTGCTTTCGCGCGGCTCGATGTGGAACGGCACCAGCACCGTCTCCGGCGGCAGCGGCGCACCGATGCGCACGGCATCGATGGCGCGCAGCAGCAATTCCCCTGCGGCACGGCCGATGGCCTCGCAGTCCACGGCCACGGTGGTGATGCGCGGGTGGCAGTTGCGCCCGACCTCGAAGTCGCCGAACCCGGCGATCGCGATGCGCTGCGGCACTGCCCAGCCGCGCCGCTGGCATTCGGCCAGCGCGCCGAAAGCCGACAGGTCCGACACACAGACCGCCGCATCGACGTCGGGCCACTGCTGCAGCAGTTGCGCCAACGCCTGCGCACCCTGCGCCATCGAGATCGGCGGCTGGCCGAACGAGATGACGCGCCCTTCGCTCAGGCCGAGTTCGCGGATCGCCTCGGTATACCCGCGCCGGCGATCCGCGCCGCGGGTATCGCGGTTGGACGTGCCGCCGATGAAGGCGATGCGCCGGTAGCCCTGCGCATGCAGGTGGCGCACCAGCGACGCCGTCGCTTCGGCATTCGAGAAGCCCACCGTGTGCCCGAGCGGCTGCGCCGGCAGGTCCCAGGTCTCGACCACCGGGATGCCGGAGGCGCGCAACATCGCACAGGCCGCGGGCGTGTGGCTCCCACCGGTGAGGATCACCCCTTCGGGCCGGCGCGCGAGCAGCTCGCGCAGCAGGCGCTCCTCGTTCTCGACGCGGTAGTCGCTGTATCCCAGCAGCAGTTGCAGCCCGGCGCCTTCGACCGCCGCCGTGATGCCGTGGGCGGTCTCCGAGAAATTCGAATTGTTCAGCGACGGGATCACCGCCGCGATGAACCCCGAGCGCTGGGTGGAGAACGTGCGTGCGGTCTGGTCGATCACGTAGCCCATCTCACGGCAGGTCTGCAGGATGCGCTCTCGCAGCAACTGCGCGCTGCGCCGCCCTTCACCCCCGGTGCGGCTCAACGCACGCGACACCGTCATCTTGGACACGCCCACACGCGCCGCCACGTCGGCCATCGTGACCGGGCGGGACGCAGCGGCAGCGGGCGCGGCACCGCGGGCGCGGGGTGTCGGCAAACGGGACTCCTGGCGGGGTGGCGATGGAAGCTGGACTCGTTACCGATAGCATCGGCGACGGCCAGCTGCAGACACCGGCAATGCTATTTCTTCAGAGAGAACATGCGCGACCGGGAAAGTACCAGATACCGGTAACACTTAATGCTGACAGACTGCGTGGCAACGGCGCTCCTGTCCTTGCATGACCATGCCCGCATTCCCCGTCCCACTTCAGGTTCTGGACCCGCGTTTCGCACCGGTTGCGCAGGGTGCCGGCGAGCTCGAGCAGCTGTGTACCGGCGCGGTCTGGAGCGAGGGCCCGGTGTGGCTGCAGGAAACCGGCGAACTGCTGTGGAGCGACATCCCGAACGACCGCATGCTGTGCTGGCACGCGCAGCGCGGCATGACGGTCTGGCGCGAGCGCGTCGAATTCACCAACGGCCATGTGCGCGAAGCCGACGGCAGCCTGCTGCACTGCTCGCACGGCCAGCGCGCGGTCGTGCGCACGCGCTTCGACGCGCAGATGAACGTGATGCGCGACGACGTGCTCGCGAGCCACTACCAGGGGCGCCGCCTGAACTCCCCCAATGACGTGGTCGTCAAGCGCGACGGCAGCATCTGGTTCACCGACCCGCCGTATGGCATCCTGTCCGACCACGAAGGCCACAAGGCCGACAGCGAACTCGGCGACTGCTACGTCTTTCGCCTCGATCCGGCCAGCGGCGCGCTGCGCATCGTGAGCGACTTCGTGGTCGAGCCCAACGGGCTGGCCTTCTCGCCCGACGAGTCGGTGCTGTACGTGTCCGACACCTCGGCCGCGCTGCGCACCGATGGGGGCGGACACCACCATATCGTCGCGTTCGACGTGATCGGCGGGCAAGACCTGGCCAACCCGCGCATCTTCGCCGTCGTCTCGCCGGGCCTGGCCGACGGCTTGCGCGTCGACGTGCACGGGTTCGTCTACACGAGCAGCGCCGACAGCGTGCAGGTGTACCACCCCGACGGCACGCGCATCGGCCGCATCGCGGTGCCCGAGAAGGTGGGCAACGTCTGTTTCGGCGGCCCGGGCGGCGACGAACTCTTCATCTGCGCGAGCATGTCGCTCTACCGCATCCGGTTGAATACGAGGGGCGCGACCGCATGAACGCGCCGGGCCGTTCCCCAGCGCTCATACCGGAGCCCTTCACGGGCGAAGGTACGCCAGTGAGCGCCATGCACACCGGTCCGCAGGCGACACGTGGCGCTGCGCGCGTCGGCCGATTGGCGGCGTCATCCGGGGGCCCCGCGTGACACCGTTGCTCCAGTTCGACGCTGTCAGCAAGCGCTTCGGTGGGACGCTGGCGGTGGACGACGTGACGCTCGACGTGCACGCCGGAGAGATCCTCGCGCTGCTGGGCGAGAACGGCGCCGGCAAGTCCACGCTGATCAAGATGCTCGCCGGCATCCACCCTGCCGACAGCGGAGAGATCTGGTTCGACGGCAAGGCGCAACACGAGTGGCGCAGCAGCGACCGCGCGCACCAGCCCGTCGCCTTCATCCACCAGGACCTGGGCCTCGTCGAATGGATGACCGTGGCCGAGAACGTGGGCCTGGGTATGGGCTACCCGCGCCTCTTCGGCTGGAAGACGGGCCTGATCGACTGGCGCGCCGCCGACGTTGCCGCCCAGCGCGTGATGGAGCGCGTGGGATGCCGCATCGACCCGCGCCGGCGTGTCTTCTCGCTCACACGGGCCGAGAAGTCGCTGCTGGCGATCGGCCGCGCCCTCGAGGTGCACGCGCGCCTGCTGGTGCTCGACGAACCCTCGGCGAGCCTGCCGATGGCCGATGTCGAGCGCCTCTTCGGCGTGCTGCGCGACCTGCGCCGCCAGGGCATGGCGATGGTCTATGTCTCGCACCGCCTCGACGAGGTGATGGCCATCTCCGACCGGGCCGCGGTGATGCGTGACGGCGCCCTCGTGGCCGTGCGCGAGACCGCGAAGACGGACCAGGGCGAACTCGTCAACCTGATCGTCGGCAAGGCCCTTTCTTCCACGGTGCCCAAGGCGCAGGGCGCCCTGCCGGCCGGCGATCTCGAGCACGACACCACTCCGGTGCTCGAGCTGGAGCATGCGGCGAGCGGCAACGCCGGGCCGATCAGCCTCGCGGTGCACCGTGGCGAAGTGGTGGGGCTGGTGGGGCTGCGCGGGGCGGGTCACGAAGCGATCAGCCGCGCGATCTTCGGGCGCGAGCCGCTGGCCGCGGGCCGCATGCGATTGCTCGGGCACGAGGTCGCTCTGACGTCCCCGGCACAGGCCATCGCCGCCGGGGTGGCGTACGTGGCCGCCGAGCGCATCGAAGAGAACCTCGCCGGCGCAATGTCGGTGGTGGAGAACCTGTTCCCGCACCCGGCGTTGCACGGCGAGCGCGGCCTGGACTTCAAGCGCCGGCAGCGCGAACTGGCCGACGCACGGCGGCTGATCGCACAGTTCGACATCAACCCGCCCGCGCCGCAGGCCGAAGTGCCGCAACTGTCCGGCGGCAACCAGCAGAAGGTGGTGCTCGCGCGCTGGTTCGATCTGGACAAGCCGCTCATCGTGCTCGAGGAACCCACCGCCGGCGTCGATGTCGGCGCCAAGCGCCAGATCTACACGCTGCTGCGCGAGCGCGCCGATGCCGGCGGCGCACTCGTCGTCGTGTCCACCGACTTCGAGGAAGTCGCCACCGTCTGCACCCGCGTGCTCGTCTTCCGCGAAGGCCGCATCGCCGCCGAGTTGCGCGGCGCCGAGAACACGATCGGCCGCCTGCTCGCGCTGGCCGCCGGTGCCGCGCCCAACCCCGAGGTCGCCAGAGCCGCATGAGCAATTCGATCAAGTCCACCGCGCTGGAGCCCGACCCGTCGATCGACGGCGAGGCACTCACGCTGCTGCAGCGCGTGGGCCGCGCGATCCCCGTCTACGGCCTCGTCGGCCTCACGGTGCTGCTCGCGCTGCTTTTCTCGGTGCTGCTGCCGGACACCTTTCCGACGCTGTTCAACCTGCGCGCGATCCTGGCGGACAAGTCGGTCATCGCCCTGCTCGCGCTGGCCGCGACGATACCCATGATCACCGGCAAGATCGACCTCACGGTGGGCTACGGCATCGTGCTGTGGCACATCCTGGCGATCAGCCTGCAGACGCAGTTGGGCCTGCCCTGGCCGCTCGCAGTGCTGGTGGTGCTGCTGCTGGCCGGGCTTTGCGGCCTCTTCAACGGCCTGCTCGTCGAACTGGCGCAGATCGACTCCTTCATCGCCACGCTCGGCACCGGCACCGTGATCTACGCGCTGGCGATGTGGCACAGCGGCGGGCGGCAGGTGCTGGGCGAACTGCCGGACGGCTTTCTCGCGCTCACCGCGGCGCAGTTTCTCGGCCTGCCCATCGTCGCCTTCTACGTGCTCGCGGTGAGCCTGGTGCTGTGGCTGGCGACCGAGTTCACGCCGCTCGGGCGCGCGCTGTACGTGATCGGCGCGAACCCGAAGGCCGCGCAGCTCAACGGCATCTCGGTGCGCGCCCACGTGATGGGCGCCTTCGTCGCATCGGGCCTGCTTTCAGGCTTTGCGGGCGTGCTGCTGGCGTCACGGCTGCAGATCGGGCAGGCCAGCGTGGGGCTCGAGTTCCTGCTGCCCGCGCTCGTCGGCGCCTTTCTCGGCAGCACCACGATCCGCCCCGGTCGCGTCAACGTCTGGGGCACGCTCATCGGCGTGGCGATCCTGGCGATCGGCATCTCGGGCATCCAACAGTTCGGCGGCGCCTTCTTCGTCGAGCCGCTGTTCAACGGCCTCACGCTGCTCGTCTCGATCGGCATCGCCGGCTGGGCGCAGCAGCGGCGCAACCTGTCGATCAAGCGCCGCATCGCGCAGCGCCAGCTCGGCACCGATGCCGACGTGCAAGCCGCCGATGCGGCAACTTCCACTTCCCCACCGCCCGCCACCCCGGCAGGCCTGACCTGAGAGCGTTCCCACCATGAAGGAGACATCGATGACTTTCAACAAGACCCACTGGGCTGCCACCGGCGTCGCCATGGCCGTGCTCGGCCTCACGGGCGCGGCCCACGCCGACGAGTTTCTCGACATGGCGAAGAAGAAGGTCGCCACCGCGACGATGGCCGCCGACAAGTGGGACGGTCCGACCACCGGGCCGAAAGCCGCCGCCGGCAAGACCATCGTCTTCGTCGCCGCGGACATGAAGAACGGCGGCATCGTCGGCGTCAGCAAGGGCGTCGAGGAAGGCGGCAAGGCGATCGGCTGGACTGTGCGCGTGATCGACGGCCAGGGCTCGGTGAGCGGCCGCACGGCGGCGCTGAACCAGGCCCTCGCGCTCAAGCCGGCGGGCATCGTCGTCGGGGGCTTCGACACCACGGAGCAGAAGGCCGCGTTCGAGGGTGCGGCCAAGGCCGGCGTGCCGCTCGTGGGCTGGCACTCGGGCGAGAAGCCGGGGCCGAACGAAGCCGCGGGGCTGTTCGCCAACGTCACGACCACGGCCGACGACGTGTCCGAGGCCGCCGCGCTGTGGGCCGTGGCCGACAGCGGCGGCAAGGCCGGTGTCGTGATCTTCACCGACAGCCAGTACGCGATCGCCGTCTACAAGGCCAAGGCGATGGAGGCGGTGATCAAGAAGTGCGGCGGCTGCACGGTGCTGAGCTATGAAGACAGCCCGATCGCCGAAAGCTCCACGCGCATGCCCACGCTCACGTCGTCGCTGCTGCAGCGATTCGGCGACAAGTGGACACACTCGCTCGCGATCAACGACCTGTATTTCGACTTCATGGGCCCGACCTTGCAGACCGCGGGCAAGAAGGGTGACGGCAGCCCGAAGGCCGTATCGGCCGGCGACGGCTCCGAGGCCGCCTACCAGCGCATCCGCAGCAAGCGCTACCAGGCCGGCACCGTACCCGAGCCGCTGAACATGCAGGGTTGGCAGATCATCGACGAGATGAACCGCGCCTTCGCGAAGCAGAAGTGGTCGGGCTACGTGCCGAAGGTGCACCTCGTGACGCCCGAAAACGTCGGCAAGGACGGCGGGCCGAAGAACCTCTTCGACCCCGACAACGGCTACCGCAACCAGTACAAGGCGATCTGGGGCACCAAGTAACCAGCGAGCGCGCGGCGCGCGGGCCTCGCACCCGCGCGCCCACCGCGATTCAGCCCGGCTCGCGTTCGGTCGAACGAAGCCCCTCGGCGGCGGCCGTCTCGTTGCAGCCTTTCATGCATCGGGTTGGAGACGTTGCACGGGCCGAGGCCGCCGGGCGAGTGCCTCCGCTCATGTCCCCCGGACTGGGCTGCGCCCAGCCCTCCTCCTTTACTTCGCTGCGGCACTCGCCCGCCGTCCTCGGCCAGACACCGGGTGAGCGCGCCAAAGTCGAACCGCCTACACGCATCGGATCAGGGTGGCGGGGCGTTCTCTG
>JAHECD010000031.1:3510-40641 GCA_024641945.1 Rubrivivax sp. | reverse complement strand
AGCGGCTGCACCAGTTCCGCGAGCTGCTGTGGGATGTCGGCGGTCGTGATCAACCAGGCCGAAACACCGGCCGCCGAGACGAGGAACATCACGATCGCGGTCGTCTCCGAGGCGCGGTAGAAAAGCTGGAACAGTTGCTTCGGCTTGATCTCGCGATAGATCACGAGGCCGCAGAAGAGTGAATACACCGCCGCGATGACCGCCGCCTCCGTGGGCGTGAAGACGCCGATCTTCAGCCCGCCGATGATGACCACCGGCAGCACCAGCGCCCACAGCGACTCGCGCGTGGCGGTCATGCGCTCGGGCAGCGTGCGCTTGGGCTCGACCTTGATGTTGTCGCGCCCGATCGACCACTGCCACGCGATCAGGATCGCCACGCCCATCAGGATGCCCGGCACGATGCCGGCGATGAAGAGCTTGGTGATCGACACGCCGCCGGTGACGCCGAAGATGATGAAGGCGATCGACGGCGGGATCACCGGCGCGATGATGCCGCCGCAGGCGATGAGCCCGCACGAGCGGTTCACGTCGTAGCCGGCGTTGCGCATCAGCGGTACGAGCACCGAGGCCAGCGCTGCAGTGTCGGCCACCGCCGAACCCGACAGCGAGGCCATGATGACCGCCGCCATCACGGCCACGTACCCGAGTCCGCCGCGGATGTGCCCGACCCAGGCCATCGCCATCATGATGATGCGCCGCGTCATGCCGCCAGCGTTCATGAACTCGCCGGCCAGCATGAAGAACGGTACCGCCAGCAGCGGGAAGCTGTTCGCCCCGTCCCACATGTTCTGGATCACGATCTGCGGATCCGTGACCCCCATGTAGAACATCATGGCCAGGCCGCAGCCGATGAGCGCGAACGCCACCGGCATGCCCAGTGCCATCAGGCCGAGCAGGGACGTGATGAAGACGATGATCGTCATGACTTGGCTCCCGTGCCGGACTGTTGGGCCTGCATCTCGTGTTCGGCCTCGAGCGCCTCGTCCATGCCTTCCTCGTGCACGTCGATGAGCTCGTTGTCGGCCACCTTGCCGGCGAATAGGCGCAGGAGGTTGGACAGGCAGATCAGTCCGATCGCGGTCCCGGTGACGTAGCTGATGCCGAAGACCCACAGCATGCTGAGCTGTGCCACCGGCGATGCGTTGCCGGCGATGATGTCGTGCTGCAGCCAGGTGCCGTAGACGATGTAGCCACAGCACACGAGCATGATGGCCTGGCTGATGCCCCAGCAGACCTTGCGGCCGAGCACCGGGAGCGCCTGCACCACCATGTCGACGCCCAGGTGGGCCCGTTTGTGCATGCCCACGATCGCGCCGAGGAAGGTCATCCAGACGAACGCGAAGCGCGGGATCTCCTCGGACAGGTCGATGCCGGTGTTGAAGCCCAGGCGCAACACGACGTTGCCGAACACCATCACGAGCATGACGACCATGCACAGCACCATCACGATCTCGAGCGCGCGCAGCAGCGCGCCGCCGAGCGACTTGATTGAATTGGCCATGGGGCCCCCGCGTGGAAACGGCAACGGGAGCCTTGCAGGTGCACGACGCTCGTCATGCACCGCAAGGCGCATGACTTACTTGGCGGCGCGCGCCTTGTCGATCTCGGCGTAGAAGCCCTTTACGAAGTCCTCGCCGATGACAGGTGCGAACTTGGCGACGACCGGCTTGACCTTGTCCTGGATGCGCGCAAGCTCGGCCGGCGACACGGTGTTCATGGTCACGCCAGCCGCCTTGAACTTGGCCACCACGTCGGCGTTGCCTTCATCGAGCAGCTTGCGCTGCAGCAGTCCGGCCTCGGTGGCCGCCTTCTGCACGCCGGCCTTGTCGGCGGGCGACAGCGTGTCCCAGAACTTCTTCGACGCCACCAGCGCCACCGGCGTGTAGACGTGGTTCGTCACCGAGATGAACTTCTGCACTTCCTGCATCTTGTTCGAGTACATGTGCAGCAGCGGGTTCTCCTGGCCATCCAGCGCCTTCACTTCGAGTGCCGGGAAGACTTCGGAGAAGGCCATCGGCACGGCGTTCGCGCCGATCGTCTTCCAGGTCTCGAGCGCCACTGGATTCGCCATCACGCGGATCTTCAGGCTCGACACGTCCTCCAGCTTCGTCACGGCATGTTTGCTGTTCGACAGGTTGCGGAAACCCATGCCGGTCCAGGTCAGGCCGACGAGGCCGCTGGGCTCGATCTTTTCGAAGATCTTCTTCGACGACGCGCCGTCGAGCACGGCGTAGACCTCGCGTTCGTTCTGGAACATGAACGGCAGGTCCCAGACCTGCACTTCCTTCACCCGGGAGGACAAGGGGGCCAGCGTGCCGATGTAGAACTCCTGCGTCCCGGCCTGCACCGCCTGCAGCTCCTTCTCGTCGCTGCCGAGCACACCACTGTGATAGGCCGTCACCTTGATGTCGCCCTTGGTGTAGGTGCCGACGAGCTCGGCGAACTTGTTGACCGCGGCGGCCTGCGGGTGCGTCTCGGGCATCGCGTGGCCGACCTTGGCCTTGACTTCGGCGAAAGCGGCGGTCGAGGTCAGCGCGAGGGACGCGATGCCGACGAGGGCGGCGCGGCGCAAGGTGATATTCGTCTTGGTCTGTGCGTTCATGGTGATGTCTCCTGTGGGGGTCCTGTGGTCGAAATGGGCAACGCGCACCCCAGCGTGCGCGTCGGGTTGGAACGGGGTCATGGGGTCGCCCGCGGGCTGCCGGTGGTATTCATGGGGTCTGCAGGCTGCCGTCCATCAGGCGCGTCTGCGTCCAAGTGGTGACACCGCTGCTGCAGGGATATTTCGCGGCTTCGCGTTCGTCGAGCTCGACGCCGAGGCCCGGCCGGTCGTTGGCGTAGACATGGCCTTGGCGGAACTCGGGCAGCCCGGGGAAGACGTCGAGCAGCGCGCCGCGCGGGCCGTTCAGCGCCTGGATGACGAAATTCGGCGGTTCGATGCCCGACCATTCCTGGACGCCGAAATTGCGCGCCGCCAGGTCGATGTGGATATTCGCGGCGTGCGCCATCGGCGACATGTCGCCCGGGCCGTGCCACGCCGTGCGAACGCCGAACTGCTCGGCGAAGATCTGCAGCTTGCGCGCCGGCGTGATGCCGCCGACCTGGCTCAGGTGCACACGCACGAAGTCGATCAGGCGCTCGGTGATCAGCGTGCGCCACTCGAACGGGTGGTTGAAGAGCTCGCCCTGCGCCAGTGGGATCGTGGTCTTGTCGCGCAGCTGGCGCAGCCAGTCGCCGTCCTCGAGTGCGATCGCGTCCTCGAGGAAGAAGAGCTCGAACGGTTCGAGCTGGCGCGCGAAGCGGATCGCGTCCACCGGCTTCAGGCGCTCGTGCACGTCGTGCACGAGCTCGACCTCGAAGCCGATGCGGCGGCGGACCTCCTCGAACATCTTGACCGTGTCGCGCATGTACTTGTGCGGGTCGAGGTAGACGCCCTTCGGCGCGCGCTCCGGCGTGCGCGCCGGCGCATCGCCAAATCCGCCGCCGCCGTAGCCGCCGTTCTGGCAACGCACGTGCGTGATGCCGAGGTCGAGGTATTTCTGGATGTTGGCGCACAGCTCGCCGATGTCGCGCCCGTCGGCGTGGCGGTAGATCGGCACGCCCTCGCGGCACTTGCCGCCGAACAGCTGGTACAGCGGCATGCCGGCCATGCGGCCCTTGATGTCCCACAGCGCCATGTCGATGCCAGAGATCGCGTTGTTCTCGATCGGGCCGTTGCGCCAGTAGGCGTTCTGGTGCATCAGCTGCCAGAGCTCCTCGATCGCCTCGGCGTCGCGGCCGATCAGCAGCGGGCGCAGATATTCCTCGATCAGGCACTTCACGGCGAGGTGCCGGTAGGCGAACGTCGCGCAGCCGTAGCCGACCAGGCCGGGCTGGTTGGTCTCGACCTTCACCACCAGCAGATTGATGCCCTCCGGGGCGGTGGCGATGACCTTGATGTCCGAGATGAGCGTGGGCATGGCGGCGGCGTGGGGTGGCGGGTCGGGGCGCGCGTGCCGTGCGGTCAGAGGACCGACAGCCAGCCGCCGTCGACGTAGATGATCTGGCCGTTCACGTAGTTGGAGGCGGCCGCGGACAAGAACACGGCGGCGCCGACCAGCTCTTCCGGGCGGCCCCAGCGTTGGGCGGGGTTGCTCGCCTTGACCCAAGCGTCGAAGTCGCGGTTGTTGACCAGCGCCTCGTTCATGTCGGTCAGGATGTAGCCGGGGCCGATCGAGTTCGCCTGGATGTCGAACTTCGCCCATTCGGCGGCCATCGCGCGCGACAGCATCTTGATGCCGCCCTTGGCCACGGTGTACGGCGCGACGGTGGCGCGTGCCGCCTCGCTCGTCAGCGAGCCGATATTGATGATCTTGCCGCCGCGGCCGCGCGCCACCATGCGCTGAGCGGCCTGTTTGCCGACGAGGAAGGCCGCCGTGAGGTTGGTGTCGATCACGCGCTGCCAATCGGCCAGCCCGAGCTCGAGCATCGGCTGGCGGTGCTGGATGCCGGCGTTGTTGATCAGGATGTCGATCTCGGTGCCCTGGCGGTCGAAGGCGTCGAAGGCCGCGCCGACGGCGGCCTCATCGGCGACATCGAAGGCCGCGCCGAGCGCCTCGATGCCCTTGGCGGCCAAGGCCTTGCGCGCCTCGTCGACGGCTGCCAGCTGCCGGCTGTTCACGATCACCCGGGCGCCGGCCTCCGCGAGGCCCTGCGCCAGTGCCAGCCCGATGCCGCGGGTCGACCCGGTGATCAGCGCGGTGCGCCCGGCGAGGTTGAACAGGGGGTGGTTCGTGGGCGTGTCCATGGAACTAAATTTATATGACGTATGATGTTTGGAGGATTAGTGAAAACCCTGTAATTTCCCTAAAATATGGCGGTTTCAGACTCCAGAAGAGAGTCGAAGGATCACCAAATTTAGATAGTAGGTCATACGTGCTGTAAACTTGGTCCATGACAGCCAAGCGCGCCACCCCGAGAGCCACGTTCCAGGAGCAGGTGCTGGAGCAGCTGGGCCGGGACATCTGCGCCGGCCGCTACCGGCCCGGTGCGGTGCTGCCCTCGGAGCCCGAGTTGTGCGAGCGCTTCGGCTTCAGCCGCATCGTGATCCGCGAGGCGATCAAATCGCTCGCCGCGAAGGGCATGCTCGAAGTCAGCCGGCGGGTCGGCACGCTGGTGCTCGATCCCATGCGCTGGAATCTGTTCGATCCGCAGGTCATCGGCTGGCGCGCCGCGTCGGCCGATTTCGACGCCACCATGGCGCGTGACCTGATGGAGCTGCGCCGCATCGTCGAACCCGCGGCGGTGCGCCTGGCCGCCGCCCGCGCCAGCGCCGAGGAGCGGCGCACGCTGCGCGCCGCGTACATGGCGATGGCGCGCGCCGTGGCCGGCAAGGGCGACTATGTCGAGGCCGACCTCGACTTCCACACGACCATCCTGTCCGCCTGCGGCAACCAGTACGTGCGCCAGATGACGGAGGCGATGGCGGCGATGCTCGAGGCCAGCTTCCAGATCGTCACGCGCAAGCCGGGTGGCACCGCGATGTCGCTGCCGCTGCACGAGGCGGTGTGCGAAGCCATCGAGCGCGGCGACGGCGACGCCGCGGAGCGTGCCGCCGTCGAACTGATCGAAAGCGCCGAGCAGGACCTGAAGGAGCAATTGCAGCCCGGCCAGGCCATCCCGGGCGTCGCCGCTCGGGCAGCCCGCGCGCGTGCAGCCTGAGGCGCACCATGAAGATCACCTCGCTCACGACCTACCGCGTCGCCCCGCGCTGGATGTTCCTGAAGATCGAGACCGACGAAGGCATCAGCGGCTGGGGCGAACCCGTGATCGAGGGCCGCGCGCGCACCGTCGAGACGGCCGTGCAGGAACTCGGCGCCACGCTCGTCGGCAAGGACCCGGCGCGCATCAACGACCACTGGCAGACGATGTACCGCGGCCATTTCTACCGCGGCGGGCCGATCCTGATGAGCGCGATCGCCGGCATCGACCAGGCGCTGTGGGACATCAAGGGCAAGGCCGCCGGCCTGCCGGTGCACGAGCTGCTCGGCGGGCGCGTGCGCGACCGCATGAAGGTCTACAGCTGGGTCGGCGGCGACCGCCCGGCGGACGTCGTCGACAACATCCGCCGGCTGATGGAAGGTGGCTTCGATACCTTCAAGCTGAACGGCTGCGAGGACCTTGCGATGCTCGACTCGGTGCGTGCGGTCGACCGCGCCGTCGCCGTCGTCACCGGCGTGCGCGAGGCGTTCGGCAACACCATCGACTTCGGCCTCGACTTCCACGGCCGCGTCGCGCTGCCGATGGCCAAGCCGCTGCTGAAGGCGCTGGAGCCGCTGCGGCCGCTCTTCGTCGAAGAGCCGGTGCTGGCCGAGCAGGCCGAGGCCTACGCGCGCCTGGCGCAGTGCACCAGCATCCCGCTCGCGGCGGGCGAGCGCATGTATTCACGCTTCGATTTCAAGCGTGTGCTCGAAGGCGGCGGGATTGCGATCCTGCAGCCCGACCTGTCGCACGCCGGCGGCATCACCGAGTGCCACAAGATCGCCGCGATGGCGGAGGCCTACGACGTCGCGCTCGCGCCGCACTGCCCGCTCGGCCCGGTGGCGCTGGCGGCCTGCCTGCAGCTCGACCTGGTGGCGTACAACGCGGTGCTTCAGGAGCAGAGCATGGGCATCCACTACAACCGCGGCGCCGAGCTGCTCGACTACGTGCTGAACAAGGACGACTTCCGCATCGAGGCGGGTCATATCGGCGCGCTGACGAAGCCCGGCCTCGGTGTCGAGATCGACGAGGAGCGCGTGGTGCATGCGAGCCGGCACGCGCCGGACTGGCACAACCCCGAGTGGCGCCACCCCGACGGCAGCGTGGCCGAATGGTGAAGGCACGCTGACGGCGCGCGTGCTGCGCCCTCAGCGTTGCCGGCGCCGGCCTTGCGCGTATCCGCGCGTCAGCGTTCGCGCGCCAGTGTTGCGGTCCACGAGCCGGTCGGTCGACAGGTAGAACACCTTGCCGTCGACCATGTGCGTGCTGCGAAAGGCAGCGTCTTGCGCTGCTCCTGCTGGAGCTCTGCCAGGCGCGCCGAGGCCACCGTGAGCTGGTCGCTCGCCTGCTGGCGGTAGCCGGCGATGACGCGCCCGAGGTGCGCGATGCGCACGGCGGAGATGTAGCCGTCCTTGTGCCATCTGCTCGACCAGGCGCTGATCGGCGGCGGCGGCTTCGACGAGCTCGGGCGCGAAGACCAGCGTCGCGGCACCCAGCTGCTCGGCTTCGAGCCGCGCGATGCTGGCGCGGTCGGCCAGCACGCGGTCGTCGAGGCGGTTCACGTCGGCGGCCACCGCCACGTCGCCGAACACGAGCATCGGGTCGCCCTTCTTCACGCGCTGGCAGGCGCGCACGAGCACCTCGCGCACGGTGCCGCCCTTGGCATGCTGGACCGATCGGCGGTCGAGATCGACCTTGGCGAAGGCCTGCACCACGACGGCGGGCGCGAGCGGCGCCAGCGCGAGCCCGGCGCCCGCCGGCAGCAGCCAGAGCACCAGGTGCACACGCCGGTAGCCGCCGGCAGCGCGGGCGGATCAAGTCTTTTCTGACTACGTCATCCGAGGGACACCATGGTCCGACGGTCACGTGCGCCGCTGGACAGGCGCGAGAACCGTCCGAAAGTCCCCGCGTTTCGGCGACGCCTCGCCCGTATTCGCGGGGGTGGGCCGCGCATCGTGCAAACCGTTGCGCGCGGCGATCGCCATGCCGCTCGCCGTCTAAACTCGTCGTGCCCGACACCGCGGATTGCAGCGGGACCGGGCCAGACCAGCATGCCAACCGAAACCCATCCCGCATTGCACTTCGATGGCGTCGCGTGCACGTTCATCGACCGCGAAAACGCCGGCCAGCGCTACACCGCAGTGCGCGACGTGTCGCTGACCGTCGGTGCCGGCGAATTTGTCTCCGTCGTCGGCCCTACCGGCTGCGGCAAGAGCACGCTGCTGAATGTCGGCGCGGGCCTGCTGATGCCGAGCGTGGGCACGGTCGAGGTCTTCGGCCAGGCGCTGACGGGCGTCAACGCACGCGCGGGCTACATGTTCCAGGCCGAAAGCCTGATGCCGTGGCGAACGGCGCTGGGCAACGTGATGGCGGGCCTTGAATTCCGCGGTCTGGCGCCGGATGCGGCACGCGCTCTTGCCGATGACTGGCTCAAGCGCGTGGGCCTCGGCGGCTTCGGGGATCGCTACCCGCACCAACTCTCCGGCGGGATGCGCAAGCGAACGTCGCTCGCGCAGACGCTCGTGCTCGACCCGGACATCATCCTGATGGACGAGCCGTTTTCGGCGCTCGACATCCAGACGCGGCAGTTGATGGAAAACGAGCTGCTGGCGTTGTGGCAATCCGCCGGCGACACCAGCCGGGGCGTCCGCGTGCCATCGACGGCCGGGAACGGCGAGCGCCGCAAGGCGGTGCTCTTCATCACGCACGATCTGGACGAAGCCATCGCCTTGAGCGACCGTGTGGTCGTGCTGTCGGCCGGCCCGGCGAGCCACCCGATCGGGGAATTTGCGATCGACCTCCAGCGTCCGCGCGACGTGGCCGAGGTGCGCACGACGCCGCGCTTCATCGAACTGCATCAGGCGATCTGGTCGGTGCTGCGCGAAGAGGTGCTCAAGGGCTATGCGCAGCAGTTGAAAGGTTAGTCTCCGAGGGCCGCATGACGCTCAAACCTCATCCCAACAACGTGCGCTGGTGGCAGGCCGCCCTGCTGGTGGCGCTGGTCACTTTCTGGCACCTGATGACGCAGCCGGGGCTGGTGCCGCCCTTCATGTTCGAGAACGACCGCCAGGCGGCCTTCTTCTTCGGCGAGCCGGCAAAGGTGGCTGTGCGCATCTGGACCTGGTTCGTGGCCGACGCCGATATCTACCGCCACCTGGGCATCACGCTCGTCGAGACACTGCTTGCCTTTGCCGCGGGCTCGGTGCTGGGACTGGCGGCTGGCCTGTGGCTGGCGCTGCAGCCCACGGCGAGTGCCATCCTCGAGCCCTATATCAAGGCGGCGAACTCGATGCCCCGCATCATCCTTGCGCCGATCTTCTCGGTCTGGTTCGGCCTGGGCATCGGCAGCAAGGTGGCGCTCGGCATCACGCTCGTCTTCTTCATCGTCTTCTTCAATGTCTACCAGGGCGTCAAGGAGGTGAGCCCGGTGGTACTGGCGAATGCACGCATGCTGGGCGCCAACGGCCGCCAGCTGTTGCGCCACGTGTACCTGCCCAGCGCCACGAGCTGGGTCTTCAGCAGCCTGCACACGAGCGTCGGGCTGGCCTTCGTCGGCGCCGTGGTGGGTGAATACCTGGGGTCATCGCAGGGCGTGGGCTATCTCATCCTGCAGGCCGAAGGCACTTTCGACATCAATACCGTGATGGCGGGCATCGTCGTGCTGACGGCATTCGCGCTCGTGCTCGACGCGCTGGTGGGCCGCATCGAGAAGCGACTGATGAAGTGGCAGCCGCGCACGGGCGAGACCGAACGGCTTTGACGCCTGCGCCATGAGCAAGGATTTCGGCCCGATGGAAGACAGCAACCGCTCGTGCAATGCGAGCATCCACGACGTGAGCACGCCGCAGCGGCGCACCGTCCTGCGCGGGGGCGCTGGTGCCGCGCTGGCAGCGCTGTTTGCGCCGTTCCACGCCGCGGCGGCCGAGGATGCGAAGCCGGGGGCTCCACCCGCGCCGCTGCTGGGTTTTTCGGGCATACCGCCGGGCACCGACGATCGCCTCGTGGTGCCTGCCGGCTACACCGCCATGCCACTCGCGCCCTGGGGCGAGCCGGTAGGGATCGCCGGCCGACTGCCCGTGTGGAAGGACGACGCCTCCAACACCGCCGCCGACCAGGCCGTGCAGATGGGCATGCACCACGACGGCCTGCACTTCTATCCGATCGACGGCAGTTCCACCCACGGCCTGCTGGCGGTGAACCACGAGTATGTCGACGACGGCCTGCTGCACACCGATGGCACCGCCGATTGGTCGGCGGCCAAGGTGATGAAAGCACAGGCCGCGCACGGCCTCGCGGTCATCGAGATCGAATTGAAGGACGGCGCCTGGGAGATGGTTCGGCCGTCCCGATTTGCGCGCCGGGTGACGATGGACAGCCCGTTCGACGTCGGCGGCCCCGCGGCCGGCCACCCGATGTTGCGCACGGCTGCCGACCCCGGCGGCCGCCGTGTGCTCGGCACCCTCGGCAACTGCGCCAGCGGCATCACGCCGTGGGGCACCTACCTGTCGGGCGAAGAAAACTGGATGGGCTACTTTGCGGGTGGCGGCCGCATCGACGCGCACCACCAGCGATGGGGTTTGCGCAAGACCTCCTGGTACCGGTGGGAGGCGCACGACGAGCGCTTCGACACCACACGCCACCCGAACGAGCCCAACCGCTTCGGCTGGATCGTCGAGCTCGATCCGCACGACCCTGCCAGCACGCCAATCAAGCGCACGGCGCTGGGCCGCGCCGCGCACGAGGGCGCCTGGGTCGCGGTGACGAAGGACGGCCGCGCCGTCGTCTATTCAGGCGAGGATGCGCAGTTCGAATACATCTACAAATTTGTCAGCCGCGACCGCATCGCGCCGGCCGGCAAGGGGCTCACGCAGGCACAGGCCAACCGCGAACTGCTCGACCACGGGACGCTCTACGTGGCGCGTTTCGACGCCAGCGGCAGCGGCCGCTGGCTGCCGCTGGTGCACGGTCGCGGGCCGCTGACAGCGGCCAACGGCTTTGCCGACCAGGGCGAGGTGGTCGTCAAGGCCCGCCAGGCCAGCGACGCACTCGGCGCCACCAAGATGGACCGCCCGGAGTGGCTGGCGATCGACCCCAAGAGCGGATGGGTCCACTGCACGTTGACCAACAACTCGGCACGGGGGACGCTCGGCCACCCCGGCGTGGATGCCGCCAACCCACGCGCCAACAACACGATGGGGCAAGTCATCCGCTGGCGCGACGAGGGCGACTTCGATGGCACGGTCTTCCGCTGGAACCACCTGCTGCTGGCCGGCGACCCGCACAACGCACGCGCCGAGGCGCAAGGCAACATCGACGGCGACGCCTTCGCTTGCCCGGATGGCATCGCCTTCGACGCACGCGGCGTTCTCTGGATCGACACCGACATCGGCCAGAGCTCGCTCAACAGCGGCGAGATGGCACGCCTGGGCAACAACCAGATGCTCGCGTGCGACATACGCACCGGCGAAGTCCGGCGCTTTCTCACCGGCCCGGTGAACTGCGAGATCACCGGCTGCACGTTCACGCCCGACGGCACCACGATGTTCTTGAACGTGCAGCACCCTGGCGAGTCGCCTCGCGGCCACAACGACCCGGCCAACCCGCGCCGCTATTCGAACTGGCCCGACTTCAGGGCCGGCGGCCGGCCACGCTCGGCTACCGTAGCGGTGCGGCGAAAGGACGGCGGGGTGGTGGGAACCTGATGGCGCCGCGGTTTGCGGGCGCGCGCGGGTCAGGCGATGCGGAATACATCGAGCACCACCAGCCGCGCCTCGCGCTGCCCGACCGCCAACGCCATGGTCTTGTTCAGATGCAGCCACTCGGGATGCCCGGTGGTGAACCGCATCACCGTCTTGAAGAAATATTCGTCGCGGCCGACGGGCTCGCCGCGTCCAAGCCGCGCCATCACCTCGGGCGGGCCATGGCGCAGGCCATTGCTCTGCACCTCGATCAACGCGCCATCGATCGTGCGGACCACATAGTGCGCGCCGATATCGAGCGCTCCGTCGGCCCGCGCAACCTGCCAGTCGACACCGCCCGGCTCGATCGTTCCGCTGAGCTCCGGGCCCTCGACCGTGCCCCCGAGAAGCGGCACGTACCGGCGCTCGCCGTAGGGCCCCTGGCCGAGGGTGACGAGCTGGCCCACCTCGCAACGCACCTGCGCCATCGGCGCCAGGGACGGCGCGGCAGCCAGCGGGGCCGGGGTCATCACTTGGCGGTGGGCATCGTGAATTCGGCGCCCTTGCCAATGCTGTCGGGCCAGCGCTGCATGACGCTCTTCTGCTTGGTATAGAAGCGCACGCCTTCTTCGCCGTAGGCGTGCATGTCGCCGAACAGGCTCTTCTTCCAGCCACCGAAGCCGTGCCAGGCCATCGGCACGGGAATCGGCACGTTGATGCCGACCATGCCCACCTGGATGCGCCGGGCGAACTCGCGCGCGACGCCGCCGTCGCTGGTGAAGCACGCCACGCCGTTGCCGAATTCGTGGTCGTTGACGAGCTGCACGGCCGCCGCCAGGTCGGGCACGCGCACACACGCGAGCACGGGGCCGAAGATCTCTTCCTTGTAGATGCGCATGGCCGGCGTCACGCGGTCGAACAGCGTGCCCCCGGTGAAGAAGCCATCCTCGCAACCCGGCACCTTGCGGCCACGGCCGTCCACCACGAGTTGTGCGCCCTCGGCGACACCGATGCCGATGTAGTTTTCGATCCGGTCACGTGCCTCGCGCGTGACGATCGGGCCCATCTCGGCGTCGAGCTCCATGCCGTTCTTGACCTTGAGCGTGCGCGCACGCTCCGCCAGCAGCGGCACGATGCGGTCGGCGATATCGCCGACCAGCACGGCCACGCTGATCGCCATGCAGCGCTCGCCGGCAGAGCCGTAGGCGCTGCCGATGAGGGCATCGACGGCCTGGTCCAGATTGGCGTCGGGCATCACGACCATGTGGTTCTTGGCGCCGCCGAGCGCCTGCACACGTTTGCCATGGTGCGCGCCGGTCTCGTAGATGTACTGCGCGATGGGGGTCGAACCCACGAAGCTCACCGCCCTGACGTCGGGGTGGGCGAGCAGCGAGTCGACGGCCACCTTGTCACCCTGCACGACGCTGAACACACCGTCGGGCAGCCCTGCCTGCTGCAGCAACTCGGCCATGAAGAGAGACGCCGACGGGTCGCGTTCGCTCGGCTTGAGAATGAACGCGTTGCCGCAGGCCAGCGCCACGGGGAACATCCAGCAGGGCACCATGACCGGAAAGTTGAAAGGCGTGACGCCGGCCACCACGCCGAGCGGTTGGCGCATCGTCCAGTTGTCGATGCCCGTGGACACCTGTTCCGTGTAGTCACCCTTGAGCAACTGCGGGATGCCGCACGCAAATTCGATGATGTCGATGCCGCGTGTGACCTCGCCCTGGGCATCGGTGAACACCTTGCCGTGCTCGGCGGTGATCATGGCCGCCAGCGTGTCGCGGTGCTGGTTCATCAACGCAAGGAACGCGTTCATCACACGCGCGCGGCGGATCGGCGGCGTCTCGGCCCAAGCCGGCTGGGCGGCGCGCGCGGCCGACACGGCAGCGTCGACATCGGCGGTGCTCGCCAGCAACACTTTGCGGGCGGCCGAACCCGTGGTCGGGTTGTAGACGATTTGCGACCGCGCGGAAGTGCCCGCCGTGCGGGCGCCGGCGATCCAGTGGGACACGTCGGTCGTGGCGGTGAAGGCTTCTGGGGCACCCATGTCTGGCTCCTGCGGCATCTGTAAAGGGCGCAAGTCTAGCGGGCGGACAAAAAAAGAGCCCACCGGCGAACCGGTGGGCTGCTGCAAGTCCTTCGTAAAGGACGTCGTTGGGACTGTCTGGGCTGCGCCGCTCGTCTCAGCCGTCCGGCGCAACCGGCGCCGCACAAGGCGGCATGACCTTCAATCCGGCCACTCTATGTTCCCGGCCCGCCCGCGCCTATCCCTAAGGGAGGGGAGACAATTCCCACATGAAATCTGAGCACGACCCGTTGACCGATGCCGAGATCGGCGAACTCGACGATTTGCTCGCGGCCCTGCCCGCCCCGTTGGAGCCACTGGATACGACGTCGCTGGACGGCTATCTGTGCGGGGTGCTGCTGCAGCCCACGGCGGTGGCGGCGACGCGGTGGCTGCCGCTGGTCTACGACGTCGAGGGCCGGCCGTCCGGTGACCCGCCAGGGACGGCGCGCATCGCTGAATTGAGCCGGCGCCGGCACGCCGAGCTTGACCGTGCCATCGGTCAACGCCGGTGGTTCGATCCGTGGATCTTCGAACCGGACGACGAACTCGCCCCTGCGCAGGCCACCTTGCCCTGGGTTGCGGGTTTTGCAGCGGCGATGGACGCGTTCCCGGCACTGATGGCGCTCGGCAGCCCGGCGCTGCTGGAGCCCCTGGCGGTGCTGTACGCCGCGTTCGACCCCGACGATCTTGAAGACGCCGACGAGTTGCTTGCGGTGATCGACACCCTCGAGCCCCCGGCCGAAATGACCGAGGCGGTCGAGGATCTGGTGCGCAGCGTATTGCTTCTGGCCGACGTATCACGCCCGTTGGCAGCGGCGCCGGGCGCGTCGCGCCGGCCGCCCGCCCGACGCCCCACACGCCGCCCGCCGCGTTGAGCGCGCTTGGTGCGCCCGGCATTCCGGCAGGGTCAGCCGAAGACGCGCCGTGCATATTCGCCCAGGCCTTGTGCGACGCTGGCGAAGCGGTCGCCTCGCACACGTTGCGCCTGCGGGAAACAGGCCGCGATGCGGTCCACCAGCGGGATGAGGCCGGTGGACCCCCCCGTGAAATAAACAGCGTCGACGCTCTGAGGCGTGGCCCCCGCCAGGCGCACCGTTTCCTGTGCCGCGGCCACGATGCGCTCGCACTCGACCTCGATGACGTCGCCGGCCTGCGCTTCCCCGAGCCTGGATTCCAGCCCGCTCTCCACAAGCGACAGGTCGATGTGCGCGCTGCCGTTCGTGGCGGCATCGATCTTGGCCTGCTCGGCGTCGCCCGCCAATGCGTGGCCCAGGCGCTCCTTCAACACCGTCATCAAGCGGTCGTGATGGCGCAGGTCGGCGTAGAAGCGGCGCATCTGCCGGATCTCGGCCAGGCGCGAGGGCGCATAGACGGTATTGATGAGATGCCAGGTGGCCAGGTCGAAGTAGATGCCGCTCGGCACCTCCCGCGGCGGCTCGCCGCGGACCGACGGGCCCAACCCGCCGTACCCCAGGTGCGGAAGGATCGTCGCGAGTTCGACCCGCCGGTCGAAATCCGTGCCGGCGACATGCACCCCGTGGCTGGCGAGGATGTCGTCGCGGCGCTCGGCACGGGCACGCCGGGCAGGGCCCACGCGCACGAGCGCGAAGTCGGACGTGCCGCCGCCGATGTCGGCGACCAGGACCCGCTGCTCCGTGGTCACGTGGCGCTCGTGGTCGAGCGCTGCCGCGATCGGCTCGTACTGGAACCGGATCTCCTCGAAGCCCACCGATCGCGCCGCGGCCTCGAGCACCGACTGCGCCTGCGCGTCGCGTGCCGGGTCGTCGTCGACAAAATAGACCGGGCGCCCCATCACCGCCCGCACGAGTGGGCGACCCCCCTCGCGCTCTGCCACGGCCTTCAGGTGGCGCAGGTAGCCGGCGATCACATCGATGTAGCGAACGCCGCGCCCACCGCCGGCGTCGGTGGTCTGCTCGACGAGCGGTGAGCCCAGGATGCTCTTCATCGAGCGCATGAGGCGGCCGTCCAGGCCATCGACATAGGCGGCCACGGCCGCTCGGCCGTAGTCGCATTGCGGATCGGCACGCAGCGATCCTTCCGTGCGGTAGAAGACGGCCGTGGGCATCGTTTGAAACCCGGCCTCCAGTTCCACCAGGCGCACGCCTGCCCGCCCTTCGGGCAAGGCGACGGCGGAGTTGGACGTGCCGAAATCGATGGCGCAATGGTTGGTCATGGCCGCGACGGCGGTCTTGCAAAAGGGGGCGGATTCTATCGGCGACGTTTCGGCCGCACGCGCACCGTGAAGTCCGGCACATTGCGCGCGCCTTGCAGGTGCGCGTGAGTTTCGGTGCTGCCGAAACTGCCCTTACACCCGCTGAAGACAGGACCCCGCCATGGCCGACGCGACGACAGCTTCCTCATTGCTGCGACACCTTCGCGCCCGCATGGCACGTGCCGCACCGGACTTCGGCGACCACGGCACCGCGTTCGGTCTCGAGTTGTCCATGTCGCCGACAGTGACCCCGCCCGCCGCGGGCATCGCCCCAAGCCGCGATGCCCATTGGTGGCAGTTCCTGTCGTCGCGGAGGGTCCCGCATCGTCCCTGAGCCGCTCGCCGGTAGGTCAGGTGCGTCAGGCGCGACTGATTCGTCTATTTCACGACGACTTCGTTCTGCCAGTGGCCTCAGGCGCCTAGAATCCGGGCCATGACGAAAGTGTCCTTCAGGCAACAGATGCTGCAAGTCCGCGAGGACGCGATCGTCGCGTCGGTCAACCGACTGCTGGCCGAAAAGGGCTTCGACCTGATGACGGTCGACCAAGTGGCCGCGGATGTGGGCATCGCCAAAGCCAGCTTGTACAAACACTTTGCTTCCAAGGAAGCGTTGGCCGCCGCTGCGATGGTCAGGCTTCTGAAGGATGCACTGGCGGTGGTCGAACAACAGGCGGCCCGTACTGGGGCCAGCGCCATCGATCGGCTGCGAGAGGTGACGCGCTGGGCCTTGCAGCGGCAACTCGCGGGCGAGATGCCCACCTTACCGTCGCAAAACTCGACCCTGCGCGCCGAGCTGATGGCGCACAAGGGCTACCTCGATCTGCTGATGCAGGTGAGCGAACGGATCGGCGAGTGGACCGTGCAGGCGCAGGCGGACGGCGATCTCGATCGCACCCTCCCGCCCGAATTGATCATGTATTCGATCTACGCGCGCGCCTGCGATCCGGTGCCGGGCGTTCTGAAGGCGGGTGGCCAATACACCGACGAGCAGATCGTCGAGTGGGTTCTGTCCACTTGCTTCCACGGCCTGGCCCGAAGCGTTCACTGAGCCCATCCCCGTTGACACGCGCGCGCCTGCAAGCAGGGCGGCGCGTTCACCGAACCAGCAGGACCGGTGTCTTGCAATGGGCCAGCACCTTGGTTGCCACCGAACCCATGACCAGGTTGGTCAGCGTGCCATGACCATGTGAGCCCATCATGATGAGGTCGAAGTCGCCCTTTTCTGCCACGGCGGCAATCGTCTCTGCAGCGCTTCCCGTCTTGCCGACGAAGTTGACCTTCAGCTCGGGTTTCTTGGCAAAGAAGGCTCGGATCGGCTTGAAAACCTTCTCGGCCTCGTCCTCGTAGAAGGACTTCAGCGTGTCGCGGTCGATGGCCGAGGCCGCGCGCGCGGGCACCGCGGGGACGGCATGCAGCAACGTGAACGCGTTCGTGACGCCGAGCCATTCTTCGTTCGCCGCCAGGTAGCCGAGCATGCGCTTGGTGTACGGGCTGCCGTCTACAGGTACGAGGATCTTCATTGCCTGCCTCCGTTGTTTTCGCGTCCAGCGGGACGCCACGAATTCAGTATCGCGCAGCCATCGCGCGCGCCATTGCGTGGCCTCAAATGTCGAACGTGCGCAGCGGGTCGTGGCCGTCGCATTCGCCCTTGGCCAGCAGGCCGCGTGCCTGGCAGACCACGCGCGACGGTCGTCGTGCAGGCCGCTCGACCAGATAGTCGTGACGGCAATGCAGGTGGCCGTGCACCCACAGGTCGGCATGTGGAATCAGGTCGTCGTCGGCGTTGCAGAAACTTGCCGTACCCGGCTGCGCGCCGTAGCGTGGATCACCGCTGCGCGCACTCGGGGCAAAGTGAGTGATCGCTACTGTTACATCCCAGCGACCGACAGGCCGCTTTGGTAGCTCGCGCTCCAGCCAGTCGCGGCATGCCAGGCCCTCTTCGCGCACACCTTGCGCATCAAGCGGCGCGCCGTGCCGTTGTGCCGCCATGAGCCGCAGGAAGTACCCCGCCGCGCGCTCGGCGCGTTCGCGGCGGGCGGGGCCGAACAGGTCGAAGTCGCTCCAGCGTGGTGCCCCGACGAACCGCACGCGGCGGCCATCGGCACCGGTCAGCACGGCCGACTCGCGGTGCAACATCCGGATGCCTGCAGCAGCGCAGGTCTCCCGAAGTGCAGGCACCACCTGCGTAAATTCACGGCCGTCGAACTCGTGGTTGCCGGGGACGAATATCACCGGTACAGGCCAGCCGGCAAACCGCGCCAGCCCTTGCCAGGTCGAGTCGATGTCACCGGCCAGGATCAGCAACTCGGCTCCCGGCGCCGGCTCGGGATCGAACGCCTCGGTCTCGAGGTGCAGGTCCGACAGCAGTTGCAGTTTCATCGACGTGCTGCCGGAAAAAGAAAATCGGGCCCCATGGCCCGATTCTCGTCGTCTGCGAAGGGGTCGCCCGGTCAGGACCTCATGCCGCCAGGCGCTGTTCGATGCGCGCCTTGGTGGCCGGCAGTTCGCTGGGCAGGTGGAAGGTGAGTTGCGTGAACAGTTCCTGGTGCAGCACCATCTCCTGCTGCCACGCCGAGCGGTCGATGCCGATCACGCTCTGGAACTGCTCTTTCGAGAAGGCCAGGCCGTCCCAACGAAGGTCTTCATAGCGCGGGCTGACACCGAATGCGTTCTCGGCGCCGCCGGCCTTGCCTTCGATGCGGCCGACGATCCACTCGAGCACGCGCATGTTGTCGCCGTAGCCCGGCCAGATGAATTTGCCGTCGGCACCCTTGCGGAACCAGTTGACGCAGTAGATGTGCGGCACCTTGCCGCCCGCCTTGGCGAGCTTGTCGCCGACGTTCAGCCAGTGCTGGAAGTAGTCGGCCATGTTGTAACCCGCGAAGGCGATCATCGCGAACGGGTCACGGCGCACCACGCCCTGCTGGCCGGCGATGGCTGCCGTCGTCTCGCTGCCCATCGTGGCACCCATGTAGACGCCCTCCACCCAGTCGCGCGCTTCGGCCACCAGTGGCACGGTGGTCGAGCGGCGGCCACCGACGATGAAGGCGTCGATCGCAACCCCCGTGGTGGAGTCCCACTCGGGATCCAGCGCGGGGTTGTTGGTCGCGGCAACCGTGAATCGCGAATTCGGGTGCGCGGCCTTGGCGCCGGTTTCCTTGGCGATCTGCGGCGTCCAGTCCTTGCCTTGCCAGTCGATCAGGTGCGCGGGCGGCGTGTCGGTCATGCCCTCCCACCACACGTCGCCGTCATCGGTGAGTGCCACGTTGGTGAACACCACGTCGCGCTTGAGCGAGTCCATGCAGTTGGGATTGGTGTGGTAGTTGGTGCCCGGAGCCACCCCGAAATAACCGGCCTCGGGGTTGATCGCGTGCAGGCGCCCGTCAGCACCCGGCTTGATCCAGGCGATGTCGTCGCCAATGGTGGTGACCTTCCACCCCTCGTAGCCTTGGGGTGGTACGAGCATGGAGAAATTGGTCTTGCCGCAGGCACTCGGGAAGGCCGCCGCGACGTGGTATTTCTTGCCCGCTGGCGTGGTGACGCCCAGGATCAGCATGTGCTCTGCCAGCCAGCCTTGTGCGCGGCCCATGTTGGAGGCGATGCGCAGCGCAAAGCACTTCTTGCCCAGCAGCGCGTTGCCGCCATAGCCCGATCCGTAACTCCAGATCTCGTGCGTCTCGGGATAGTGAACGATGTACTTGGTCTTGTTGCAGGGCCAGGCAACGTCCTTCTGGCCGGACTGCAACGGCGCGCCCACGGTGTGCACACACGGCACGAACGTGCCGTCGGTGCCGAGCAGCTCGAGCACGGCCTTGCCCATGCGCGTCATCGTGCGCATGCTGATGACGACGTAGGGGCTGTCGGTCAGCTCGACGCCGATGTGCGAAATGTGCGAGCCGAGCGGGCCCATCGAGAACGGCACGACGTACATCGTGCGGCCCTGCATGCAGCCCTTGAAAAGCGCGTTGACGCCGGTCTGCAGCAGCGCGCGCATTTCGGCCGGCGCCATCCAGTTGTTCGTCGGGCCGGCATCCTCCTGGCGCTCGCTGCAGATGTAGGTGCGGTCCTCGACCCGCGCCACGTCGCTCGGGTCGCTCAGCGCGAGATAGCTGTTCGGGCGCAGTTCGGGGTTGAGCTTCTTCATCGTTCCCGCGGCCACCAGCAGGTCGCACATGCGCTTGTATTCTTCGGCGCTGCCGTCGCACCAGACCACGTCTGCAGCGCCGGTGAGCGCTGCCACTTCGGCCACCCAGCTGGCGAGCCGGGCATGTTTCACATGGGCAGGCGCGGTCAGGCGCAAGCCATGCATGGCAGGATGGTTCATGACACTTCCAATCTACAGAGTTTCAAATGCGGATTCCGGCCAGGCCCTGACGCGCTGTCATGCACGCGGGGGCCTCGCCGCAAGCCCATCCAAGACTCTCCACCGTCACTTGGGGAAGAGATTGTCAATCCAATGTAATCACGCTGTAACCACCGGAGGTGCGGGGCTCATGCAATTTCCGTATGACTCGATAAACGCGTCGCGCATCGAGCGTCAGGTTGTTGCGAGGTGCGTGTGAAAGTGCTCAGCGTCAACGTCGCCCGCGCCGCTGCGCGGCTCATCGACGGGCGACTTGTCTCGACCGCCATCGGCAAGACGCCGCGAGCCGGGCCCGTGAAGGTGCGCCCGCTGGGGCTGGCCGACGACGAACAGGCGGATCTCACCGTGCACGGCGGCCTGTCGAAGGCGGTCTACGCCTATCCGGCCGCGCACTACGCCTTCTGGCAGACCGTGCGCGCACAAGCCAAGGTCTCGGCGTGGGATGAGCAACTGCGGCCTGGCTCGATGGGCGAGAACCTCACCATCGACGGGCTCGACGAGGCACGGCTGTGGATCGGTGACCGGCTCGTGTTGCCGGGTTGCGTGCTGGCCGTGAGCGAGCCCCGCTACCCGTGCTTCAAGTTCAATGCCGCGATGGGTTTTGCCCAGGCGACCAAGCTGATGGCGCAGAGCGGCTTCTGCGGCGCTTACCTCGCCGTCATCGAACCCGGCTCGGTTTGCGCCGGAGATGACGTCGAACTTGTCAGCGGCACCAAAGAAGTAAGCATTCGCGAACTTTTTCGAGCGACGCTCGGCCGCTGACTTCTGGGGCGCAAGCGCTCAGGCCGACACCGCCGCCATGCCCCACGGCGCGAAGTCCGTATACCCGCTGGCTCCGCCCCCGTAGAACGCGCTGCGCTCCGCGGTGGCGAGTGGAAGGGCTTCGCGCAGGCGCCGGCCGAGGTCGGGGTTGGCAATGAACGGGCGGCCAAAGGCGATCAGGTCGGCGCGGCCCGACGCGAGTGCCTCCTGCGCCATCGCCAGGTCATACCCGTTGTTCAACATCCACGCGCCGGCGCAGCCGCGGTGCAGCCGCTCGTAGTCGAACGGGGCCACGTCGCGCGGTCCGCCGGTGGCGCCTTCGACCACGTGCAGATACGCCAGCTTCAGCGGCGCGAGCCGCTCGACCGCGCGCCCGTAAAGGGCCTGCGGGTCGCTGTCGGGGCCGGCGTCGTTGGCCGGCGTCACGGGCGACAGACGGACACCGGTACGGCCGCCACCGGCTACGGCTGCGACAGCAGACACGGCATCCACCAGCAACTGGGTGCGGTGCTCGATCGAGCCGCCCCAGGCATCGGTGCGGTCGTTGATGCTGTCACGCAAGAATTGCTCGATGAGGTAGCCATTGGCGGCATGCACCTCGACGCCGTCGAAGCCGGCGTCCATGGCACAGCGTGCAGCGTGCGCATAGTCGGCCACGATGCCCGGAATCTCGTCGGCGCGCAGGGCACGCGGCGCCGAGCACGGTTCGAACTTGCCCGCCACGAGGACGCGGCTCGCGGCCACGCGGGACGTCGACGACACAGGCGCAGCGCCGCCCACTTGCAACGCCTGGTGCGAGATGCGGCCCACGTGCCAGAGCTGGCAGACGATGCGCCCGCCGCGTGCATGCACCGCGTCGGTCACACGCCGCCAGCCGGCCACCTGCTCGGGGCTGTGCACGCCGGGCGTGTCCTGGTAGCCCTGCCCCTGCGGGCTGATCTGGGTGGCCTCGCTGACGATCAGGCCGGCACCGGTGGCGGGATCGGCGCGCTGTGCGTAGTACTCGGCCATCAGAGCATTCGGCACGCAGCCTACGGCGCGGTTGCGCGTGAGGGGCGCCATCACGATGCGCGTGGCGAGGTCGATGTCGCCGAGGCGGAAGGGGTCGAAGACAGACGTCATCCCGACAGCTTACCGGCGCGCCCGAAACCTGGGGCGCGGCGGGCCACTGGCCGCAGCTACAGTCGGCGCATGCTCGCCTACCGCCACGCCTTCCACGCCGGAAACCATGCCGACGTGCTCAAGCACATCCTGCTGATGCTCGTGCTCGGGCACATGAACCAGAAGGACAAGGGCTACCGGTTCGTCGACACCCACGCTGGCGCCGGTGGCTATTCGCTCGAGGGCACCTACGCGAAGAAGAAGGCCGAATACCTGGACGGCATCGCGCGCCTGTGGACACGCGACGACCTGCCGCCGGCGGTGGCCGACTACGTGGCGCTGGTGCGGGAATTCAACGGCGCCAAACACCTGAAGCAGTATCCGGGCTCGCCCACCATCGCGCAGGCGTTGACACGGCCGCAGGACAACCTGCGCCTGTTCGAGCTGCACCCCACCGACCACCGCATCCTCGCCAGCTACCTGGGCGACGACAAGCGCGTGGAGGTGAAGATGGCCGACGGCTTCGATGGCCTGAAAGCGCAGCTGCCGCCGCCGACGCGACGCGGCCTCGTGCTGATGGACCCGAGCTACGAAGGCGAACGCGACTACGCCAAGGTGGTGGCCACGTTGCGCGAAGCGCTCGCACGTTTTGCCGAAGGCACCTACATGGTCTGGTACCCACAGGTGACCAAGCTCGCAGCGGCCCAGCTGCCCAAGCGGCTGCAGTCGCTGGCGCCCAAGGGCTGGCTGCACGCTCGCCTGACGGTCGGCAAGACCGATGCGCAGGGTTTCGGCCTCGCCGGCAGCGGCGTCTTCATCTACAACCCGCCGTTTACGCTGCACGCCCAGCTGAACGAACTCCTGCCCTGGCTGCATGGGGCGCTGAAGCCCGAAGACGGCAGTGGCGGCTGGCTGCTCGACCAGCGCGCGGTGTGAGCTGCCCACGCGGTCAACGGGTCAGGCCGGACGCCGCAAATCCTTGAAGGCCGAGAAGAGCCAGCTGCGCATGCCGATCACCAGCGTGTACGGGCGTTTCTGGTCGGCCGGCAGGCGCTGGTCGGTCAGGTGCTGCTGCGCGAAGTCCTGCGCCACGCGAGCGAGCCGCTCGTTGAAGGCCGACGCCAGGCTGCGTCCGATCTGGCCGTGCACGAGCATCAGCATCTCGCCCTCGCCGCCGAAAGCGCCGCCGAAGAAATCGTCCGCCACCTGCTCGCGGAAGTAGCGCATCACCGGCCCGTCGGGAATCCAGCGGAAGGTCTTGGCCACCAGCGGGCGGTAGCGGTTCAGCGGCTTGAGCTCGATGAAACCCAGGCGGTCGAGCTGCGCCAGCCGCACCACGGCCTCCGCGTCGTCGATCGCATAGGTGGACACGATCTGCTCGAACGACCACTGGCTCAGACAGCAGATCGCCGTGAGCAGCAGCTTGCGGTCGGCCACCACGGCAGTCTCCTGCTCGTGCGACAACTCGCGGCGCAGCGGCTGGCTGTCGGCGATGCGGCGGGCGAGTTCGGCAAAGTCGAGGTTCAGCACACGCAGCACCTCGTCGATGCGCGACAGCGGCATATCGGCCTGCGAGAACATGCGCTTGATGCTCGACTCGGCCATGCCCAGGTGGTCCGCCAGGTCGGCGTAGGTCACGCCGGCTGCCTTGAGCTCGGCCTTCAGTGCCGCTATGAGGTCGCGTGTGGATGACAAGGCCGGGCTCCGGACGGGAATCTTGGCGCGACTCTAGCAACGCCACAGGACCGCCCCCAAAGGTGGGTCGCACCAGCCGATACCCGCGGCCGCGCGTTGCGGCACTCGGCGAGAACACTTTGACCCCCTGTCGGGCGCTCCACAGAATGGCCCGCATGTCCAACGACGAGCGAGTCGATTTCATGAATGCATGCTCCCCGGTCACCGTGCGCCGCGATACCCGCGCGTGGCGTCTGCAGGTCTGGATCTCCTTCGCCGTGGCCGTCGCGCTGTGTGGCAACGGCCTGGCATTCCTGCCGGGCCAGGACCTGGACCGTGCCTTCATGGTGATGGGCTACGTGTTCTGCACCTCGGCGGTCTTCGCGCTGTCGAAGTTCGTGCGCGACAACCAGGGCCGCAAGGTCGATACGCCGATGTGGAGCCTCGTCGTCTGGGGCGGCTTTGCTGTGGCGCTGTCGCTCACCGGCTGGGGCCTCTACCGCATGGACGTCAACCCGACCTACAAGGCGTTCCTGTTCGTCAGCGGGCTGTTCCTGATCTCGTCGGTCTTCACGCTCGCCAAGACCTTGCGCGATGCACACGAGGCCGATCTGGCCGAGGCCCGCGCCGCGCAGCCGACAGCGATCGCCGGCGCCGACAGCAGCGGCCCGTCCACCTGACCACCGCACGCAGGAGCATCACCATGATCAAGTTCCGATCGGCCGGCCTGGCGTGGCTGCTGGCCGCATTCGCTGCCACCACCGCCCCGGTGGCGCGGGCGCATGGCGCCGTCTCGGAGGCCAGCGCGCTGTCGCTGGTCCCAGTGGCGGTCTCGGTCGCCGCGCCGGCCTTCCTGCTCGCGGGCGGCGCCGTGCTCACGCTGGCCGCCGTCGAGACCTCGGCCGCCGGCACCGTGTGGGTGCTCGAGAACGCTTCGGACGGCGCGCGCACGAGCGTGCGTTTCGCCGGCCATGTGTCGGCCGCCGTCGGCACCGCCGTCGTGGCGACCGCGGTCTCGACGGGCTGGGTGCTGTGCGCGGCGGGCGCCGCGATCGCGTTCGTGCCGAACGAGATCGGCCGTGCCTTGCTGTACGACGAGCGGATCACCCGATGAATGCCCGCCTGCTTGCCGCCGCGCTGCTGGCGGCCTCGCTGGGACTGGTGGCGCCGCCAGCAACCGCAGGCCGGCCCTGCGAAGAGCGGCCGGCCACGGTGACCGAAGTCACCCGCGGCATGGCGCTCGCAGAGGCCACCGCGCGCCGGCTGGACGCCACGGGCGCGCAGGTGGTGGTGCTGGCCCGCGCCGGGCAGGACCTGTCGAGCTACGGCCTGCGCTGGTCGCACCTGGGTTTTGCCTATCGCGACGGCGACGGGGCGCACGCCCTCTGGCGCATCGTGCACAAGCTCAACCAGTGCGGCACGGCGGACGCTGCGTTGTACCGCCAGGGGCTCGGCGAATTTTTCCTCGACCGGCCGTTCCGCTACGAGGCCGCCTTCGTCGAGCTGAGCGCCGAGGCGCAGGCCCGGCTGCTGCCGCTGCTGCGCGACAACGCCGCGGTCACGCGCTGGAACGAGCCGCGCTACAACATGCTGGCCTATCCCTGGGCGCTGCGCTATCAGCAGAGCAACCAGTGGGCGCTCGAAACGCTCGCTGGCGCGATGGACGCCGACGCGTCGTCGCGAAGGCAGGCGCAGGCGTGGCTGCGGCTGCGCGGCTACGAGCCGACCACACTGCACATCGGCGCACTCACGCGACTCGGGGCAAATGTCACGCGCGCGAACGTCGCTTTCGACGATCATCCGAACCGCCAGCGCTTTGCCGACCGCATCGAGACCGTGACTGTCGATTCGGTCTTCCGGTGGCTCGCGCGCAGCGGGCTAGCCGACCGTGCCCCCGTGATCGTCAACCCCTGAACACGCCGACCGAAGCCCATGCACGACCCGCATCCGAACCAGTTCGCCCTGCTGGCGCAGCGCCGCTTCGCGCCGTTCTTCTGGACCCAGTTTCTCGGCGCGGCGAACGACAACCTGTTCAAGTTCGCCTTCACCGTGCTGGTGACCTACCAGCTGCAGGTGGCGTGGATGCCACCGGCGCTGGCCGGGTTGATCATCGGTGCGCTGTTCATCCTGCCGTTCCTGCTGTTCTCGGCCACCAGCGGGCAGCTCGCCGACAAGTACGACAAGACCGTCCTGATCCGCTTCGTCAAGTGGCTGGAGCTGGCCATCATGGCGCTCGCCGCCTGGGGTTTCGTCACGCAGAACGTGCCGGCGCTGCTCGGCTGCGTCTTCCTGCTCGGTGTGCACTCCACCCTCTTCGGCCCGGTCAAGTTCGCGTACCTGCCGCAGCACCTCGACGAGCGTGAGCTGACGGGCGGCAACGGGATGATCGAGATGGGCACTTTCGTCGCCATCCTGCTCGGCAATGTCGTCGGCGGGCTGCTGATCGCGATGCCCGGCGTGGGTCCGACGGCGGTGGCCGTCTCGTGCCTGGCGCTCGCCGCGGTCGGCCGCGCGACCGCGCAATTCGTGCCCGCCTCGCCGGCCACCGACCCCGCGCTGCGCATCAACTGGAACCCGGTCAGCGAGACCTGGCGCAATCTCAAGCTGGCGCACGGCAATATCGTCGTCTTCCGCTCGCTGCTCGGCATCTCCTGGATGTGGTTCTTCGGCGCCGTCTTCCTGGCCAACTTTCCGGCCTTTGCGAAGGACGTGCTGCACGGCAACGAGCAGGTCGCGTCACTGCTGCTGGTGGTGTTTTCAATCGGCATCGGCACCGGCTCGTTGCTGTGCGAGACGCTGTCGCGCCGGCACGTGGAGATCGGCCTCGTGCCGCTGGGCGCGATCGGCATGAGCGTCTTCGCGGTCGACCTGTATTTCGCCTCGCGTGCCTTGCCGCCCGCCGATGCGCAGACGCTCGCCGTCTTCCTCGCGCAGCCGGCGCATTGGCGGGTGCTCGCCGACCTGGCGCTGCTGTCGCTCTTTGCCGGCCTGTACAGCGTGCCGATGTATGCGCTGATCCAGTTGCGCAGCCAGCCGACGCACCGCGCGCGCATCATCGCGGCCAACAATATCCTGAACGCGCTGTTCATGATCGCCAGCTCGCTGATCGCGGGCACGATGTTGAAGTCGGGTTTCACGGTGCCGCAGGTGTTTCTCGCCGTCGGCCTGGCAAACGCCGTGGTCGCCGGCTACATCTTCCTGCTCGTGCCGGAGTACCTGCTTCGTTTCATCTCGTTCGTGCTGTCGCGCGTGGTCTACCGCTTCCGCGTCGTCGGCGACGAGCACATCCCGGCGGAAGGCGCGGCCATCCTGGTGTGCAACCACGTGAGCTTCGTCGACGCGGTGCTGCTGATGGCCGCGAGCCCGCGGCCGATCCGCTTCGTGATGGACCGCTCCATCTTCGCGATGCCGGTCCTGGGCACGCTGTTCCGCCTGGCCAAGGCGATCCCGATCGCGTCGCGCGACACGGACCCGGCCACCTACGAAGCCGCCTTCGTGCAAGCCGGGCGCGTATTGGACGACGGCGATCTGCTGTGCATCTTCCCCGAGGGCTCGCTCACCCGTGACGGCACCTTGCAGCCCTTCAAGGGTGGTGTGATGAAGATCCTGCAGGACCACCCGGTGCCCGTCGTACCGATCGCATTGACCAACCTGTGGGGCTCGTTCTTCTCGCGTGTCGATGGCGGCAAGGCGATGGTGCGGCCGTTCCGGCGGGGCTTGTTCAGCCACGTCGGTCTCGCCGCCGGGCCGGCCCTGACGCCGGGCGAGACGACACTGGACACGATGCGCGAACGCGTCGCGGGGTTGATGCAACCGGCATGACCCCCTGATCGCGGGGGTCTGCCGCAGCGGGCACAGCATCATGTGATTTGTTCCCTGGGCAGCCCGGCCGGTGCTTCAGATACTGACGTCAAACAATGAATCAGGGAGTCCTTTTCCATCGCCCACGCGCTGCTTAGCCGAGCCGGCTGGCAGCGCGTGCTGCCGTTTGCGGTATTCATGGCGCTGCTCGCCTTGCGCGGCGTGTTGCCCGACCACGCCGGCGGGGCCGTCGATACACGCTGGATGTACGCCGTGCAGGCTGCGGCGGCCGGCGCACTGCTGGCGTGGTGGTGGCGCGACTACGGCGAGTTGAGTGCACAGACGCGCCCGACCGGGGCCGAGACACTCGGCGCCGTGGCCGTGGGCCTGGCCGTCTTCGGCCTGTGGATCGTGCTCGACGCCCCTTGGATGACGATCGGCACGCCGTCAGCCGCCTTCGTGCCGGTCGACGCCGATGGCCGCGTCGACCCGCTGCTCGTGGGCTGCCGGCTCGCCGGCGCCGCGCTCGTGGTGCCGGTGATGGAAGAGCTCTTCTGGCGCTCGTTCCTGATGCGCTGGATCGAGCGCCCGGTCTTCGAGGGCGTGGACCCGCGACGCGTGGGCCTGAAGGCGATCGTGCTGTCGACCTTCGTCTTCATGCTTGCGCACACCCAGTGGCTGGCCGCCATCGTGGCCGGCCTGGCGTATGCACTGCTCTATCGGCGCACGGGCAAGCTGTGGGTGCCGGTGATCGCACACGCGGTCACGAACGGCATCCTCGGTGTCTGGGTGCTGGCCACTGGCGCATGGCAGTTCTGGTGAGCCTCACGCGCGACGCCAGGCCCTGACCCGCTGCGCGACGCGGTGCTTCACGACGCGGCCGACGCGCCACGCCCAGGAGGCACGCACCCGCGCGAGCACCTCTTCCTTCCAGACCGTCCAGCGCGTGAACAGCCGTGCGAACCACGGCATGCGCATCAGGGCCGGCTGCGTGAGCGCAAACAGGCGCGCCACGATCGCCGTGCCCGCCACCTTGGCGGCGACGATGATGAGCACGCCCAGCAGATGCTGCCCCTGCCCGATGAGCCACAACGCCAGCAGCTTGACCGGCAGCAGCCCCAAGGCCGGGACGAAGAAGACCACCAGCGCGCCCCATGGCGGCAGCGCGGCGATGCGGCGCTCCAGCCAGGCCAGCGGCGGCAGCCGACCGATCGCCGCCATCAGCCGCTGCAGCGGCTCCCAGCCCCATTCCTCGAACAGGATCACGAGCGCGACGAGCGCGCCGAAAAATCGCTTGAGCCAGGTCATCGGGCGCGCGATGGTCAGCCGATGCCGCGCGCGCGGTCGGCCTTGAATCGGGCGGCGAACGCCGTGAAGGTGCCCTCGTCCAGCGCCAGTCTGATCTCGCGCATCAGGTTCACGTAGAAGTGCAGGTTGTGGATGCTGGCCAGCATGGGCCCGAGCATCTCGCCGCAGCGGTCCAGGTGGTGCAGGTAGGCGCGGCTGAATCCGGACGCGCAAGCGTGGCAGGTGCAGGTCTCGTCGATCGGGCGTTCGTCCGACTTGTGGCGTGCATTGCGGATCTTCAAGTCCCCGAAGCGCGTGAACAGGTGGCCATTGCGTGCATTGCGCGTGGGCATCACGCAGTCGAACATGTCGACACCCTGCGCGACCCCCTCGACCAGGTCTTCCGGCGTGCCCACGCCCATCAGGTAACGCGGCTTGTGCGCCGGCAACCGGTGCGGGGTGTGCGCCATGATGTGCAGCATCTCGTCCTTCGGCTCGCCCACGCTGACGCCACCGACGGCATAACCCGGCAGGTCGAGTTCGACCAGCGACGCGAGCGACGCTTCGCGCAGCGTCTCGAACATGCCGCCCTGCACGATGCCGAAGAGCGCGTTCGGGTTGCCCAGGCGCTCGAACTCGTCCCGGCTGCGCCGCGCCCAGCGCAGGCTGAGCTCCATCGATGCCCGCGCCTCGGCTTCGGTGGTGATGTGGCCCTTGGTCTCGTACGGCGTGCACTCGTCGAACTGCATCACGATGTCGCTGTTGAGCACGGTCTGGATCTGCATGCTCACCTCGGGCGTGAGGAAGAGCTTGTCGCCGTTGACGGGCGACGCGAACCGCACGCCTTCTTCGCTGATCTTGCGCATGTCGCCCAGGCTCCAGACCTGGAAGCCGCCGCTGTCGGTGAGGATCGGGCCGGTCCAGCTCTCGAAGCGGTGCAACCCGCCGAACTTCTGCAGCACGTCCAGCCCCGGGCGCATCCAGAGGTGGAAGGTGTTGCCCAGGATGATTTGCGCGCCCATCTCCTGCAGCGAGCGCGGCAGCACGCCCTTGACCGTGCCGTAGGTGCCCACCGGCATGAAGACCGGCGTCTCGACGACGCCGTGGTTGAGCGTCAGGCGGCCGCGCCGCGCGAGGCCTTCGGTCTTGAGCAGGTCGAACTGAAGCATCTGGCGCATTGTCACTGTGCGGCGCTAGGATCCGGCCGATCCAGATTCGCCTGCCACCGGAGACCGCCATGGATTCGAGAAGCCCGCTGCGTCGCACCTTTCTCGCCGCCGCCGTCGCGCTGGCCTGCACCGCTTGCGCCGGCCCGGGCACATCACCCGGCACATCACCCGGCGCAACCTCCGGCGCGGCCCCGGCGAGCCTGCAGCGCATCCGCACGCTGGTGGTGATCTACGCCGAGAACCACAGTTTCGACAACCTGTACGGCCTGTTTCCCGGCGCCGATGGTGTGGCCAACGCCACGCCGCTGCAACGCACGCAGATCGACCATGACGGCAAGCCGCTGCCCGAGCTGCTCGTCTTCGGCAGCAACGGCCAGCCGGACCCGAAATATCCGCGCCTGCCCAACGGCCCGTTCCGCATCGACGCACCGCCGGTCGGCAAACGCATGGACGAACACGTGCCGAGCCCGATCCACGCGTTCTGGCACAACCAGGAGCAGATCCACGGCGGCGCGAACAACCTGTATGCCGCGATGTCGCAGGTGGGCGGCTGGAGCATGGGCTACTACGACGGCTCGGGCATGAAGCTGTGGCAATGGGCGCGCGAATACACGATCGCGGACAAGTTCTTCATGGGTGCCTTCGGCGGCAGCTACCTGAACCACCAGTACCTGATCTGCGCCTGCGCGCCGAGGCACGAGGACGCACCGGAGGCGATGCGCGTCAAGCTCGACGCCAATGGCCACCTGCTCAAGCTGCCCGACTCACCGTCGGCCGCCGTCGGCGCCGTCAAGGTGGTCAGCCGCGGCGGCGGGCAGGTGTCTGCGGACGGCTGGTCGGTCAATACCTCGCAGCCCGCGTACCAGCCCAGTGGCGTGCCACCCGCGCCGAACGCGCCGATCGACCTGGCCGACCCCAAGGGCTCGCACGCCGCCGGCGTGCCGGTGCCACCACAGACCACGCGCACGATCGGCGACACGCTCAGTGCACGCGGCGTGGGCTGGGCCTGGTATGCCGGCGGCTGGGACGCGGCGCTCGCCGACGGGCGGCAGGCGCCGGACGTCAAGCGCAAGGTCATCTATGCAAATGTCGAGGGCAGCCCGATCTTCCAGCCGCACCACCAGCCGTTCAACTACCACGCCCGCTTTGCACCCGGCACCGCGGACCGGGCGCGCCACCTGCTCGACGGCGAGCAGCTGCTGCGCGACGCGGCCGGCGGCAAGCTGCCTGCGGTGTCGTTCTACAAGCCGGCCGGCCGCTATACGCAGCACCCGTCGTACACCGACGTCAAGAGCGGCGACGACCACATCGCCGCGGTGCTCGACGCGCTGCGCAAGAGCCCGCAGTGGAACGACATGCTCGTCGTCGTCACCTACGACGAGAACGGCGGCTACTGGGACCACGTGCCGCCGCCGGCCGGCCCCGGCTGGGGCGACCGCTTCGGCCCGGGCACACGCGTGCCGGCGCTGCTGATCGGCCCGCACGTCAAGCGCGGATTCATCGACCACACGATCTACGACACGACATCGATCCTCAAGTTCATCACCGAACGCTGGGGCCTCGAGCCGCTGCCCGGCGTGCGCGCGCGGGTGGGCGACCTCGCGCACGCACTGAATTGAACTGAGCTGAATACTCTGCGCCGGGCTTCCCGTTGCGGCCTTTGGCGCAAGGCCAACGTTTGACTTCAGGTGCGATCGAGCAGCATCGCGTCGCCGTAGCTGAAGAAGCGGTAGCGCTGCTCGATCGCATGCCGGTACAGCGCCATCACGTGCGTGTGTCCGGCAAAGGCGCTGACCAGCATCATCAGCGTGCTCTTGGGCAGGTGGAAGTTGGTGATCAGCCGGTCCACGACCCGAAAGCCGAAGCCCGGCGTGATGAAGATGTCGGTCTCGCCGGTGGTCGCGCGCAGCGCGCCGCCCCGCGCGGCGGATTCGAGCGAACGCACGGTCGTCGTGCCGACGGCTACCACGCGCCCGCCGGCCGAGCGCGTGGCCTCGACGGCGGCCACGGTCGCCGCGCCGACCTCGAACCATTCATGGTGCATGCGGTGCTGCGACAGGTCTTCGCTGCGCACCGGCTGGAAGGTGCCCGCGCCCACGTGCAGCGTCACACGCGCGCTGTTCACGCCGCGCTGGCGCAGCGCCGAGAGCAGCGGCTCGTCGAAGTGCAGCGCCGCCGTCGGCGCAGCCACCGCACCGGGCCGCGAGGCAAAGACCGTCTGGTAGCGCGCCACGTCGTCGGCCGCGTCACCATGTTCGATGTAGGGCGGCAATGGCACGTGGCCGTGGGTCTCGAGCAGGGCCAGCGGATCGGACGGAAAACGCAGGTGAAAAAGCGAATCGTCCGGGCCGCCCCGGCCCAGCACCTCGGCATCGAATGCGCCGGCCAGGCGCAGGGTCTGGCCGGGGCGCGGCGACTTGCTCGCACGCACGTGCGCCCACACCTCGGACGGCGGTGCCACGCGCTCGACCAGCACCTCGACGGCGCCGCCGGTGGACTTCTGCCCGTACAGGCGCGCCTTGATGACCTTGGTGTCGTTGAAGACGAGCAGGTCGCCCGGCGCGAGCAGCGACGGCAGTTCGCGGAAGATGCAATCGACCGGCGCGACACCGGTGCCGTCGAGCAGGCGCGAGCCGCTGCGCTCGGCCGCTGGGTGCTGCGCGATCAGCTCCGAAGGGAGGGCGAAATCGAAATCGGAGAGCGTGTGGCCGGTCATGTCGCGCGCGGTCCGGCCGGCCTACAGCGGCGCCGAGGCCGCTGCGGCCGCTGCCGCCGCGGCAGGGGCCACCGGACGCTGCTGCAGCATCGGAAAGGTCACGCGCAAGGGCGGGCGCCCCGCAGCGGGCATGGCCATGTTCTCCACCGGGGCCGAGGCCACATCCGCCGGCGGCAGCGCGCCGGGGGCCGGTGCCAGCGTCACCGCGCCCTCGGCGTCGATGTGCGATATCCAGCCGCCATCCAGCCACTCTTCGTAGATCCAGTCATCGCCATCGCGCACGACTCCCGGCGGCGGCGCGCCTTGCGACACCACCGGCACGCCCTTCAACGCGGCGGCCATGTAGTCGATCCAGACCGGCAATGCGAGCGCGCCACCCGACTCGCGGTCACCCAGGCTCCTGGGGTCGTCGTAACCCATCCAGACGACCGCCGCCAGGCCCGGCTGGAAGCCGGCGAACCACGCATCGACGGCATCGTTGGTCGTGCCGGTCTTGCCGTACACGTCGGTCCGGCGCAGCTGGCGCTGTGCACGTGCGGCGGTACCCACGCGCGTGACCTCGTTCAACAGGCTCGTCGTGATGAAGACGTTGCGTGCAGGCAGTGCCCGCGTGGCTTCGGTATGCGGCGCCGCCGGGGCCGCATCGAACAGCACCTTGCCCTGGGCATCGGTGATGCGCTCCACGAGCACCGGGTCGACCGGCCAGCCGCCGTTGGCGAGCTCGCCGTAGGCCTGTGCCATCTGCATCGGCGTCACGCTGCCGGCACCGAGCGCCAGCGTCAGGTTGTCCGGCTGGCGCGCGGGGTCGAGGCCGAAGTGCGCTGCCCAGTCGCGCACGGTGCCCACGCCCACCTGCTGCAACAAGCGCACGCTGACGAGGTTCTTCGACTTTGCCAGCGCCTCGCGCAGCGTGAGCGGGCCGTCGAACCGGCCGTCGCTGTTCTGCGGCTCCCACCCGTTGGCGCCGCTGAAAGGCGCATCCTCGATCACGCTGGCCGGCATCACGCCATGCTCGAGGGCCGCGGAGTAAAGCAGCGGCTTGAAGCTCGACCCCGGCTGACGCAGCGCCTGCGTCACATGGTTGAACTGCTGCTGCGTGAAGTCGAAGCCGCCCACGAGCGCCCGCACGCGGCCGCTGGCCGGGTCGAGCGCGACGAGCCCTGCCTGCACCTGCGGCCACTGCGAGATCGCCCACCCCTTGCCCTGCTGGACCACGCGCACGATGGCGCCGCGTTTCACCGCCAGCTTCGGCTTGCCGTCGGCAGCCGCCTTCTTGCCACCCTTGGGCGGCGCCTTCGGCGCCAGCACCGGCAGCGCCCAGCGCAGGCCTTCACCGCTGAGCGTGATGCGCTCGCCGCTGGCGAGCTGCACCCGCATCTCCTTCGGCGACGCGGCCAGCACGATGCCCACGCGCAGCATCTCGTCGTCGCGGTGATCCTTGAGCGCCTGCGCGGCGGCGCGCTCGGTCTTCGGGCCGTCGTCGCCGGGCAGCGTCTCCTGGTCTTCGGGCCCGCCCCAAGCACCCTTGCGGTCGTACTCGAGCACGCCCTTGCGCACGGCGGTCCAGGCCGCTTTCTGGTCGGCCGAGCGCAACGACGTATAGACGCGGATGCCGGTCGAATAGGCCTCGGTGCCGAAACGCTCGACCACCGCGCGGCGCGCCATCTCGGCCACGTGGCCGGCGTGCAGCGGCACGTCGAGCGGCGAGCGGATGGCGAGCTTCTCGGCGCGCGCCGCGGCCAGTTGCTGGGCGGTGATGACGCCGGTGACGTGCATGCGCTCGAGCACGACGTGCTGGCGTTGGGTGGCGCGCTCGAGGCTTGCCACCGGATTGGCGTAGTGCGGGTTCTGCGGCAGCCCGGCGAGCAGCGCAGTTTCCGCGATCGACAGCTTGGCAAGCGGCTTGCCGAAATAGGTCTGCGCGGCGGCGGCAAAGCCGTAGGCCCGTTGGCCGAGAAAGATCTCGTTCAGGTAGATCTCGAGGATGCGGTCCTTCGGCAGCGCCTGCTCCACCTGCAGCGCGAGCATGATCTCGCGCGCCTTGCGCTCCGGCGTGAAGCGCTGCGAAAGCAGCATCGAGCGCACGAGCTGCTGCGTGATGGTGGACGCACCCTGGCGCTGCCCGCCCGTCAGCATCGACAGCAGCGCACGCGCCATGCCCTTGGGATCGATGCCGCGGTGCTCACGGAAACGGGTGTCCTCGACCGCCAGCACGGCGTCCTGCAGCAGCTTGGGCATCTGTGCCAGCGGCACGAACTGGCGCCGTTCGGTCCCGAACTGGGCGATCTCCACGCCGTCGGCGGTGAAAACCTGCAATGGCAGCTTGGGCTGGTAGTTGACGATGCGGTCGATCGGCGGCAGGTCGAACGCCGCGCCGGCGGGCGGCGCGGCCCACAGGGCCGGCAGCAGCACGAGCGCGACCTGCAGCGCGCGGGGGAAAGGTGCTCGCATGGACGCCATTATCCGAGACCCCGCGTAAGACAATGCAACACATGCCCGGCCCCGCCCCCGCAGAGAAGTCCGGCCCGCAGCGTGCGATGGAGCGGCTCGGGCTGAAGCGCGACATCGACCTCGCGTTGCACCTGCCGATGCGCTACGAAGACGAAACGCTCATCGAGCCGATCGCCGGCGCGCACGAGGGCCAGACGGTCCAGGTCGAGGGCATCGTGCGCGACAGCCGCGTCGAGCAGCGCACGCGGCGACAGCTGGTGGTGCGCGTGGCCGACGCCTCGGGCGAACTCGTGCTGCGCTTCCTGAACTTCTACCCCTCGCAGCAGAAGGCCCTCGCGCCGGGCCAGCGCGTGCGCGTCCGCGGCGAGGTTCGCGTCGGTTTCTTCGGGCGCGAGATGGTGCATCCGGCCTTCAAGCCGGTGGCCGAAGGCGCGCCACTGCCGCAGGCGCTGACGCCCGTCTACCCGACCAGCGCGCAGCTTCCGCAGGCCTACCTGCGCAAGGCGGTGGCGTCGGCGCTGCAGCGCGCGCCGCTCGACGAGTTGCTGCCGGCCCACGTGCTGCCGCCAGGGCTGCCGATGTTGAAGGACGCACTTCGCCTGCTGCACCAGCCGCCGCCCACGATGGCGCTGGCCGCGATCGAAGACCGCAGCCACCCGGCGTGGCAGCGGCTGAAGTTCGACGAGCTGCTGGCGCAGCAGCTGGCCCAGGCCGAGGCGCAGCACGAACGTGCCCTGCTCAAGGCTCCGGTGCTGCACGTCGCGCAGTTCGGCGGCGGCTCGTTGCACGCCGGGCTGCGCGCCGCGCTGCCGTTCACGCTCACCGCCGCGCAGCAGCGGGTGTGCGACGAGATCGCAGGCGATCTCGCGCGCGACCACCCGATGAACCGCCTGCTGCAAGGCGACGTGGGATCGGGCAAGACGGTGGTCGCCGCACTCGCCGCGACACAGGCCATCGACGCCGGCTGGCAATGCGCGCTGATGGCGCCCACCGAGATCCTGGCCGAGCAGCACTTTCGCAAGCTCGTGCAGTGGCTCGAGCCGCTCGGCGTGACGGTGGCCTGGCTCACCGGCAGCCGCAAGGGCAAGGGCCGCACGCGCATGCTCGAGCAGGTGGCGTCGGGCGAGGCGATGCTCGTCGTCGGCACCCACGCCGTGATCCAGCACGACGTGGTGTTCGCGAAGCTCGGGCTGGCCATCGTCGACGAGCAGCACCGCTTCGGCGTGGCGCAACGGCTGGCGCTGCGCGACAAGCTGGAGCGGCAGGCGCTCGAGCCGCACCTGCTGATGATGAGCGCCACGCCGATCCCGCGCACGCTCGCAATGACGTACTTCGCCGACCTCGACGTGAGCACCATCGACGAGCTGCCGCCAGGCCGCACGCCGGTGGTGACCAAGGTCTTCGCCGACAACCGGCGCGACGACGTGATCGCGCGCATCCACGACGAGGTCGAGCGTGGGCGCCAGGTGTACTGGGTGTGCCCGCTGATCGACGAGAGCGAAAAGATCGACCTGCAGAACGCGACCCAGACCCATGCCCAGCTGAGCGCCGCGCTGCCCGGCCGGATGGTCGGCCTGCTGCACGGGCGCATGCCGGCGGCCGAGAAGGCGGCCGTGATGACCCTGTTCACCGGCGGCACGATGGGCGTGCTGGTCTCGACCACCGTGATCGAGGTCGGCGTCGACGTGCCCAACGCGAGCCTGATGGTGATCGAACATGCCGAGCGCTTCGGCCTGAGCCAGCTGCACCAGCTGCGCGGGCGTGTCGGCCGCGGTGCGATCGCCAGCGTGTGCGTACTCCTCTACACGCCACCCCTGAGCGAGACCGGCAAGGCACGGCTGAAAGCCATGGCCGAGACGACCGACGGCTTCGAGATCGCACGCCGCGACCTCGAGATCCGCGGCCCGGGCGAGTTCATGGGCGCGCGCCAGAGCGGTGACGCCCTGCTGCGTTTTGCCGACCTGAACGAAGACAGCGCGCTGTTGCAGCATGCGCGGCGCATGGCGCCCAAGCTGCTGGCCGAGCATCCCGACGCCGCACGTTCACATGTCGCGCGCTGGCTGGGCGGCAAGGCCGAGTTCCTGAA
>JAHECD010000031.1:0-3410 GCA_024641945.1 Rubrivivax sp. | reverse complement strand
AGAGGAGATCGAAGATGGACATGCAAGCCGTACAGACGTTTCTCACCACGACTGCCATCGATGTCGGCATCAAGATCCTGGCCGCCATCGCGTTCTGGATCATCGGGCGGTGGATCATCGGCCGCGTGATCTCGTTGATGCAGGCGGTGATGAGCCGCAACAAGCTGGACGAGACCCTGGCCAAGTACCTCGGGTCCATCGTCAACGTCGCGCTGAACATCGCCTTGGTGCTCGGCATCCTGGGGTACTTCGGCATCCAGACGACGTCGTTCGCGGCGATGTTGGCTGGCGCGGGTCTCGCGATCGGGGCGGCCTGGAGCGGCATGCTGGGCAACTTTGCCGCCGGCGCCTTCATGCTGGTGCTCAAGCCGTTCAAGGTCGGCGACTTCGTCGGCGTGGCCGGCATCACCGGCACGGTGCACGAGCTCGGTCTGTTCGGCACCACGATCGTCACGCCGGACAACGTGATGACGCTGGTCGGCAACGGCAAGATCTTCTCCGACACGGTGCACAACTACACCACGCTGCCGGTGCGCCGGGTAGACCGCCAGGCACAGCTCGCCGGCGGCGTGGACCCGGCCGAGGCCTGCGCACGCATCCGCGCCGCGGTGGCGACGATCCCGAACGTCAGCACCACCCAGCCACCCGAGGTGAATGTCATCGACCTGAACCTCGTCGGGCCGGTGCTCGCCGTGCGCCCATATACCCACAACGACCATTACTGGCAGGTGTTCTTCGACACCAACGAGGCCATCGTGCGGGTGTGCAAGGAAGCCGGCTGGCCGGCCCCGATGCCCACACAGGTCAACCGAATGATCCAGGGCTGATCCGCCCATCGGACCGGTCGCCTGGCCGACGGGGCCGGCGCGGCGGACGCAGCGCGGGTTGCGCGGACTCAATGAATGCAAGCCGCACGTGGTCTAGGGTTGCACGGATGTTCGTGTCTCGCTTCACCCGTTGGTGCACGTTGGGGTTGGCAGGGCTGATCCTGGCCTGCGGCACCGGCCTTGCGGCCGACGAGCGGCACGAAGACGCCACGCAGGCGCTGGGCGCCGACCGCTTCGTGGCCGGCGGAGAGATCGTGGTCCGGCGCCCGGTCGAGGGCGACCTCTTGGTCACCGGCGGCCATTTGGCTGTCGACGCCACCGTGGCGGGCGACCTGCTGGCCTTCGGCGGGCAGGTGCGGCTGAGCAACGATGTCGGCGGATCGGTCCTGGGGGCCGCGGGGCAGACGACGATCGAGGGCAAGGTCGGGCGCAACGTGCGCGTGGCGGGAGGGCGACTGGAGCTCGGCCCGAAATCCGAGGTCGGCGGCAACGTCTCTGCCGGCGTCGGGCAGTTGCGCCTGCGTGGCAGCGTGCGCGGTCATGTGCTGGTGGGTGGCGGGCGGGTCCTGATCGACGGCCCGGTCGGTGGCGACGTGGTCGTCGGCGGCGGCGCCCTCGAGCTGGGGCCGGCGGCCCGCATCACCGGGCAGCTCCGCTATCGAAGCGGGAGCGCGCTGAAGCAGGATCCGGGCGCGCAGGTCGGCGGCGGCATTGAACGCCTGTCGCCGTTCGGAGGCCACGATGCGCGAAACGTCGCCGGGCGCGCGGCGCGCGGCGGTGCTGTCGTCGTGGGCATCGTCTGGACCATCGGCATGGTCGTGCTGGCGGGCATGCTGATCGGCCTGGTGCCGGCCTTCTGCGACGCCGTCGCGCGGTCGATGCGCGAGCGCCTCGGCACCAGCCTGCTGCTCGGCTTCGCCGTGCTGGTGTGCGTGCCGATCGCGGCGGCACTCCTGATGGCCACCCTCATCGGCATCCCGCTGGGCCTCGTCACGCTGGCGCTCTACGCCGCGCTGCTGCCAGTGGCGTATGTCGTGGCGGCGATCGGCGTGGCCGACGGGGCGTTGCGGCGCTGGCAGCCGCAGCGCGCCGATCGCCGCAGCCTTCGCTTCGTCGCAGCGGCCGTCCTGCTGCTGGTATTGCCGTTGCTCGGCCTGGTCCCGGTGCTCGGGTGGCTGCTCGGGCTGGCTATGCTGCTCGCGGGGCTCGGGGCGGTCGTGTTGCAGTTGCGGCGCGCCCCGGCAGCGGTCTGATCCGAGCCGCCGAAGTCACTCCTGCGCGTCAGGCGCTAAGAGCGCGCGGGACTCGCGTCGCGGGCATGATTTCCGTGCACGACCGCCGTCAATGCTCAATGGAACTGCGCTTCGGTAGGCCGATACTTGGCATGACGGCGCCACACTAGCTCGGTCCTTCAGCCACCGCCTTCAGGTCAAAACCGCCTGATGGGCGTCAAAGCGATATCCACTCGCGATCGGGTGCGCCGACAGACGAGGGCGAGCGGATGCGACAGGCTCGCTTTGGACACGGACCGCGCGACTAAGAAAGTTAAATGAAGCAGTCGATAGGCGACACGGATACCGGCGTGAGCCACTTTTGAGGAGCGAGCACCGCTGACCCGCCAGATTGGGCGCGGCCACTTAGTGCCAGATCGCTCGTTACTCTTCGACGTTTCAAGCAGGCAGCGGAATCTCCGACGGCCAAAGAAGGTAGCCGCCTCCCGGACCTGGTCGCCACTCGACGCCCGCATGCTTCCCGGCCGCAGAAACATAGTGGCGTTCATTTTTCAACTCAAGCAGACCCGAGGCCACGTACCGATCCATCATCTCGCGAGTAGTCAGGCCATGCTTGGCAGCTAACTTGGCGCTCGTGAGTTTGTCGTGCATCGGCGGCGGCGGCGCTGCTACATCCACCTTAGCCGAGGAGGAATCTGAAAATATCGCCGGTGCAGACACAGGCCTCGCGCTTTCAGCCCGCACTGCTGCAGGCTTCGCAACTTCCTTGGCTGCGTCTACGCGCTCGAGGCTGATGCGGACCTCCTCGCTAATACGGATAATTCTCTGTGCCTCGTCGTAGGCGTCACGATAGAGATCGACATCCTGTGCGCGCTCGACAAGGACTCCAGCCTCGTTGTTGTTCACCATCGAGAACTCGTACAGGTTCAGGCTCGTAACGATGCAAGACTCCTCGCTAAGATAGAGCTTGGCGTGCAGGTTCTTACAAAACGACGTTCGCACAAAAGTAAGCCCCCTCAACCACTCGATTTCCGCGGGCGCGAGTTCGCTCTTTCCGTACACGACGCGGACATCGATCTTCAAGCGGTTCTTGTCCGCGAGTAGCTCTTTGATTCGGTCATTGAGTTTCAGGAAAGGACTGATCAGAATCAACCGGTCCCGTGCGTTCTTGATCAACTCCTCCAGGTGGTAGTTGGTCGCGCTGGTGTTCAGAAACTTCGCCATCCTCGCTGTCCCTTGGGGAGTGTGTTTGGTCCTTATTGTCTCTGGCCGAGTGCGATCTGGACACCGAGGTCGACGTCGCGCGGCTCTCGCGAGCTTATTGAGGTTCGTATCGGAATGAGCGTTCGCT
>JAHECD010000143.1 GCA_024641945.1 Rubrivivax sp. | reverse complement strand
AAATCCCAGCGCTGGCGCCTGCTCGCAGCGCACCTTTTCCTGCTGCTGCTGTGCGCCGCGGTGGTGTTCCCGTTCCTCGTCGTGCTGTCGGTGTCGCTGCGCCCGGGCAACTTTGCCAGCGGCTCGCTGATCCCGCCGTCGATCAGCCTCGAGCATTGGCGCTACGTGGTCGGCCTGCCGACACCCGGCCCCGACGGCCAGCCGCTGCTGCCCGACCTGCCGGTGATGCGCTGGCTGTGGAACTCGGTCAAGGTCGCGGTGCTGTCGGGCCTGGTGACGCTGCTGCTGTCGACGACCGCGTCGTACGCGCTCGCGCGCATGCGGTTCCGCGGCCGCAAGCAACTGCTCACCGGGCTGATGCTGATGCAGATGTTCCCCGCCGTGCTCGCGCTGGTGGCGATCTACGCGATCTTCGACCGCATCGGCGTGATCGTCCCCGCCGTCGGCCTGAATACGCACTGGGCGCTCGTGCTCGCGTATTCGGGCGGCATCGCGATGCACGTGTGGACGCTCAAGGGCTACTACGACACGCTGCCGGCCGAGATCGAGGAGGCCGCGCGGGTCGACGGCGCCACCGCCTGGCAGAGCTTCCGGCGCGTGCTGCTGCCAATGGCGCTGCCGATCCTGATGGTGGTCTTCATGCTCGCGTTCATCGGCGCGATCATCGAGTACCCGGTCGCGTCGGTGCTGCTGACGCAGCAGGACCAGCTGACACTCGCGGTCGGCTCCAAGCTCTTCGTGCAGGAGCACAACTTCCGCTGGGGCGACTTCGCCGCCGCGGCCATCCTTTCCGGCCTGCCCATCACCGCGGTCTTCCTGCTCGCGCAGCGCTGGATGATCGCGGGCCTCGCGGCCGGCGGCGTCAAGGGATGAACCGGCGCATGGGCGCGGGGCGCCGATACGCTGCGCTTGCGGCGTCCGGCATCTCGATGGTGGATGCGCTCACCGTGACGTCGATTCCCATGCGGGCAGGCCCGCCACAGGAGACGCTTGATCCGCCCGGCCCGCAGCGTCAGGCCGGCGTCGCACCCATCAGCGCCTGCGCCGCTGCGCGATAACGCTCCGCGGTGGCGCTCACCACGTCGGGCGGCAACGCGGGCGCAGGCGCGGTCTTGGCCCAGGGTTGGCCGTCGACGCGGGCCTGTTCGAGCCAGTCGCGCAGGTACTGCTTGTCGAAACTCGGCGGGTTGGCGCCCTCGCGGTACGACGCCAGCGGCCAGAAGCGCGAGGAATCCGGGGTGAGCACCTCGTCCATCAGCGTCAGCGTGCCCCGATCGTCGAGGCCGAACTCGAACTTGGTGTCGGCGATCACGATGCCGCGGGTCAACGCATAGGCCGCGGCCTCGGTGTACAGGCGAATCGCGATGTCGCGCACCCGCGCGGCGAGATCGGCGCCGATGAGGCCCACCGTCTGTTCGTACGTGATGTTCTCGTCGTGCGCGCCGGCTTCGGCCTTGGTCGCGGGGGTGAAGATCGGCTGCGGCAGCTTGCTCGCGTTGTGCAGCCCTGCTGGCAGGCCCACGCCGCAGACACGGCCCGACGCCCGGTACTCCGCCCAGCCCGATCCGGCGAGGTAGCCCCGCACGACGGCCTCGATCGGCAGCGGCGTCAGGCGCTTGACGAGCATCGATCGGCCGCGCACCTGCGCCGCCTCGTCTTCGGCCACCACGCTCTCGGGAGCGTCGCCGGTCAGGTGGTTCGGCACGACATGCCGCAGCCGGTCGAACCAGAAAAGCGCCACCTGCGTGAGCAGCGCACCCTTGCCGGGAATCGGCTCGCCCATGATCACGTCGAAGGCCGAGATGCGGTCGCTGGCGACCATCAGCAGCCGGTCGGCGCCGACCGCGTAGTTCTCGCGCACCTTGCCGCGCGCGATCAATGGCAGCGAGTGAAGGGTCGACTCGTACAGGGCGGCGGGGCTCGTCGTCATGGCGGCTGCAGGCAAAGAAGGCGATTGTCACCTCCCTGCCGGCCGCCTGGCCCACGTGCCGACAGACACGGCCGACCGGTCCGGTCGGCCTGAAAGCCGGGCTCAGGCCGGTTGGGCGGCGGCGTCAGCCACCTCGGCGACGGCCGGTGGCGGCTCCTCGGGCGCCTCGCGCAAGGGCAGCCAGAGGGTGGCCTGGGTGCCCGCGCCCGGCATGCTGCGCAGCTCGATGCGCCCGCCTTGCCGGTCGATGACCTCTTTGGCGATCGACAGGCCCAGCCCTGCGCCGAGGATGTGCCCCGAGGGGTCGGCGCGGTAGAAGCGCTCGAACGCCCGCGCGCATTGCTCCGGCGTCATGCCGATGCCGGCGTCCACGATGCGCAGGACAGCCCAGCCCCCATCGTGCCCGTTGCCGGGCGAGGCCGTCAGGGTCAGGCTCACGGGCGCCGGTGCCCTCGAATATTTGAGTGCGTTCGACAGCAGGTTCGCAATGCCTTGCTGCAACTTCGTCGGATCGACGTCGACCCAGGTCGGATACGCGCCCAGCGCCAGGTGCACGCGGGACATTTCCTCCGGCTTCAGCAGCGACTCGGCGGCCCCTTCGGCCAGTTGGCGAAGGTCGATCCGCACATTGACGAAGTCCCGCCCCTTGCCCGCATCCAGCCGCGAGAGATCGAGCAGTTCGTCCACGAGGTGCTTGAGCACGCGGGCCTGCCTGTAGACGATGCTGGCCGCGCGCCGGCGCCGCGCCGGATCGAGGTTCTCGTTCTGCAGCAACTCGGCGAAGCCATAGACGCTCGCCAGCGGCGTCCGCAACTCGTGCGCCGCGGTGCTGAGGAACTCGTTCTTCAGCAACTCGACTTCGCTTTCGTGCGTGACGTCGTGGAAATAGTAGACGCGGTGGCGCTCGCCCTCGCGCATGCCGCGTTTGAGCACACGTGCCGGCGGCCCTGCGAGCGACAGCCTTGCACTGTCCGGTCCCAGTGGCGGCATCTCGTCGCCTTCGTGGGCCAATCCGGCCAGCCATTCGGCCACCGCCTGCTCGGTCAACCCGAGCAGGTCCTCCGGACGCAGCCCGAAGAGCCGGCTCAGCGCCGGATTGGTGAAGACCAGGCGGTGCCGGTCGTCGGGGCCGCGCTCGAAGACCAGCACGCCATCGGGCGACAGGCCGGTGACGGCCGTGAGCCACGCCATGCGGGACCGCGCTTCTGCGGTGCGCACGTCCACCTCACGCTCCACCTGCCGCTTGCGCCGCGACATCGTGAGGATGCTGAGGTACAGCAGGAAGTCGATCACCAATCCGCACGCGGCCACCAGGTTGGACTGCCATGCGACGGCCGCCGCCTCGAAGTCCTTGCCTTCGTAGACGACGGTCCATCGACGGCCGGCCACTTCGACCGGCCGCTGCAACGTGAACCCGCTGCCGCGGCGCGGCGACGTCATGGCTTCGCTTGAAAAGAAGGCGTCGCCCGGCACGCCCGCGTCACCGTCATGGATGCGAAAGGCGATGTGGCCCAGATCGTTGCCCAGGATGCCGGTCATCAGGTCGCGCACACGGAAGGCGGCATAGACCCAGCCCCAAAGCCGCGGCGGATCGACGGCGCCACCCTTGTAGACCGGCAGATAGAGCAGGAACCCCTTCTGCACGTCCTTGCCATCTTCCTGCACGAGCGTCACGGTGCCGGAAACGGCGGCGTGCCCGGTATCGCGCGCACGCAGCATGGCTTCGCGCCGGGTCGGCTCGGACATCATGTCGAAGCCGAAGGCGCGCAGATTGCGCGCCAGCAGAGGCTCGAGATAGACGATCGACGTGTAGGCCGCGCGTGGACCGGGCGGGCGCACGGCGTACTTCGGGTAGCCCTCGGCGCGCACCGCATCCTCGTGCGCCGCCACCTCGTCCGGGCGCAGCAGGCGCGAGACCCCGACCCCCTGGATGCCGGGATAGCGCTTCTCGGGCTCGACCTGTCGTACATAACGCTGCCATGCGTCGCGCGAGAGGTCCGGCTGGGCCGCGAACAGGGCGACGCCGCCGCGCAGCATGGCCTCGTAGGAGGCCATGCGACCCTCGATTCGGGTCTGGATGTCGTCGGTACGGCGCTCGAAGCGCTGGCGCGCCTCGTCGATGGCAAAGTGGCGCGCCGCTTGCCAGGCCAGCGCGGTGGCGATCAGCGACCCGACCAGGATCGCCCACGCCGTGCCCGGACGGTGCAGCCAGCGCTCGAGACGGCCAGCGGCCTCGGGCTGCGCAGGGCCATCGGCCCCACCCGGCTGCGCCACGTGCTCGATGACGTCCATGCCCGGAACTTGCGCGTCCGTCTTGTCAGGCCATGCGGGAGACGACCTGCAGCAACTGGCGCGGGCTGAACGGCTTGCAGAGGTAGGCGTCGGCACCGGCTTCGAGCCCGGCCTTCTGGTCCGCCGGCTGGCCGCGCGCGGAAAGCATCACGACCTTCATGCGGCGCCGGGCGCCATCGGCGCGGATCTTGCGGCACACGCCTAGGCCATCCAGCTGGCCCGGCATCATCACATCGAGCAGCATGAGGTCGGGCGCCACGCGCGCAGCGGCCTGCAATCCGCTGTCGCCGTCGACGGCCTCGTGGACTTCGTAGCCGTCCAGCTCCAGCGTCATCCGCACGAGTTCACGGATATCTTCTTGGTCGTCGACGATCAGGATGCGCTTCATGGGGATCTCGCAGGCGGGAATGTCGGTGGATATTGCCGTGCCGCACGCGCCGTATTCCCTCCATCTGAGGCCGCCGATCGGCTCAGTTCCATCGACCGGTGCTTGGCAGCGTCGCTAAGGTTCAGGATGGAGAACACCCCCTGATGACCGCCACCGTACAACCGTTTCGTTCCCCCGCCGCACGCCGGCCCGCGCTGCCACTCGCGATCGCGCTGGGCGGCAATGCCGCCCTGATGGCGTGGCTGGCGTGGTCGTCCGCGCAGGCGACTGCCGGCCTGTCGCTGGCCGTTGTGGCCGGCCTGGCGGGCCTGTGGTGTACGACGCGCCCGCTCGTGCGGCCCTATGTCCGGGTCTGCATCGCCGCGGCGCTGGTGGCCCTGGTGCTCGGGCAGATCGCGCTTGCACCCAGACCCGAAATGCTGTTGCTCAATGCGATGCTCACGATGAGCCTGATGCCTGCGCTTCAGCGGGGGTCGATCGTCGCCATCGCCGGCGTGGCGCTGGGGGCCGGACCGATGGCGGTGCACGCCACGCTGGGGCTGGGCCCCGACCTCGACGGCCCGTCGTTGTGGGCGTACGGCGGCTTCATCGCTGCGCAGACGCTCGCGCTGACCTTGACGGCAGACCGCAATGGCCGCCGCCAGGACGAGCGCTTCGATGTCGAATTCCTGGTGCGCGCCATGGGCTCGGACGGTCCGATCCGGCTGGGCCTCGATGCCGTGCGTGCCGAGTCCGCCCTGGGCCAGCGCCTGAAACATGTGCAGCAGCGCATGGCCGAGGCGATGCGGCAGGTGCGCGCTTCCGCCCATGGGGTGCGCGAGGCGTCGGAGGAGCTCGACGCCAGTGGCGAAGAGCTGCGTGCACGCACGGAGCGCAGCGCCGAAGGCCTGCGCGACGCGGCCATGACGCTCGAGCAGATCACGATGATCGTGCAGTCCAGCGCACAGGCGGCGCTCGAGGCGCGCGCGATGGCAGCCAACGCATCGAAGCAGGCCGAGGAGGGCGGTGCCCTTTTCGAACAAGTGACCCGCCGCATGCAGGAGATCGACACCTCCTCGCGCCGCATCACCGATGTGATCGCCGTGATCGACGGCATCGCCTTCCAGACGAATATCCTGGCCTTGAACGCCGCCGTCGAGGCCGCGCGGGCTGGCGAGCAGGGTCGCGGCTTTGCGGTGGTGGCCGCCGAGGTGCGCAGCCTGGCGTTGCGCGCGAGCACGGCCGCAGGCGAGATCAAGACCCTCATTGGCGCATCGATAGAGACCGTTCGTGGCGGCAGCGAGCTCGTCGACAAGGCGGGCCGCACGATGAACGACATCGTGGAATCGGTGCGCAAGGTCGGCGACGTGTTCTCCAACCTGTCCGCCGATACGAACGAACATGCCGGCAGCATCGAGGTCGTCACCCAGTCCGTGAAGGAGCTCGACGAGACGACGCGCCAGAACGTGGCCGTGGCCGAGACCACGCGGCGCATTGCGCAGGGCCTGCTCCAGCAGGGTGCGCAACTCGAGGACGTGCTGGGCTCGTTCAAGCTCGGCGACGAGGCCGCGTCGGGGCCTGGTGCCTCGGGCACTGGCCTTCCGCCTTTGCAGGCGGCGGCATCGGCCGCCACGCTTCGCGAAGCCTCGACTGCCCGCAGGCTGGCCGCCGATGTGATCCATGCCGCCGCGCAACCACAGCGCGCCTCGCCCGCGGCAGCAGCCCCGGCCGGTGGCGCGTCGGCGGGCGACGGCTCGAATATCGAATTCTTCTGAACGCGGCGGGCGGTCACGTTGCCCCCGCGCGATCGGGTCGCGCGACCGGCGGCCCGGCCAGTCGCCCACGCCGTCAGCGTGTGAGCAACACCCGGCCGTAAAGCGCGGGAACGGTCAGCGAGAGGCGGCCCCGAGTGGCGCGCATCTCGGCGCCTGAAAAGCCGTCGCGCAGGACCGCGCCGCGCATGGCGGTGGGCAGCCGCACGCTCACCGTGCGCGGCTCTTCGGCATTGTTGACGGCCGTCACGGCCCAGCGCCGCCCGTGGCGGCGCACGAAGATCACCACATGGTCGTCGATGCGCTGCGGCGCGATGACGGTGCCGCGACGCAGCACGGCCTGGTCACGGCGCAGTGCGATGAGCCCGCGGTAGGTCGCACGCAGGTGGTCGTCCGGCTGCCCCCCCAGGTCGGGCCACGGGTAGGTGCCGCGGTTGTACGGGTCGGCGCCGCCGTGCAGGCCCACCTCGTCGCCGTAATAGACCATCGGTGCGCCGGGCTGCGTCATCTGGAGGAATACCGCGAGCTTCAGGCGTCGGACGGCGCGCGCCGCCGCCACCGAATCGGCGTCGTCCTGCCAGCCCAGCACGTGGGCCGCGCGCGCCACGTCGTGCGACGAGATCAAGTTCATCAATGCCTGGAAGGCCTGCGGCGGATAGGCCTCGCGCAGGTGTTCCAGGTCGCTGACCAGATCGGCCGCCTTGCCGCCCGCCGCGTAGTCGAGCACGGCATTGCGGAAGACATAGTTCATCGTCGAGTCGAACATGTCGCCGAGCAGGTATTTGGACGCATCGAACCAGGTCTCGGCGATCGTCACCGCATCGGGCCGATGGCGCTTGACGGCCTGCCGCCAGGCGCGCCAGAAGTCGTCCGGCACCCAGGGCACGACGTCCATGCGCCAGCCGGCGGCTCCACGGTCGAGCCACAGCCGCGTGATCGAATCGTGCGCGCCGAAGGCGAATTCGCGGAACGACGGTGCCGACTTGTCGAGCTCCGGAAGATCGGGTCCCGCCCAATATTTGTACTGCCGGTCCGGGTCCGCCCGCGTCGTGTCGAAGCGGTACCAGGTGGCGAACGGCGACGCCGGGGCCACGCGGCCGCCTTCGAATGCCCCGAGCTCCGGGAAGTGTGCGAAGCGGTCGAAATAGACCGAGTCGCTGCCGGTATGGTTGAAGCTGGTGTCCGGGATCACGCGCATGTTGCGGCGGGCGGCCTCGATCGCGAGGCGCGAGAAGTCGGCATCGCTGCCGAACGCCGGATCGACGTGCCGGTAGTCGGCGGTGTCGTACTTGTGGTTGCTCGCCGCGCGGAAGATCGGCGTGAGGTACAGCGTATTGACGCCGAGGTCCTTCAGTTCGTCGAGCTTGCCCGTGATGCCGGCCAGGTCGCCGCCGAAGAAGTCGTTGTTGTAGGCAGCATCCGAGCCGTCGCCGCTGCCGGGGCGCCAGGGTTTGTCGAGCCAGTGGTCGTGTTTCTCGACCGTGCCAGCGTGATGGCGGTCGCGACCGGGCACCGGGTCGTTGCCAGGGTCGCCGTTGCGAAACCGGTCGGGGAAGATCTGGTAATACACGGCGTCCTGCGCCCATGGCGGCACCTTGAAGGCCGGGTCGTAGACGGTCTGGCGCAGGCGGCGGACTGCAGCCAGCTTGTCGGGCAGGAAATCGACCATCGCATGACCCCCCGAGCCGCGCTCGCGTGTCCACGGGACGGTGTCCTTGTTGTTCTGCAGTGCATAGCGCACACCACCGATGGCGGCCTCGAACCAGTACCCATAGACCCCCTTGGTCGCAAAGCGGTGCGACGCGTGCCAGCGTTGCTGCGCGCCGCGGCCCCGCGCCCGCATCGGCACCCGCGCGACCTCGCTGTACACCAGCTTGTCCTGGTTGCCTTCGAGCAGGCGGCTCTCGACCACGAGCGTCAATCGCTCGACACCGCGAGGCGCGGCCACCGCGAAGCGCGCCGTCGAGCCGGCCGGCACGGCACCGAACGGCGCCTTGAGCGCTAGATCGCGCGAGTCGAAGCGCAGGCCGAGCGCCACCGGGTCGGTCACGGCCGGCCGTGTCGGATCGGCCAAGGTCTTCGGGCCGATCGTGAGCCGCGCCCGGCCGTTGGCGACCACGAGGCGCAGCGTATGTTCTCCATCGAACGCTCGCGTGGCATTGCCCCCGCCGGGCACGAGTGCTTCGTCGTTGCCGGGTGCGTGGCCGGCACCGAAACTCGTGCCGGGCGTCCAGTCGGCATCGGCGATCTTGAGTTCCTGCGGCCCCTTGAGGTCGACATTCAGCACATAGGCATCGCAGCGGTACTGGAATGCAAACTCCTCCAGCGCGGCCCAGCTGCTCATGCTGCCGCGCAGGTACAGCGTGGTGCCGGGCAGCGGATCGGGTTTGCAGTCCTGCGCCGCCGCCGGCCATGCGGCGGCCAACAGCCACAACAACGTGCACAGCCGGCGGCTCACAGCACGCGCTTGTAGTTGGTATAGCCGCCGGGCGGTGCGACGTCCGGCTTCAGCACGCGGAACGAGCGGGGCGCCATCGTCACCTGTAGCAGCGCCGCCCACATGCGCAGCTCTTCGGTGCTCCCCGGATCGATGAGGTCGACCATGCGCGTGGAATCCATCAGCTTGGAATTGGCCACCATCACGGTCTCGGTCACGGTCTCGTCGGTGGCGTTGACCAGCACGAGCACCGTATCGGCGGCACGGTCGGTATGACGCTCGAAAGCGAACAGCCGGTGGCTCGTGATCGGCCGGTAGTTGCCCACACGCAGCGCGCGGTGCCGCTGGTGCATGGCGACCAGCTGTTTTGTCCATGCGAGCGCAGCGTTGTCGGCCGTGACGAGGTCCCAGCGCATCGGTGCGCGCATCTCGGGGTCGTCCGCGCCGGTCATGTCGAGCTCGCCGCCGTAGTACAGGTTGGGTGCGCCGGGCAACGTGAACTGCAGCACCTGCGCCAGCCGGCGCGCGCGTTCGTCGGGCACCGCGGTGGCCAGGCGCGGCGTGTCGTGGTTCTCGAGATAGATCCAGTTCTTCAGCGCGTGGTCGATGCCGGCGTCGTCGATCAGGCGCGTGATCATGCGGCCGTAGGTCGGCGCGTCGAGCTGGCCGTTCACCAGCCGCAGCGTCAGGTGGCGCACGATGAAGAGCATCACCGAGTCGACCGACGGGTACCACTCCTTCGGGTAGTTGGCGATCTCGCCGACGACCAGCGACCCCGGCTTCTCCGCGTGCGCGGCGCGCGTGAGTTCCTCCAGCACCGTGAAGCCGATGTCGAAGGCCACGTCCAGCCGCCAGCCGTCGACACCGTCGCGCAGATAGCTGCGCACGACCGAGTTCGCGCCGCCGTAGAGGTGTTCGCGCACGTTCGGGTTCTCGAGGTTCAGTTCGGGCAGGTTCTCGGCCCGCCACCAGGCGCGTGCGCCGCCGGGGTACTGGTCGCCGAAGACAAACCAGTCGCGGGCCATGGAGCCCCCGGCGCGTTCACCGCCACTGCCCGCGGGGGCGCGCTCCGGGCTTGGAATGGCCGGGCGCCCTGCGCGCTCGGCCTGCCAGTCGGCAAGCGCTTCCTGGAAGATGGGCGCGTTGCGGCCCATGTGGTTGAACACGCCGTCGAGCACGAGCTTCATGCCGCGGACATGCAGTTCGGCAGCGAGCGCCTTCACGTCATCGCGCGTGCCGTATTCGGGCGACACCTGCAGGTAGTCGAGCGCGTCGTACTTGTGGTTGGTGTAGGCCAGGCAGATCGGGTTGAGATAGAGCACGTCAGCGCCGAGTTGCTGTACATGGTCAAGCCGGCTGGCAGTGCTGGCGAGGTCGCCGCCCCAGAACGCGATCTCGTGGCTCCAGAGCTTGTGGGATTCGAGGTAGCGGCCCTTGGTGGGCGTCTCGGACCAGGCATGCAAGGTCTTGGGCGCCGGGTAGAGATGGCGCTTGGCGTCGAGGTCGGCGCTCGGCACGAAGCGGTCCACCAGCACCTGGTAGATCACGGCGCCGTTGCGCCAGTCCTGCTCGCGCGACTCGAAGACACCTTGAAGCTCGCGGTCGAATCGATTGGCGTAGTCCATGGGCGTGATCCTGTGCAAATGGGTCCAAGCAGTCCCGGCGCGTGGCGCACTCGT
>JAHECD010000142.1 GCA_024641945.1 Rubrivivax sp. | reverse complement strand
GCACGCACGCCCACGCCTTGGTCGATGCTGAAGCTGCCGCTCTTGACGATGCCCTCCTCGAGGCTCCAGCCCTCGTGGCGTGTGGTCTGGAAATACAGGTCGGCATCGTCGACACGGTGCTCGCCGATCACGGACAGTGCGCGTTGCAGCACGGCTTCGGTCATGCCGAAGGGCTCGAGCATCAACGACTGCGCCGTGGCCAGACGTTCGATCGTGGGTTCGCGGGAAATCATGTGGCGGTGCCCTCCAGGAGACGGCCTTCATTCTAGAAGCCCGCCTTGCGTGCGCGGGGTTCACGGTTCTTTACCTGCCCTTGATGCAAGGCTGTACACAACCGCCGCGGCCGCTGCGTTGAGCCGGTGCAGCCCGCGAGGCTGCGACCACCTACCCAGAAGGAATCCACATGACGACCACGCTCAAGACCTTGTTGGCGACGGCTGCGCTGGCAGCTCTGTCGGCCACCGCGTTCGCACAAGCACCGGCCGGCGCCGCGACGCCGCGTGTCGACCAGCGCCAGGCTCATCAGGAGAAACGCATCGACAACGGCGTTGCGTCGGGTGCACTGACTCCGCGCGAGACCCGACGACTCGAGCGCCAGCAGACCGCGATCAACAAGGTCGAGAACAAGGCGAAGGCCGATGGCACGGTGACGAAGGCCGAGCGCCGCCGCCTGCACAAGATGCAGAACCATGCCAGCCGCAACATCCGCCACCAGAAGCACGACCGCCAGCACGCGGCCGTTGCGACGTCCAAATAGAGCCCATGCCGTGCCGCCGGCGCGGTGACGGGTCAGTCGCCGCGCAGCGCCAGCGCGGCGTCGTAGAGCGCATTGCGCGGTGTGGCGCTGATCTCCGCGGTCAGCGCCACGGCCTGCTTCAGCGGAAGTTCGCGCAGCAGCACGGCCAGCATTTGCAGCGACGCAGGCGGCACGTCGGCCTGCGCTGCGGCTGGGGCGGGGCGTGCGTGCAGCACGACGGCGAATTCGCCGCGCAGCCGGTTCGCATCGGCCTTCAGCCAGTTCTGCAGATCGCCTGCGGGCATCGTGACGATGGTCTCGAACTGCTTGGTGAGTTCACGGCACAACGTCACGCGGCGATTCGGTGCGAGATCGGCCAACGCCTGCACGAGTGATTCGATGCGGTGGGGCGCCTCGAAAAGGACACGCGCCGCGCTGTCGTCCACCGCCGCCTGCAGCGCCAACCTGCGGTCTGCGCCCTTGGCTGGCAGGAAGCCGGTGAATACAAAACCCGCCGCCCCGGCATCCCCGGCCGCGCTCATGGCGGCGACGGCGCTGCTGGGACCGGGGACGGGCACGACGCGGTGGCCAGCGGCAACGACCCCGTCGACGAGCGCGGCACCCGGGTCCGAGATCGCCGGCGTACCGGCATCGCTGATGTAGGCCACGCGGCGCCCTTGAGCCAACAGCCCGCAGACCCGTTGCGCGCCCTGGGTCTCGTTGTGCTCGTGCAGGGCGATGAGGGGCTTGTCCAGCCCGAGGTGTCGCAGCAGCCCGCCGCTGGTGCGCGTGTCCTCGCAGGCCACGGTATCGACGAGCGACAGCACGTGGATCGCCCGCAGCGTCAGGTCGGCCAGATTGCCGATCGGCGTGGCAACGATATACAGCGTGCCTGCGGGATACTGCTGCGCGCCCGCGGCCGAGGCGGCGGCGCGCAGCAAGGTGGGGGCATCGATGGTCACGGCAGCTTCAGGCGGCAGGTCGGCCCGGGCGGCGGGCGAGGAAGGCGAACTCCGTGCGCTGCGGCATCTGCAGCAGCAGGGCCTGACGCTCGTGGAGCGCAATTATCGGGTCGCGCGCGGGCCCGGCGCACGTGCCGGCGAGGTCGATCTCGTCATGCGCGAGCGCGACGGCACGCTCGTCTTCGTCGAGGTACGGGTGCGTTCCGACGGGCGTTTCGGCGGCGCCGCGGCCAGCATCACGGCCGCCAAGCAGCGGCGCATCGTCTTCGCGGCGCAGCATTACCTGCTGCGCTGGAGTGCGCCGCCGCGCTGCCGCTTCGACGTCGTGACTGTCGACGCTGCCCGTGTGGAATGGTTGGCGGGCGCATTCGACGCGGGTTGATGTGATCGGCCCGAACCGGCGCCCGGCGCCCGGTTCGCGACCAAAATCCGCGAGAGCGGGCCGTCAGGGTTTTGTCTTGCCCGGGTCCTTGACCATCGGGAGGGTATCCACTTCCCGGTTCCACAGCTGGCCGTTGATGCGCTCGACCTTGCGGATGTAGATGTTCTGCACGATGTCGCGCGTGGCGGGGTCGATCTGCACCGGGCCGCGCGGGCTCTCGAAGCTCTGCGACTTCATCGCATTGAGCAGGGCCTCGCCGCCCGCACCGCCGGTCGCCTTGGCCGCTTCGTAGATCAGGTGCATGCCGTCCCAGGCGCCGACCGCCATGAAGTTGGGCCGCCGGCCGCCGTTGGCTGCCGCGAAGGCCTCGACGAAGGCCTTGTTGGCCGGTGAGTTGTGGGCAGCGGAATAGTGGTGCGACGTGACGACGCCGACCGCCACGTCGCCCATGCCGTCGAGGATGTCGTCGTCGGTCACGCTGCCCTCGGCGATGAGGCGGATACCGGCCTTGTCGAGCCCGCGCTCGCTGAACTGCTTCATCAGTGCCGAGCCGACGCCTGCTGGCACGAAGGCAAACAGCGCGTCGGGCTTGGCGTCGCGCACCTTCTGCAGGAACGGCGCGAAATCCGGGTTGCGCAAGGGCACGCGGATCGGCTCGACGATCGTGCCGCCGCGTGCGACGAAGCGCTCATTGAAGAACTTCTCGGCGTCGACGCCCGGGCCGTAGTCGCTGACGAGGCTGACGACGCGTTTGATGCCGTTCTTGGCCGCCCAGTCGGCCAGGGCGGCGACACCCTGCGCCACGGTGAAGCTCGAGCGCACGATCCACGGCGACGACTCGGTGATGGACGATGTGGCCGCCGCCATCACGACCATCGGCGTCTTCGATTGCGTGGCGACGGGCGCGGTGGCAAAGGCCAGCGGCGTCAGGCCAAAACCGGCGATCACCTGCACCTTGTCGCCGATGATCAGTTCCTGCGCGAGGCGCTTGGTCACCTCGGCGTTGCCACCGTCGTCCTTGACGATCAACTCGACTTGCCGGCCGGCCACCGCGTCGCCGTGTCGGGCGATGTACAGCCGCGCGGCGGCTTCCAACTGCTTGCCGGTGGAGGCGAACGGCCCAGTCAGCGGGGCGATCAGGCCGATGCGGAAGGCGTCGGCCGCCCGTACCGGGCCCGCGCTGCAGACCGCGATCGCTGCGGCGGCGCTGGTGGCGAGAAAGCGGCGTCGATGGGTGAGCTGCGTCATCGTGGGTACTCCGTCGTGATCGGATTTCAGAGGCATCGGCGCCTGCACTGTACCGATGTGCGGCCCGCGTGGCCCGCTCCCCCGGCGTTTGCCTGTTCGCGCATGGTGTCCCGCCTGTCTACGCGCATGGGCCGGATCGGTCGCTGCGGTTGAAACAATGGCGCATCGTTCCCGAGCATGCTGCCGGAGGCACGGGAGTCTTCGATGGCATGTAGTCCGCGGCCGAGTCGGGCCGATCGCTTGGCCATCGCGGTACGCAGAGTCGAGCCGCTGGCCGCTCGAGGATCGACCTGTGCACGAGAACCGCCCTCTTGACCCCGATGATCGACCGTCGCGGCGGGTTCCTGGACGCTTGAGCCTGTGCACCGGAGGGAACCGACGGCAGCGGCCCCTGTCATATCATCCGTGCTCATGCTCGAACAGCGAATCCAGCAGCAATTCTTCGAGAGTGCCGACCTGCAGAATCAGGCTGCCGAGATGATTTCACGGCCGGTGGCCGACGCGGCCGAGGCCCTGACCGGCGCCCTCACGGCGGGCGGCAAGCTCCTCGTCGCAGGCAGCGACGTCGGGGCGGCGCTGGCGCCGATCATGGCCGTGGCCTTCACGGGCCGCTTCGAGCGTGACAGGCCGCCGCTGGCGGCGATGGCGTTGCAGGACCACCGTTCCTCGGGACTGGCCCAGCAAGTCACGGCCCTCGGGCAACCGGGTGACGTGCTGCTGCTCGTCGATGGCGGCGGGGTGCCCGATACGCTCCACCTCGCTGCCGATGCGGCGCACCACAAGGACATGACCGTGATCGTATTGACGGGCGCTGACACAGGCGGCTGGCGCGCCCACCTGACCGAGACCGATGTGCTCGTTGCGGTTCCGCACGACCATGCGGCGCGCGTGGCTGAAACACACTTGCTCGTGCTGCATTGCCTGTGCGACGCGATCGATCTTCAACTGATGGGCGAACAGGACCTTCCATGACCTCTTTTGCAATCCAATCCCGCCCGGCACTTCGCGCCGCCCGCCTCGGCCTGACCGCGCTCGCGGCGGCCACCTTGCTCGGTGCCTGCGCGCCGCTGGTCGTCGGGGGCGCCATGGTGGGTGGCGCGTTGATGGTGAGCGACCGGCGCACGTCGGGCGCCCAGATCGAGGACGAAGCCATCGAACTCAAGGCGGCCAACCGCATCCGCGAGGTCCTCGGCGACCGCGGCCACATCAGCATCACGAGCTACAACCGCTCGGTCCTCATGTCCGGCGAGGCGCCCAGCGATGCCGACCGCACGGCCGCGGAGCAGGCAGTGTCCAGGGTCGAGGCGGTGCGCTCGGTGCTCAACGAGGTGGCCGTCATGGGCAACAGCTCGCTCACCTCGAGATCGAGCGACTCGATCATTTCCGGCCGCGTGAAGGCGGCCTACGTCGACGCGAAGGACATGCAGGCGAACGCCATCAAGGTGGTGACGGAGCGCGGCGTGGTCTACCTGCTGGGCCGTGTCACCGAGCGCGAGGCCGTGCGCGCCGCCGACATCGCGCGAGCGCAGCCCGGCGTCCTGAAGGTGGTGCGGGTCTTCGAGATCCTGACCGAGGCCGAACTGGCCGACCTCCTGCCCAAGCCGGCGAAGAAGTAGTCCCGCGCGCCGCCGCCGCGGCGTCGGCCGGGGCGGCTACTTCAGCCGCGTGATGAGGCTGGACGTATCCCAGCGGCCGCCCCCGGCAGCCTGCACGTCGGCGTAGAACTGATCGACGAGCGCGGTCACGGGCGTGCTCGCGCCGTTGCGTCGTGCCTCTTCGAGCACGAGGCCAAGGTCCTTGCGCATCCAGTCGACGGCGAATCCGAAGTCGAACTTGCCGTCGAGCATGGTCTTGCCGCGGCTGTCCATCTGCCAGCTCTGTGCCGCTCCCTTGCCGATGACCTCGAGCACCAGCGGCATGTCGAGGCCCGCATGGCGGCCGAAGGCAATGGCCTCCGACAGCGCCTGGACCATCCCGGCGATGGCGACCTGGTTCACCATCTTGGCGAGCTGGCCCGCGCCGCTGTCGCCGATGCGGGTGACCGCGCGTGCAAAGCACATCGCGGCCGGCTTCATGGCATCGAAGGCCGCCGTGTCGCCGCCGCACATGACGGTGAGCGCGCCATTCGTCGCGCCGGCTTCGCCGCCGGACACGGGCGCATCGATGAAGTGCAGGCCGCTTGCGCGGGCCGCGGCGTGCAGCTCGCGCGCCACCGCGGCCGACGCCGTGGTGTGATCGACGAAGACGGCTGCGGCCTTCATGCCGCCGAAGGCGCCCTGCGCACCGACGGTGACCGACCGCAGGTCGTCGTCGTTGCCGACGCACGCAAAGACGATATCGGCGCCGGCAGCGGCCTCGGCCGGCGTGGCGGCCGTCGTGCCGGCATGGGCTGCGGCCCACTGCGCCGCCTTGGCGGCCGTGCGGTTGTAGACGGTGACGTGGTGACCGGCGCGCGCAAGGTGGCCGGCCATCGGATAGCCCATGACGCCCAGGCCGATGAAGGCCACGCGGCGCGGCGGGGCGGTTTCGTAGGTTCGTGTGTTCATGGCGCCAATGCTGCCATGAACCGGGTCGCGACCCGGGAGCCCGGTGCGGCTCAGACGATCGTCAGATGCTCGGTCCCCGACGCGAGGTCGGTGTTGCGGGCCCGCTTGCTGTGCAGCTTGATCTGCAGCCGCAGATCGTTCACCGAGTCGGCGTTGCGCAGGGCGTCTTCGTAGGTCACGACGTCGGCCTCGTAGAGGTCGAACAGCGCCTGGTCGAAGGTCTGCATGCCGATCTCGCGCGAGCGCTTCATCAGCTCCTTGATCTCGCTGACCTCGCCCTTGAAGATCATGTCGGCGATGAGCGGCGTGTTCAGCAGCACCTCGACCGCGGCGATGCGGCCGCGCCCTTCCTGGCGCGGCAGCAGGCGCTGCGAGACCAGCGCGCGCAGGTTCAGCGACAGGTCCATCAGCAGCTGCTGGCGCCGCTCTTCGGGGAAGAAGTTGATGATGCGGTCGAGCGCCTGGTTGGAGCTGTTGGCGTGCAGCGTGGCCATGCACAAGTGGCCGGTCTCCGCAAACGACACCGCATGGTCCATCGTCTCGCGGTCGCGGATCTCGCCCATCAGGATCACGTCCGGCGCCTGGCGCAGCGTATTTTTCAGCGCCGCTTCCCAGCTTTCGGTATCCAGGCCCATCTCGCGTTGCGTGACGATGCAGTTCTTGTGCGCGTGCACGAACTCCACCGGGTCCTCGACCGTGATGATGTGGCCGTAGGAGTTCTCGTTGCGCCAGTCGACCATGGCGGCCAGCGACGTGCTCTTGCCGGAGCCGGTGGCCCCGACGAAGATGACGAGGCCGCGCTTGGTCATCGCCACTTCGCGCAGCACCGTCGGCAGGCCCAGCGAGTCGATCGTGGGCAGCGTGGCCGGGATCGTCCGGAAGACCAGCCCGACCTGACCCTGCTGCACGAAGGCGTTCACGCGGAAGCGGCCCACGCCTTGCGGCGAGATCGCGAAATTGCACTCCTTGGTCTTCTCGAACTCGGCCGCCTGTTTGTCGTTCATCACGGCGCGCGCGAGCTGCAGCGTGTGCTGGCCGGTCAGGGCCTGCGGGCTGACCTTGGTGATCTTGCCGTCCACCTTGATGGCGGGCGGGAATTCGGCCGTGAGAAAGAGGTCCGAGCCGTTGCGCCCGACCATCAGGCGCAGCAGGTCGTGGACGAACTTGGATGCCTGGTCGCGTTCCATGATGGGCTCAGCCTGGGAAGTTTTCGGGAATCTTGGCTTTGGCCCGTGCCTCGGCCGGAGAGATGACGTTTCGGCGCACGAGGTCGGAGAGGTTCTGGTCGAGTGTCTGCATGCCCAGGTTCTGGCCGGTCTGGATCGACGAGTACATCTGCGCGATCTTGTTCTCGCGGATCAGGTTCTTGATCGCCGAGGTGCCGATCATGATCTCGTGCGCGGCCACGCGGCCCGAGCCGTCCTTCACCTTGCAAAGTGTCTGCGAGATCACGGCGATGAGCGACTCCGACAGCATCGCGCGCACCATTTCCTTTTCAGCGGCCGGGAAGACGTCGACGACGCGGTCGATCGTCTTGGCGGCGGAACTCGTGTGCAGCGTGCCGAAGACCAGGTGACCGGTCTCGGCGGCGGTGAGCGCCAGGCGGATGGTTTCCAGGTCGCGCAACTCGCCCACGAGGATCGCGTCCGGGTCCTCGCGCAGTGCCGAGCGCAGCGCATTGTTGAAGCTCAACGTGTGCGGCCCGACCTCGCGCTGGTTGACCAGGCACTTCTTGCTCTCGTGCACGAATTCGATCGGGTCCTCGACCGTCAGCACGTGGCCGTATTCGTTTTCGTTCAGGTGGTTCACCATCGCGGCGAGCGTCGTGCTCTTGCCCGAGCCCGTGGGGCCGGTGACCAGCACCATGCCACGTGGCTTGAGCGCCAGGTCGGCAAAGACCTTGGGGGTGTTCAGCTGCTCCAGCGTGAGGATCTTGCTCGGAATGGTCCGGAATACGGCGCCCGCGCCGCGGTTCTGGTTGAACGCGTTCACTCGGAACCGCGCCAGGCCCTGGATCTCGAAGCTAAAGTCGCACTCGAGCGTGTCCTCGTAATGCTTGCGCTGCGAGTCGTTCATGATGTCGTAGACCATGTCGTGCACTTGTTTGTGCTCGAGCGCCTCGACATTGATCCGCCGCACGTCGCCGTGCACCCGGATCATCGGCGGCAGGCCTGCAGACAGGTGCAGGTCGGACGCCTTGTTCTTGACGGAAAAGGCCAGCAGTTGGGTGATGTCCATGGTGTGGGGCGCGGTGGGACGCGCCCGTGGCGCTAAGCTCGGATCATTATGACGAGCGTGACCGAGCGCCTGCAACAAGTGAAGGCGCATATTCACCGGGCAAATTCCAGCTTCGCGCCGGGTGTGCATTCCGTTACCTTGCTCGCGGTGAGCAAGACGCAGCCGGCGTCCGCCGTGCGCGAGGCCGCGGCGGCGGGCCAGCGTGCCTTCGGCGAGAACTACGTCCAGGAGGCGCTGGACAAGATGGCCTCGCTTGCCGACCTGCGCAGCCAGATCGAGTGGCACCTGATCGGGCCGCTGCAGAGCAACAAGACGCGCGCCGTGGCTGAGGCCTTCGACTGGGTGCATTCGGTCGACCGCCTGAAGATCGCGCAGCGCCTGTCCGAGCAGCGGCCGGCGGGTTTGCCGCCGCTGAATGTTTGCCTTCAGGTCAACGTGAGCGGCGAGGCGAGCAAGAGCGGTGTTGCGCCGGACGCGCTGCCGGCATTGGCACACGCGGTGGCAGCCCTGCCGAACCTGCGCCTGCGCGGGCTGATGAGCATCCCGGAGCCGGTGAACGGTTTGGACGCGCAGCGGGCGCCGCACCGGGCACTGCGGGCGCTCTTCGATCGGCTCAACGCCGACGGCCTGGCGCTCGACACGTTGTCGATGGGCATGAGTGCCGACCTGGACGCGGCCGTCGCTGAAGGGGCGACGATCGTGCGTGTGGGGACGGCGATCTTTGGCGCGCGAGCCTGAAACGGGCACGCCGCACTAGACGCGGCGCCGCCTCATCGCACCCATCACCGAGAGCGCGACGAGACCCGCCGCCAGCATGGCGGCGCTGGACGGCTCTGGCACGTTGGTGACATAGGACACCTGTGTGACGAAGGACGTGGCGCCGGGCGCGAAGTTGCCGTAATACCAGTCGTAGTGACCATCGGTGTAGTTGAAGCCGCCTCCGATCACCGGCAGCGTGCTGGCCCGTTGTGTCAGGTCCCCGGCGACCTCGATGCCCCAGCCCCCACACAAGTCCGAATAACAGTCCTCCCCGGTGAAATTGACGCCGAAGCCGGTTGGCGCCGCCGCGCCGCTGAGCGGGCCGCTCGGAAACCAGTTGAACACCGCATTGCGTACGGTGACGGCTTCGCCTTCGACCACGATCTCGAAGCTTCCGCTTGCGTTACTGGCGCCAAGGGCGCCCATGCCGCCTGGACGTTCCCAAAATGACAAATTGTCGAACCGCCACTGAACCACACGCGTTTCGACCGCGCGGGCGGCCGTGGACGCCAGCGCCAGCAAGCCGAGCGCCACGGCTGCCAGCCACCGTCTGTGCGTGTTTCCGACGTTGCTCATGCTTGACTTCAAATCAGGGAATCCGTCATCGTCGGCCGTTCACCGCGTGCCGGCATTGACCCGGCGCAATCGCTCCGCGCGCGCTACACCGGCAGCATCCCGGTGCTCTTCACCTCCTCCATCACCGCGTACGTGCGTGTCTCGCGCACGCCCGGCAGCGTCCAGATCGAGTTGCCGAGGAACTCGCGGTACGCCGCCATGTCGGCCACGCGGGTCTTGAGCAGGTAGTCGAAGCCGCCGGCGACCAGGTGGCATTCGAGAATTTCGGGGCGCGTCTGGACGGCCGCCTTGAAGGTGTCCATCACGTCGTGCACGGTGCGGTCGAGCAGGATCTCGATGAAGACGAGCAACCCGGCGCCCAGGCGCTGCGGGTTCAGGCGCGCCTCGTAGCCGAGGATCACTTCGTCGCGAGTCAGGCGCTTGACACGCTCGAGCACCGCGGTGGGCGACAGGTGCACGGCCTCGGCGAGCTTGAGGTTCGTGATCCGTCCGTCCGCCTGCAAGGCACGCAGGATGCGGCGGTCGATGTTGTCCAGGGCGTACGGGTCGTCGAGCATGGCTGGATTTTCCACCGGGAGACGACCGCATTGCCGAACAATATTCGGCCGCATCGGGATTACGCTGTGGATCCTCCCAGACGTGCAGCGAGTCCGCCATGACCGACGCCCCCGGTTCCGCCCCTTCCGCCCCCGTTTTTGCCTGTCCGCCGCCGCGCGCTCGGCTGCCCTTCCCTTACCGCGCCGAAGCTGGCGTCGTGGCCGCCCTGGCCGCACCGCTGAAGGACATGCTCGACTGGCCGGCCGTGGTGGCCGCCGCCGCCCCCTGGGTGCGATCGGTTCGTGAGCATCCGGCGCCGTTCTGGGCGATGGAGTCGCTGCTGCGCGAGTACCCGATCTCCAGCGCCGAGGGTCTGGCGCTGATGCGCCTGGCCGAGGCCTTGCTGCGGGTGCCCGATGCCGAAACGGCGATCGCCCTCACCGCCGACCAGCTCGGGCGCGCCGACTTCGACGCCGATGACGCCGAGGGCCCGCACCGCATGATCGCCAGCCTGTCGGCCAGCGCGATCGCGATGTCCAAGCGGTT
>JAHECD010000030.1 GCA_024641945.1 Rubrivivax sp. | reverse complement strand
ATGCTGCTGGCCATCGTCTTCGGCCTCACGCCGGATGAAAAGTGGGACGCCCGGTTCAATCGCGGCGCCGTGCCGCGGGCCACCGGATGGGGCCCGGTGCTGGGTGCCATTGCGGCACTCCTCGTCGGCGCAGCCGTGCTGCTGGGCACCATCGCGTTCAGCGGCCAGCGGTTCTTCGAATGGCAACTCGAAGAACCGGCTCAAGCAAAGAGCCAGAGTCCCGCGTAGTAGGCGACCCCGGCGACAAACGCAGACGCCGGGATCGTGAAGATCCACGCCCAGACGATGTTGCCCGCCACGCCCCACCGCACCGCGGAAGCCCGCCGAGCTGCGCCGACCCCGACGATCGCACCGGTGATCGTGTGCGTCGTCGACACCGGAATGCCGAGCGACGTAGCCAGAAACAAGGTGATTGCGCCGCCGGTCTCGGCGCAGAACCCGCCGACCGGCTTGAGCTTGGTAATGCGCTGACCCATCGTCTTGACGATGCGCCAGCCACCAAACATCGTGCCCAGCCCGATGGCAAGGTAGCAGCCGATCACGACCCACGCCGGAGGTGCTGTGTCGCTCGCCGCGACCGAACCTGTGGATATGAGAAGCAGCCAGATGATGCCGATCGTCTTCTGCGCATCGTTGCCACCGTGCCCGAGCGAATACAGGCCCGCCGAGACCAGTTGAAGGCGCCGGAAGACGTTGTCGACACGCAGCGGCGACGTGCGCCGGAAGATCCACGCGACGGCCACCATCATCAATGCGCCGAGCGCAAATCCGAGCACGGGCGAAACGAAGATAAAGGCCACCGTCTTCAGGATCCCGCCCGCAAGCAACTTGCCTGCACCCGCCTTGGCAATGACTGCGCCGCAAATGCCGCCGATCAACGCGTGTGAAGAGCTGGACGGTATTCCGTACCACCAGGTGACGAGATTCCACGTGATGGCACCGACGAGCGCGCCGAAGATCACGATATGGTCGACGACCCCAGGATCCACGATGCCCTTGCCGATGGTGGCTGCCACGCTGAGCTTGAAGACAAAGATCGCGACCACATTGAAGAAGGCCGCGAAAACAACCGCCTGTGCCGGCTTGAGCACCCCCGTCGACACCACGGTCGCGATCGAATTGGCCGCGTCATGGAACCCGTTCATGAAGTCGAAGACGAGCGCCAGCGCGATGAGCGCGGCGATCACCCAGAAGCTGGCCTGGACTGCCTGCATCGTGATCCCCGCTTTCAGGAGTTTTCGAGGACGATGCCTTCGATCAGGTTCGCGACGTCCTCGCAGCGGTCCGAGATCGTCTCCAGCAACTCGTAGATCGCCTTGAGCTTGATGAGTTCGCGCACGTCAGGCTCCTCTCGAAAGAGCTTGCTCATGGCGCTGCGCATCACACGGTCGGCATCCGATTCAAGGCGGTCGATCTCCTCGCAGGTCTTGATCGCCGCCTCGGCGGTTTCGGGGTCACTCAGCTTGGGAAGCAGCGTCACGGCATGCTGAACACGCTCACAACAACGCGCACTGATGTCGCCCAGGCGGATCACCTCTTCGGTCATGTGCCTCACGTCGTACAAGGACATCGTCTCGGCCGCGTCTTGCAGCAAGTCGAGCACGTCGTCCATCTTGTTGATGAGACCGTGGATCTGCTCTCTGTCGATCGGTGTGATGAAGGTCTTGTGCAGAAGGCGATTGACCTCTGCCGTGACCCGGTCTGCCGAGCGCTCCGCTGCGTCGACCTCGGCCGCGTATTTTTCGCGCAGCGCCGTGTCGTTGTAGTTGTTGACCATCAACATGAAGGCCCTTGCGCCCTCGGTAATGCGGCTTCCATGCTCATTGAAGAGCTCGAAGAAATTCCCCTCGCGAGGCAGCAGCTTGCTGAAAATCATGTCCTCCCGCCCTTCTCGCCGCGTGAGCGCGGACGGCGCAGATTGTAGGTGTGGCGATCGCGAGGCGAACGCATGCCCGCCGTGGCCCGAAGACACGCAGCTCAGTCAGGAGGCGGTTCCATGCACCGGTCGACGGATTGCGCCGAGGTTGCCGACCGGAGATCGGCAACCGAGCCATGCCCCGCGATAGTCAGGCGCGGCGCCAATTCCTCCAGCGGCGCGAGCACGAATGCGCGCTCATGCAGGCGCGGATGCGGCACCACCAGATCGGGTTCATTGATCCGGGTGTTGCCGTACAAGAGAAGATCGAGGTCGAGGGTCCGCGGCGCGTTGCGATATGGGCGTTGCCGACCATGTGACAGCTCGATCGCCTGCAAGCCACGCAGGAGTTCGTGTGGCGACAACCGCGTCGTCAACTCGGCAACGGCGTTGATGAAATCAGGCCCGTCGGCATCGACCGGCGCGGTCCGGTACAAAGATGACACAGCCAAGACGGACGTTTGCGGCAGAGCCTTCAGATCGACAACGGCGGCATGCAGGTTGCCCTTGGCATCACCAAGATTCGATCCAAGGCCGACAAAGGCCCGCACAGGGCCCCGCCGAGTCATGCGTCTCCGGTGAAGGGTGCGGCGTTGGCTGCGCCGCCAGCGGGCCGACGACGGCGACGCCGCCGCCTTTTGGCTGGCGCCGGCTCGGCGCTTTCAGCGTCCCCAGGTGGCTCTTCGGACCCATCCCCGTCTTCGGCGCCGGCATCCGTTCCCACCGACAGGGCGTCTTCCGCGCGTGTCGCCGGTGCCTTCTGGGCGCCACCGCTGCGGGGTCCCGGCACACGGCGCACCTGAGATGCACGAATTTCCTCGACCAATGCTTCGCGCTCTTCGTCGCTGCCCAGCGAATAGTCTTCCCACCAGTCGGCCAGCTCGACCGGCACGTCCCCTACGTCGGCCCGCAGGCGCAGGAAGTCATAGCCCGCGCGGAACCTCGGTTGCTCGACGAGCGCCGCCGCCGATGCAGCTGTCCTGCGCTCGAACCTGGGCTGCATCTGCCAGATCTCACGCATGTCCGCGGCCAGCTTGCCACGACCGGAAATATCTCCGATGCGTGCGTCGAAGACGGCGTCGATGGCCTGCTGCAGTGCAGGGAATGGCGCTTCGCCTTGCGCCCGCAGCGCGCTCCAGCGTTCCTGTGCGTCGTGCCAGAGCAGACAAGCGAGCATGAAGCTCGGCGCCACCGGACGGCCCTCATGGACGCGACGATCCGTATCCTCGAGCGCCAGGCGGACGAACTTCTCGCGCTGTGGATTTGCGGCCGCCGGCGCCAGCGCAGCGTCGAGGATCGGGAAGACTCCTCGGTCCAGCCCCTGCTTGCGCAACTCGTCGATGCTGGCCAATGCATGGCCGGTCTGCAGCAGCTTGATCATCTCGTCGAAGAGACGCGACGCCGGGACGTTGGCCAGCAATGCAGACATGGCCTTGATCGGGCGCAGTGTCTTGGGCTCGAGCGTGAAGCCAAGCTTGGCCGCAAACCGGACCGCACGCACGATGCGCACCGGGTCTTCACGGTAGCGGCTCTCGGCATCGCCGATCATGCGCAGCATCTTTGAACGAACATCGACCAGTCCGTTGTGGTAATCGACAACGACCTCGGACACCGGGTCGTAGTACATCGCGTTCACAGTGAAATCGCGTCGCGCCGCGTCCTCGACCTGTGGGCCCCAGACGTTGTCCCGCAGCACGCGCCCGGCCGCGTCGACGACATGGGACTTGCCAGCAAGCGCGGCCCTCGACGTCTTTTCGTTCCCGGCAACCTGCTCGGCCGCGACGGATTCGAGCAACGCACGAAAAGTCGAGACCTCGATCACCTCGTGCTCGCGTCCACGCCCGAACACCACGTGCACGATTCTGAAACGCCGCCCGATGATGAACGCCCGGCGAAACAGCCCCTTCACTTCTTCCGGCGTGGCGTCGGTCGCGACATCGAAATCCTTGGGGCGACGCCCAACCAGCAGGTCACGCACCGCGCCGCCCACGACATACGCTTCGTGACCGGCGTCCTTGAGCGTGCGGACGACCCGAACGGCGTTTTCGTCGAGAAGATGCGCATCGATGCCGTGTTCGGCCTGCGCATACTCCACACGTCGGCCAAGCGTCACGACGGCGACGTCGGGTGTCGGCGCGGCGACATCCTTTCCCAACAGGCGGTTGATGAACTTCTTGATCATTCGAATAGTTTCAGAATGGGCCAGCCGCGCGACGCGGCAATCTCGGCGAGCGCCGGGCCGGGGTTGGTGGCCACCGGGTGGGTGACCTGCTCGAGCAGCGGCAGGTCATTCGTTGAATCACTGTAGAAGGTGATCTCGTCGAAGGTGCTCAACGATTCGCCCTGCGCCGACAACCAATCGCGAACGCGCTCTATTTTGCCTTCTCGCAGGGCAGGTACTCCATGGATGCGCCCTGTCACGCGCCCGCTCGCGTCCCGCTCGAGTTCGGTGGCGATCAAGTTGTCAATGCCGAATGCCTGCGCAATGGGTCGGGTGACGAAGTCATTGGTAGCCGTGACGATGGCCATTCGGTCACCACGGCGGCGGTGTCGTTCGACCAATGCGCTTGCCGGCTGGCGCATTGCGGGAGCAATGACCTCGGCCATGAAACGAGACGATGCAATGTCGAGCTCGGCAGCCGCCCGGCCACGCCAGGCTGCCGTGGCGAAGTCGATGTACTTGCCCATATCCAGCCGCCCGGCCTGGTAGTCGCGGAAGAACTCATCGTTCCGGCGACCATGCTCCTGCGGATCGGCCCACCCCAGGTGGACGACAAATTCACCGAACGCGTGGTCGGAGTCGATCGGAAGCAACGTGCCATCGAGATCAAAGAGCGTGAGCCTCATCCCGATGCGCTCATACAGATTGCGCCTGGGCCAACATCTGCTTCAACAACGGCACAGTGACAGCGCGGTGAGTCGAGAGCGCAAACTCATCCAGCCGGTCGAGAATCTGCATCAGAAAGCCAAGGTCCCGCTCGAAGCGGCTCAGCAGATAGTCCATCACGTCATCGGAAAGGAAGATGCCCCGCCGGTCGGCTTCGCGCCGCAGCACGGCGCGCGTCTCGGCCTCGCCCAGCGGCTCGATCGCAAACACATGGCCCCACCCGATGCGGGTGCGCAAGTCGTCGCGTAAAGGCAGGTCCACGGCGGGGACAGGGCCGGATGCGGCCCACGGCACACCGTGCGCCTGGGCTTCGACCAGCAAGGCAAACGCGGCCTGCTGCGCAACGGCGGACAGTGCATGCACGTCGTCGAAAACAAGCAGGCTCCAGTGCGGATCGAACTCCCATGGCAAGGCGTCGCCGGATTCGATCCACCCCACCCGAAGGCCGGCCCATTGGCAGGCGCCGGCCATGGCCCGCAGCAGGTGGGTCTTGCCGCTGCCCGATTCGCCCCAGAGGTAGACGGGTGCCAATGGCGGCGTGGCTGATTGAAGATGCGCCAAAGCCACGCCATTGGGTCCAGGCACGAACGCCGCGAAATTGACCAGCGGGTCGGGCGACAGCGCGAGCGGAACCTGCTTCATATCACCCGCCATAAAGGCGACTGCCGAAATACGCCGCTTTGAGCCGCTGCAGTGCCACCACCGCGACGGCGCTGAGCGGCAGCGCCACGAGCACCCCGACGAATCCCAGCAGATGGCCGAACGCCAACAGCGCAAAGATGACGGCCAGTGGATTGAGCCCGATCCGCTCGCCGACCAGCCGAGGGGTCAGATACAGGCTCTCGACGACCTGGCCGACCCCATAGACCACCGCCACCGCCACCAAGCCGTAAAGGCTGGCGAATTGCAGCAATCCCGCCAACAAGGCCAACACGAGGCCGAGGCCGAAACCGAGGTAAGGAATGAAGATCGCCAGGCCCGTGAAAACGCCGACCGGTACCGCCAGGTCGAACCCGAAGAGCGCCAGCGCGATCGAGTAGTACGCCGCCAGGACGAGCATGACCACCAATTGTCCGCGCAGGTACTGCCCAAGGACGCCGTCGCACTCCTCGAGAAAGCCGTTCACGCCATCGCGCAGGCGCGGCGGAATCATTCGCTGCGCGCGGTCGACGATCTTGAGCCAGTCCATGAGCAGATAGAAGAGTACGACCGGCACGAGGATCGCGTTGCCCACGATCGCAAGCACGAAACTTCCGCCGATGCGTGCCGACGACAGCGCGGTGGCGATCCAGTCCTCGAAGTTGGCATCGAGGTACTTGACCACGAATCCCTTGATGCTTTCCACGTCGAGGGCGACATGAATCCCATGCTGGGCAAGCCAGGGCGTGACCGACTGGTTGAGCCGGTCCGCGAACAGCGGGATCTGCGCCTTCAATTGCGGCAGCTCCTTCGACATGATCGGCACGACGAGCAGCAATGTGGCCGTCACGGCCACGATCGCGCCCACTTCCACGATCACCACGGCCAGGACACGAGGGACACGGCGCGAAGCGAGGCGCTCCACGGCAGGATGCAACGCATAGGCGAGGATGGCGCCGATGAGAAAGGGCGTCAGCACGGGCGCCAGCAGCCAAAGGCAAGCGGCAATTGCCGACGCGATGGCCAGCCAGGTGAGGGTCCGCTTCTGGGCGAGGGTCAGGTCCATCAGTGCAGCCGGGGCGTGCCCGCGCGACGCAATTCGGCCAGACGCTCGCGCAGCGCCGGGGCGTCGTCGGCGTCGCCGCAGTGGTCGAGATACGTGGCAAGGTCGGCCGCAGCCAGATCGTCGGCCCCAAGTTCGGCCAATGCCAGACCACGGTCGCGACGCTCGTCCCACGCCTGCGGCAACAGGATGACGAGGCGTTCCTGGACTGAAAGCAGCCGGGCAAAGTCTTCTGCAGTGCGGTGGATTTCCTTGAGATTTCGCAGCAAGCGCGCAAGCACATCGCGCGGCGGCGCAGCCTGGAGGAACAGGCCCAATGGCGCTTCGAAATCACCGACGAGCCCGCGTTGCCGGCGGTACGGAAGCAGTCGCTCCTCGAGCTCCTCGCGTGACAGCGAATGCCCCGTGAATGGGTCGATGACGACCTCACCCCGCGGCATGCGCAGCTTGACGAGAAAGTGGCCAGGAAAGCTGATGCCGCTGGCTTTGAGACCTGCGTGGCTGGCGAACTCGACATACAAGAGCGCCAGCGTGATCGGAATCCCTCGACGCGTCGTCAATACCTCGTGCAGATAGCTGTTGCGGGTGTCGTAGTAGTCATTCACATTGCCCGCAAAACCGAGTTCCTGGAAGAAATACCGGTTCAGGAATCGAAGCCGCTGCAACGGCACGGCGTCGAGTGGGATCCGGCTGCGCAAACGCTCTGCAAGCGCATCAATCTGCAGCAACACACTTTGCGAGTCGAGTGCAGGGTGTTCATCCTGTGCCACCAGCACCGCCGCTTCCAGCAGGGAGAACGCCGCATCGTCTGCCACCAGAGAGCGGAAGTACTCCAACGGTGTCGGCACCTCGAATCGCATCCCGCTCAATGCAAGACTCCGGTCAACATCGACATGGCCGGAGTGTAGGGGTTCGGGGCTTTGCCACCCCGGCGGCGATATGCCTGCCCGGCCGCGCGACGGTCGCCCACCTAGACACCACGGCGCGCGAACTGGCGCGGATCGAGACCCACGACGCGCAATACGCCAAAGTACAGCAACGCGACTCCGAGCAGCACGGCCGTCACCAGACCGGCCCGCTGCCAAGGATGCGTCTGCATCCCGATCCAGTCGACCGATCGGGCCGCCCACCACAGAGCCGCGCCAAGTGCCGCGCAACCGGCCGCCACGCGCGCAAGAAAGAGACCCCAACCGGGCAGCGGTTCAAAGACACCGAGCTTCAGAAGCCCCCGCAACAACCAGCCGGCATTGATGATTGCGCCCAGCCCGATCGACAATGCCAAGCCTGCGTGGCCGATCCAGGGCACAAAGACGATGTTCATCAACTGCGTGGCCACCAGCACCATGATGGCGATCTTCACCGGCGTTCGCAGATCCTGCCGCGCAAAGTATCCCGGCGCCAGCACCTTGATGCCGACGATGCCCATCAGCCCTGCGCCGTATCCCATCACGGCTTGGACCGTGCTGGACACGTCCTGTGGCCCGAACCTGCCGTAATGGAAGAGCACCGCAACAAGCCCGCTGGGGAAGACGATCAGGGCCACTGCACAGGGCAATGCCAACACCACGACCAGGCGAAGCCCCCAATCGATCATGGCTGAATAGCCCGCGTCGTCGTTGCGCGCCTTGGCGGCGGAGAGTTGCGGCGTCAGCACCACGCCGAGTGCGACGCCGAGCAACGCGGTGGGAAACTCCATCAGCCGGTCCGCGTACGTGAGCCACGACACGGCACCGACAGAGATGCGCGAAGCGATCTGGGTGTTGATCAGCAGTGAAATCTGCGCCACCGACACGCCCAGCAGCGCGGGCGCCATGTTGCGCAAGACACGTGTCACTCCCGGATGGGTCCATGCCGCCCGCAATGGGCCCGTCCCCATTCCGATTCGGGGCAGAACGCCGATGCGCCGCAATGCGGGCACCTGAATGGCCAGCTGAAGCACGCCCCCGACCATGACGCCGACGGCCAACGCGTAGATGGGTTCGACCCCATGTCGGCCGAACCATGGCGCCAGCCAGAGGGCGCTGGCGATCCACGCCATGTTCAACAGCACGGGCGTCGCCGCAGGCAGTGCGAAGCGCCGCCAGGTATTCAGGATCCCTGCCGAGAGCGCCACAAGCGACATGAAGCCGATGTACGGGAACATCACCCGCGTCATGAATACGGCGTGATCGAAAGCGGCCAGCCCCGACGCCATGGCCCAGACCAGCAAGGGGGCCGCCACCACGCCCAAGGCGACCGTTGCGAGCAGGGACCAAAATAGAACCGTGGCGACGGCGTCTATGAGACGCTTCGTCGCATCGTCGCCGTCGGCAGACCGGGTGGAAGCCAGCAACGGCACAAACGCCTGCGCAAACGCACCTTCGGCAAACAAGCGGCGCAGGAGGTTGGGGATCCGGAATGCGACGTAGAAGGCGTCAGTGACCGCACTGACACCAAACGACGCAGCCATCAGCTGCTCGCGCACCAACCCGGTGATCCGGGATGCCAACGTCAGCAGTGAAACGGTGGAAGCCGCCTTGAGCAAATTCATCGGGTGGGGCGGCGCGGCATCTGCTGAACCCAGATTATAGGCAGCCGCCCTTCGGGCTTCTGCATGCGAAGTCTGGGAATGCTATACTCGATAGTCTTTGGTTCCAGCGAACCATTCAGCATATCCATCAGCACCCAGCAGTAAAAAGCAGCAATAGCCAATGGCCACCTCGTCCAAAGCCAAGAAGAAGACCGTCCGCCTCGCCTCGGGCCGCAAGCGTGCGCGCCAGGACGTGAAGCTGAATGCTCACAATTCTTCGTTGCGCTCCAAGTTCCGCACTGTCGTCAAGAACATCCAGAAGGCCGTCGTCGCGGGCGACAAGACCAAGGCATCGGATCTTTTCAAGTCCGGTCAAAGCGTGATCGACTCGATCGCCGACAAGGGCCTGTTCCACAAGAACAAGGCGGCGCGCCACAAGAGCCGCCTTGCTGCCAAGGTAAAGGCACTCGCCGCTCCAGCCAGCGCCTGAGTCTGGTATCGCAACAAAAAAAGGGCCTGCATCTGCAGGCCCTTTTTCATTGGGGCCGCATCAAGGCCGCGCCTCGGTCGCTTCTTCGGATTCTGAATCGACGTCGACAACCCTCAATTGGTTGTCACGTGCGAAGTTCATGACGAAATCCCAGGCCATCGGCTCGATGTCGCGGAGCTCCTCGCTGACGATCACGCATTTGACGCTGCCCACGACGCGTGGCACGCAGTACGGCGAGTAGCCGATATAGGCACCGATCCCGGACTGCTTGCCGCCGGGGCGGAATGACGACATGGCGCCCGCAAGACGTTCGGCCCAATCGCTGGGCCGAAAGGTTTTGCCGTCGAGCGTGAGTCCCTGAATGTACGCTTGGCGTGGCTTGTGGAGGGTCATGACTTCGGACTGCGCCGCGACCTGCGCGGCAGACGTCTGCGGCCATGCAGGGACCGTGCCGGCGGGGCAGAGATTGCGGGCACCTTGGTGCATTGCGGCGTGCATGGGAGACCTTGCGCGGGAACGAATAGGAGTACCTCGGCATATTCGAGGCGCCCTTTAGAATGAATTCCGGCCGGATTGACGCCGAAAGGTGTCTAGCGGCCATTTTTCTTTCCCGCAATGCCTTGATTGAGGAGCCGACGAGATGATGCGCCCCGCCGATCCCGCCGCACGGCCGATGCCGCATGTGATGAACACCTACGGCCGACTGCCGATCGCGCTGTCACATGGCCGAGGTTGCTGGGTCTGGGATACCGAGGGCAAGAGGTATCTCGACGGCTTGGGTGGCATCGCTGTCAACACACTGGGGCATGCCCATCCCAAGCTCGTGCCCGCGCTCCAAGAGCAGATCGCCAAATTGATCCACAGCTCCAACTACTACGAGGTGCCGCTGCAGGAGCAATTGGCGGCCAAGCTTTGCGAACTGTCGGGGATGAGCAGCGTATTCTTCTGCTCCACCGGACTCGAAGCCAACGAGGCCGCGCTCAAGATCGCGCGCAAGTACGGCCATGACAGGGGCATCGACCGCCCGGAGATCATCGTCTACGAGAAGGCCTTCCATGGCCGGTCGATCGCCACGCTGTCGGCTACGGGCAATCCGAAGATTCAAAAGGGCTTCGAGCCGCTGGTCGAGGGCTTCGTGCGCGTGCCGATGAACGACCTGACCGCCGTGCAGGAGGTCGCCCGGTCCAACCCGAACGTCGTCGCCGTCTTCCTCGAGACGATCCAGGGCGAAGGCGGCATCAACCCGAGCCGCTGGGACTATCTGCAGAGCTTGCGCAAATTGTGTGACGAACGCGGCTGGCTGCTGATGCTCGACGAGGTGCAGTGCGGCATCGGCCGCACAGGCAAGTGGTTTGCGCACCAGTGGGCGGGCATCGTGCCCGACGTGATGCCGCTGGCCAAGGGGTTGGGCTCCGGCGTGCCGATCGGCGCGGTCGTCACCGGCCCGAAGGCCATGAACGTCTTCGGCCCCGGCAACCACGGCACCACCTTCGGCGGGAACCCGTTGTCCATGCGCGCCGGCGTCGAGACGCTGCGCATCATGGAAGAGGATGGCCTGATGCAAAACGCTGCCTCGGTCGGTGCCGCGCTCAAAGCTGGGCTCGAGCGGGCCTTCGCCGGCGTCGCAGGCGTAAAGGAGATTCGCGGTGCGGGCCTGATGCTGGGCATCGAACTCGACCGCCCGTGCGGCGTGCTGCTGAACCGCGCGGCGGATGCCGGGCTGATGCTCAGCGTCACGGCCGACAGCGTGATCCGCCTCGTTCCGCCGTTGATCCTGAGCGCCGAAGAGGCGGCTCAGATCGTCGGCATCCTCGCGCCGCTGGTAAAGGCTTTCCTCGCAGAGGAAACCAAGCCATGAAGCCGGGCGACAAGCTGATCAAGCACTACCTGCAATTCAAGGACCTGCGCACCGAGGAATACACGTACCTCTTCGACCGTGCACGCATCATCAAGGCACGTTTCAAGAACTACGAGCGCTATCAGCCGTTGGTCGATCGCACGCTGGCGATGATCTTCGAGAAGGCCAGCACGCGCACACGCGTGAGCTTCGAGGCCGGCATGTACCAGATGGGCGGCTCGGTGGTCCACCTCACGACCGGCGACAGCCAACTGGGCCGCGCCGAACCGGTGGAAGACAGCGCGCGGGTCATCAGCCGCATGGTCGACATCGTGATGATCCGCACCTACGAGCAAGCCAAGCTGGACACCTTTGCCGCGCATTCGCGGGTGCCGGTCATCAATGGCCTGACCAACGAATACCACCCATGCCAGATCCTGGCCGACATCTTCACGTTCATCGAGCACCGGGGCGCCATACGCGGAAAGACGGTGGCCTGGGTCGGTGACGGCAACAACATGGCCAACACCTGGCTGCAGGCGGCCGAGATCCTTGGATTCAAGGTGCATGTCAGCACGCCCGGCGGCTATGAGATCGACCCGGCCGTGGCGGGGATCCGTGACGCCGGTTGTTATGAGGTCTTCAACCATCCGCTGGAAGCCTGCGCGGGTGCCCACCTCGTCACCACCGATGTGTGGACCAGCATGGGCTACGAAGCCGAGAACGAGGAGCGCCGCAAGGCCTTCGTCGACTGGTGCGTGGACGACGAGATGATGGCCGCCGCACAGCCCGATGCGCTGTTCATGCACTGCCTGCCTGCGCACCGCGGCGAGGAGGTCACGGCCGACGTGATCGACGGCCCGCAGTCCGTCGTGTGGGACGAGGCCGAGAATCGGATGCACGTGCAGAAGGCCCTGATGGAGTACCTCCTGCTCGGCCGCATCGGCTGAGCTGCAGCAGCGCTATGACATGCCGCGCAGCGCCGCCGGCGTTGCCGCGCAGTCGGCGATGTATTTGCGGATGATGTCCTCGAACGTCGTCTCGGCCTTCAGGCCGAGCGCCGTGGCGCGCGCCGTCGTCACACCCCGCGGCCAGTTGGCCACGATGCCTGCGATACGCTCGTCGCGCTCGAACCGCACACGCGCCCTGACCTTCGGCCCGGCCACCTTCTCCAGTGCATCGAGCATCTGCTGCACGGTGACGTTCAGGCCTGGCAACGTGATGGCCGACCGACCGACAAAGGCTTCCCGGCTGGCTTCGTACACGGCGATCAGGCCGTCGACCATCGTCTGCGGCGACGCGACAGGGTGTGCCACGTCGGGACTGACCGGCAGCACCGCCTCTTCGCCCGCCAGCGGCTCCCGGATGATGCCGCTGAAGAAGGAACTCGCGGCTCCATTGGGCCGCCCCGGCCGCACGGTCACCGTCACCAGTCGGGCGGCGCGCCCGTCGATAAAACCCTTGCGCGTGTAGTCGGACACGAGGTGCTCGCAGATGAGCTTCTGCGTGCCATAGCTGGTCTGCGGCGTGGGCAATGTGTCGTCGCCCACGAGGGGCGGAAACGGATACGCCGGATCCGGGCCGAACACGGCGATCGAACTCGAGAACACCACACGCGTCGGGGCCGCTCCCTGCGTCGCCCGGTAGCGCAGCGCATCCAGCAATGCACGGGTGCTGTCCAGGTTGGAGGCGAGTCCAAGGTCGAAGTCGCTTTCGCACTCGCCCGACACCGCCGAAGCGAGGTGGAAGACACCGTCGAACGCTTCATCGCGCAGGGCCTGGCACTGACCCAGCAGCTTGCCCACACGCGACTCGACGCGGCGGTCGGCCGCCAGGTCGGCAGGTGGCGCCACCTGGTCGGCGAGCACGACCTGCTCGATGCGTCGGCCAGCCAGCGTGCCCTTTGCAAGCATCGTGCGCGCCAGGCGCGCGCCGACAAATCCGCCGCCGCCGGTAATGAGCACTCTCATGATCGTGATTCCTTCATTCGGTGATCTTCAGCTTGCGTCCTCTCAGACGCACCGCAGGCGCCGCCAGTGACGGCAGCTTGCGTCTCGACGCCAGCACTTCTTCGATGTCCTCGCGCGCGCCGTCGATCAGCACGAGCGAGGCCTTCTCCGCGCGCTGCGGCGCCCGTGCAATGACGGCGTCGAGCACCGCACGGTGCAGCGGCAATGAACTCGCCGGCCCGAAGGGCCGCGCGGTCGAAATCTCGAACGACGTGCGAAGCAGTGCGCCGAGCGTCTTGCTCATCTGCACGACCATGCGGTTGTGGCAGGCGCGGAGCAGGCCCTGGTGAAACTGCAGGTCGTACTTGACGTAGTCGCCACCTTGCTCGATGGCGTCCTTCATGCCGGCATAGGCGGCCTCGATCTCGGCAATATCCTTCGCCGTGGCACGCTCGGCCGCCATGCGCACGGCGGCGGGTTCCAGCACTCGGCGAACTTCCTGCATCTCGCGCAGGAAATCGCGCGTCAGGCCCGCCTTGCTCTGCCACGCCACCACGTCGGGATCGAACCAGTTCCATTGGTCGGACGGCAACACGCGCGTCCCGACCTTCGGCCCCGTCGTGAGCAAGCCCTTCGCGCTGAGCGACTTGACCGCCTCTCGGATCACCGTGCGGCTGACGCCGAACCTCTCGCACAACGCCGGCTCCGGCGGTATCGAGCCCCCGGGGAGGAACTGCCCGGCCACGATCGCTTCGCCAAGAAGGTCGAGTGTGTGCCCATGGGCGTTCTTCAGCGGTGCCTCGGCCGCGCGCCGGGCGCTTCGCACGTGAGCGGCCGGGGCACGCATGGTCAACCGCGCACGAACAGGGTTTCCAGCGGATCTGCGCCAACCTGGCGGCTCCAATGGCCATGAACGTCAGGGTCGAACGTCGCGCCCTGCGGCAAGGTATCCGCCGAGAAGAAATGCTGGCCCGGCTCGAAGATGCGTGAGCTGCCGTCCTGCAGACCGATTTCCATGCGGCCGCTCAGGATGAACACCCACTGCGGCTCGCCAGTGCAATGGAAATCGCTGCGAAACCCTACCGGGCTGCGGCGCAGCTGGTAGCCGCCCGTGGCCTGCAGCGGCGACAGCATCGACTGCGGCTTGCCTTCGCTCAATTCCAGCGTGTCGTCACGGAAACGTGCACGCCCGTCACCGGCGGTGTAAAGGACGACTTTCTTGAAGGTACTCATGGGTTCAGAGTGTCGCGGTGACGCCGCCATCCACATACAGGATGTGGCCATTCACGAAGCTCGACGCATCGCTGGCAAGGAAGACGGCTGCGCCGGCAAGGTCCTCCACGTCGCCCCAGCGACGGCTCGGTGTGCGGCCGATCAGCCAGGCGCTGAAGGTCTCGTCGGCGACCAGCTTCTGCGTCAACTCGGTCTTGAAATAGCCTGGGCCCAGGCCGTTCACGTTGATGCCATGCGGGCCCAGGTCGATGGCCATGCCCTTGGTCAGCATCTTCACCGCACCCTTGCTTGCCGCATAAGGCGCAATGCCGGGTCGGCCCAGCTCACTTTGCACGCTGCAGACGTTGATGATGCGCCCACGTCGGCGGACCACCATGCGCTTGGCCACCGCCTGGCCGACGACGAACATGCTGTCGACGTTGGTGCGCATGATCGCGGCCCAGTCGGCTGCGGCAAACTCGTGAAAGGCGCCGCGCCGCTGGATTCCGGCGTTGTTCACCAGGATGTCGATCGGGCCGACCGAATGTTCGATATCGGCCACCGCCGCATCGACTGCTGCGGCCTCGCAGACGTCGAAAGCCCGGGCGTCGATCTTCAAGCCCTCCCCCGAGAGCAGCGCCGCGGTCTGTGCCAGCTTGCCCGCATCGCGGCCGTTCAGCACGACCGTCGCGCCGGCCTGCCCGAGTCCGCGCGCCAATGCCAAGCCGATGCCGGCGGAGGAACCCGTCACCAGGGCCACACGGCCGTCGAGACGGAAACTGTGGGCATCGATCATGGGACGTCATTCCTCAAGTGCTGAAAGGCCTGCTCGGCCAGGGCCTGCGGCGACTCGGCGATATCGAGCGTGAGTGCGTTTTCGTCGACACCCGGTGGCTCCAGCGTATCGAGCTGGCTCTGCAGGAGCGACGCAGGCATGTAGTGGTCGGTGCGGGCCGCCATGCGACCGGCCAGCACCTCGCGCGAACCATGGAGATGGACGAACCGCACATCGGGCGCGCCGGCGCGCAACAGATCGCGATAGCTACGTTTCAACGCCGAACACGACACGACGACGCCGCGCGCCTGCGTCGTGGCATTGGCGAGTTGTCCCGCCACCTCCTGCAGCCAGCCATGGCGGTCGACGTCGGTCAAAGGAATGCCCGCCGACATGCGCTGCACGTTCTGCGGCGGATGCAGTTCGTCGCCCTCGATGTAGTGCACGCCCAGCAGGCGCGCGAGTTCGCGACCCACGGTACTCTTGCCGCATCCGCTGACGCCCATCACCACGACCCGGGGAGCGCGCACATTCACCCCTTGGTCAAAGGCGTTTTCCGTTCGCGGCGTCAAAGGCGTGTGCCTTTGTCGTGTCGTAGGTCAGGTGCACGGTCTCTCCGGGCTTCGCGTCCGTCCGGCCGTGCATCACCACGGTGACCTGCTGCCCCCCCACCTCGACCAGCAATTCGGTCTCGGCTCCCGTCGGTTCGACGACGACCACCTCGGCCGCCACGCCGTCCGCGGACAGCATCAGATCGGTCGGACGGATGCCGAAGTGAACGGAGGCGCCCTGCGCCACGACCAGCCCCGGCGGCAAGGGCCATTCCTGACCGAGGGCCTTGACGACGCTGCCATGCACCTTGCCGTCGAACACATTCATCGCCGGCGAGCCGATGAACTGCGCCACGAACAGGTTCCCCGGCCGGTCGAACAGTTCCAGCGGCGTGCCGATCTGCTCGATGATGCCGTCGTGCATGACGACGATGCGGTCGGCCATGGTCATGGCTTCGATCTGGTCATGCGTCACATAGACCGTGGTCGTCTTCAGGCGCTGGTGCAGCGCCTTGATCTCGGCGCGCATGGCCACGCGCAGCTTGGCATCGAGGTTGGACAGCGGCTCGTCGAAAAGAAAGACCTTGGGGTCGCGCACGATCGCGCGGCCCATCGCCACCCGCTGGCGCTGGCCACCGGACAGCTCACGCGGAAAGCGGTCGAGCAGTTTGTCGAGGTTCAGGATGCGCGCCGCTTCGTCCACCCGCTTGGCCGTCGCGCCGGCGTCGGCCTTGCGCAGCCGCAGCGAGAAGCCCATGTTGTCGCGCACGGTCATGTGCGGGTACAGCGCGTAGCTCTGGAAGACCATCGCGATGTCGCGGTCCTTCGACTCGAGGTCGTTCACGACCTTGCCGTCGATCTTGATCTCGCCACCGGAGATCTCTTCCAGCCCGGCCAGCATGCGCAGCAGCGTGCTCTTGCCGCAGCCGGACGGGCCGACCAGCACGACGAACTCGCCGTCGGCGATGTCGAAGCCCAGGCCGTGCAGGACCTCGACCTTGCCGTAGGCCTTCTTGATGTCGTGGAAAGAGACGGATGCCATGGGGGTTCCTCAGCTCTTGACGGCGCCGGCCGTGAGCCCGCCCACCATGTAGCGCTTGAAGGCGTAATAGATCGCCGCCGGCGGCAGCGCGTAGATGAAACCGGTGGCCATCAGCAGTTCCCACGGCGAATCGTCGGCCGACAGGAAGTTGCCGAGCGCCACCGAAAGGGTCACGCTCCTGTCGTTGGACAGCAGCAGGAAGGCGTACAGGTATTCGTTCCAGGCCAACAGCAAGGAATAGGTGCCCACGGCCACCAGCGAAGGCACCATCAGGGGCAGATAGACCAGCCGGAACAGCTGCAGCGGCGACGCACCGTCCATGCGCGCGGCCTCGTCGAGCTCCCACGGCAGCTTGTCGCTCGCCTGCTTGAGCACCCAGATGCAGTAGGGCGACGCGATCGTCACCATCGCCAGGATCAACGCCCACTGGTTGTTCAGCAGGCCGTAGTTGCCCATCGTCTTGTACATCGGCACGGCCAGAAAGGCGGCCGGAATGAAGTACGTGAACAGCGCCAGATTCATCACCGTGCGCCCACCGCGCACCTTGAGCCGGCTGATCGCAAAGGCGGCCGTTGTCGCGACGAAGATCGTCAATACGGCCACCGCCACCGCGATCAGCACCGAGTTCCACATCTGAAGCCAGAAGTGGTTCAGATAGAAGTGCTTCTGCCAGAAGACGAACTCGAAATTCTGCAGCGTCGGGTGGTCGGGCCAGAGCTTGCCGGTGGTCGCGGTATCGCGCGGCGAGATTGCAAAGAGAAACAGGTGGTAGACCGGAATCAGGGTCCAGATGAAGACCGGGATGCCGATCAGGAGCAGCTTGGCTTCTGCCGTGACGTCCTTCCACTTCATTTGGAGAGCCTCTTCATCATGAAGAAGACCAGCGGCAACACGAGAGGCAACGCCACCACGATCGACGCCATCGCCAGGTCCACCTGGTCGAGCCGCAGGTAGCGGATGCCCAAGGTGGCGAGCACGTGCGTCAGGTCGGCCGGCCCGCCGCCGGTGAGCAGATAGACGGAGTTGAAGTCGCCGAGCGTCCAGATCATCGACAGGATCGTCGACGTGAGGTACAGCGTACGCATCGACGGCCAGGTGATGAAGCGGAACTTCTGCCAGCTGCTCGCACCGTCGACGGATGCGGCCTCGTACTGCTCGCTCGGGATCGACAACCGGCCGGCGATGAGGATCAAGGTCCAGAACGGGAGTGACTTCCACACGTGCATGACCATCGAGAAGGTCAGCGCAAGCATCGGATCATTGAGCCAGTTCGGACCATCCAGCCCGGTGAAGCGGAAGATCAGGCTGTTGATGACACCCCACTCGGGGTTCAACATGAAGCGCACGGACAGGATGGTCGGAATCGACGGCACGGCCCAAGGCAGGATGAACAGGACCGAAAGCACCTTGATCCACCAGCGCTTCTGGATGAAGAACCCCGACAGCACCATCGCGATGACCATCTTGATGTTGATGGCCACGACGAGAAAGATGACCGTGTTGATCGCGGTACGGAAGAAGATCGGATCGTCGAAGAGCTTGACGTAGCTCTCCGGATGACGCGCCAACCACAGGCCGTAGCAAACCGGATACAGCACGAAGACCGCGAAGACCAGCAGGTACGGCAGCACCAGCATGCGCCCCCAGAACTCGAAGGTGCCTGCGGGTTTGCGAACCTGCGGAGTGGAGGCGATGGCGTTCACTTGGATTGGCGTACCTGGGCACCGCACCGACCCCCGTGGGCACGGGGCGTCAGGCAGAGTCAGAAGATTGCGGGCTGGGCACGCACGTTGCGCGCCGCAGCCCGTGGGGCGACGTCAGCTTCCGGCAACCGCCTTGATGCGGGCGATCATCTCGTCCACGGCCTTGTCCACCGGCACCTTCTCGTTGAGCACCCGGTTCATGGCCTTGGCCCAGACGTTTTCGTTGTTCAGCACCGTGAACTTGTAGTTCTTGGTGAACTCGAAAGGCGTGGTGCCGTTCATGAACTGGTTGTAGACCGCCGTGCGGTGCGGATCGGCCTTCCAGAACGGCGACTGCTGCGAGTGCTTCAGCACCGGGAACCAGCGGCCGAGCGAGCCCTCGACATACGGCTGGAGATTCGCTTCGTCGAGGAAGAAGGCGACGAATTTCTTCGCGGCGGCCTTGTTCTTGGCGTCCTTGAAGATCACACCCGTCTTGACCGCCGCGCGGTAGATCATCTTGCTGCCGTCGGGCTTGTTCGGGAAGCCGGCGGTGGCGATCAGCTCGGTGTAGTTCTTCTTCGCAATCGCACGCTGCTCGGGGTTGAGCGCGGCGTTGTTCATGTCGTCGAGCCACTTGCCGGCGATCGAGATCGTGGCGTTGTGCGTCATGACGATCGTCTTGTTGTGGAACGCGACGTTGTTGTCAGGATCCTTCCAACTCGTGGCCGAGGGCGGCGTGCAGCCCTTGGTGTACACCGAGGTGTAGTCCGTCAGCGCATTGATGAGGCCCTGGCGCACTGTCGGGTCATCGACCAGCAGCTTGCCCGCGTCGTTGACGAGCTTGACGTTGTAGGCGTCGGCAAACGTCAGGAACGAATAGAACGAGTCGCTCGAATCGACGCCCATCGGGAAGCCCGTGCCGTAGCCACGCTGGCCGGTCTTCTGGCGATAGGCGGGCTGGACCTTGTCGCACCAGAAGCTCCAATAGCCCTTCCAGTCCGTCGGGATGTCGCTTTCCTTGAAGCCCGCATCGGCCAGCATGTCCTTCCAGTACTGGATGTGCATGGTCTGCTGCTTGATCGGGAACGCGTAGTAGGCCCGCTTGTTCTCGGCGTTGTTCAGCAGGAACGTGGTCGACAGCGCAGCGGGCTCGAACTTGGCACGCAGCGGGTCGATGACGCTGGTCAGGTCTTCGAGCTTGCCGTCATACGCCCACTTGGCCGTGACCTGGAAGTCGTAGACGTCGGCGTAGGCCACGTCGGGCGGCGAGCCGGAGTCCATGGCGGCCACGGTCTTCGGGATCATGTCCTGGATCGGGTACTGCGAGAGTTCGATCTTGATGCCTTTGTTCTTCTCCTCGAACTTCTTGATCGCGGCGAAGAGCGCATCGTCCTCGGCCTTGTAGAAGCCCTTGACCCACCAGACGGTGAGCTTCTCCTGCGCAAAGGCGGGCGAGCCGGCCAACATCCCGGCGGCGGCCAGTGCGCAAGCCATCCATGTCTTCTTCAGCTTCATGTCTCGAGTCTCCTTTGTGGTTCGAAGGATGGTGCAGATGAACCGCTATCGTATGATGATTAGAAATTGCCGTGCCCGGGTGATTTCCCGCATCAACGGCACTCGGGCACCGGCGTCGGCGGCTTTTCGCCCGCGAAGTGCGCGCGCAGGTTGGCGTACGCGAGATCCGCCATGGCCTGGCGCGTGGCCGACGTGGCACTGCCGATGTGCGGCGCAAGCACCACCTGTGGCAATGCACGCAGCCGTTCGGGCACGTTCGGCTCGTCCTCGAAGACGTCCAGCCCCGCACCGGCGATGACGCCGCGCTCGAGCGCATCGATCAGCGCAGCCTCGTCCACGACCGAGCCGCGGGCGACGTTCACGAGGATGCCGTTCGGGCCTAGTGCCGCCAGCACGTCGGCATCGATCAGTTTGCGCGTGCCCGCGCCGCCCGGCGTGATGACAACGAGAAAGTCGCTCTCGGCCGCGAGCGACTTCGCATCGGGCAGGTAGCGGTACGGCCGCTCGGCCTTGGCGCTTCGCGCGGTGCATGCGATCGTCATGCCGAAAGCGGCGGCGCGCTGCGCGATGGCCTGGCCGATGCGACCCATCCCGACGATGCCGAGCCGCGCGCCCGACATCTTGCGTGCCAGCGGCATCGGCCCCTTGGCCGCCCATTCGCCCGAGCGCACGTAGCGGTCGGCCGCCGGCAACTGGCGCGCCGCGCTCAGCATGAGGCCGAGGGCGAGATCGGCCACGTCGTCGTTCAGCACGTCAGGGGTGTGCGTGACCATGATGCCGCGCGCCCGCGCGGCGGCCAGGTCCACGCCGTCGTAGCCCACGCCCATGACCGAAATGATCTCGAGCGCCGGCAGGCTGTTGATGAGATCGGCGCTGACGCGCGAATCGCCGCTCGCGGCGACGGCCCTCACCTGCGGGGCGAGTCGCGCCAGGGCGGCCGGATCGGACTCCTGCAACCGGTCGAGCAGCGTGCAATGGGCGTTCAGGTGCGCCAGGTACAGGGGCGACAGCTTGGCCACGGCCAGGACGGCGGGCGGGGTCGTTGCGGACAAATTCGTCTCCTAGGGGTTCTACGGCTGCAGGCCTCAATCGTCATACCATAATATCGGCGGGCCGTTGTCAGCCACACCCGGGAAAGCCAGCACACGATGAGTTCGAAGCCCCGCAAGAAGCCCGAGGACCTGCGCTCGCAGCAGTGGTTCGGCCGCCAGGACCGTGATGGTTTTGCCTACCGCAGCTGGGTCAAGGGCAAAGGCGTGCCGCACGACCAGTTCGATGGCCGCCCGGTCATCGGCATCTGCAACACCTTCAGCGAATTGACACCCTGCAACTCGCACTTCCGGACCTTGGCCGAGCAGGTGAAGATCGGTGTCTACGAAGCCGGCGGCTTCCCGCTCGAGTTCCCCGTGATGTCACTCGGCGAGACGCTGCTGCGTCCCACCGCCATGCTCTATCGCAATCTGGCGAGCATGGACGTCGAGGAAAGCATCCGCGGCAATCCGATCGACGGCGTGGTGCTGCTGATGGGTTGCGACAAGACCACGCCCAGCCTGCTGATGGGCGCGTCCAGCGTGGACCTGCCGACCATCGGCGTGTCTGGCGGCCCGATGCTCAATGGCCGCTGGCGTGACCAGCAACTCGGCTCGGGCACGGGCGTGTGGAGCATGAGCGAACAGGTGCGTGCCGGCACGCTCAAGCTGCAGGATTTCTTCGAGGCCGAGAGCTGCATGCACCGCAGCCACGGGCACTGCATGACGATGGGCACGGCCAGCACGATGGCCAGCATGGTCGAGGCGCTCGGCGTCGGCCTGCCGGGCAATGCCGCCTACCCGGCGGTGGACGGCCGCCGCAACGTGCTCGCGCGCAACGCGGGCCGGCGCATCGTCGAGATGGTGCACGAGGACCAGAAACTCTCGGAAATCCTCACACGTGACGCATTCGAGAATGCGATCCGCACACTCGCCGCCATCGGCGGCAGCACGAATGCAGTGATCCACCTGATCGCGATCGCCGGCCGCCTGGGCGTGCCGCTCACGATCGACGATTTCGAGCGCCTGGGCAGCGAGATGCCCTGCCTCGTGAACCTGCAGCCGTCGGGCCAATACCTGATGGAAGACTTCTGCTACGCCGGCGGCCTGCCGGTGGTGATGAAGGAGATCGCCTCCACGTTGCACCTCGGCGCAGTCACGGCCAACGGCAAGACCGTGGGCGACAACATCGCCGATGCGCAGAACTGGAACGCGGACGTCATCAAGACCGTGGCCGCCCCGTTCAAGGACAAGGCCGGCATCGCCATCCTGCGCGGCAACCTCGCGCCGCGTGGCGCCGTCATCAAGCCCAGCGCGGCGACGCCGGCGCTGCTGCAGCACACGGGGCGTGCGGTGGTCTTCGAAGACAGCCACGACTTCCACGCCCGCATCGACGACGAAAGCCTCGACGTCGACGAAACCTGCATCCTCGTCTTGAAGAACTGCGGCCCCAAGGGGTACCCCGGCATGGCCGAGGTCGGCAACATGCCGCTGCCCCCCAAGGTGCTGCGCAAGGGCATCACCGACATGGTCCGCATCAGCGACGCACGCATGAGCGGCACGGCCTACGGCACCGTGGTGCTGCACACCACGCCCGAGGCTGCCGCGGGCGGGCCGCTGGCCCTGGTGCACAACGGCGACACGATCACGCTCGACGTGGCCGGGCGCCGCCTGCACCTGCACGTGGACGACGCCGAACTCGAGAGCCGCCGCGCCGCGTGGCAGCCGCCCAAGCCGGCGATGGACAGCGGCTACTGGAAGCTCTATATCGACCACGTGCTGCAGGCCGACGAAGGCGCCGACCTCGACTTCCTGCGCGGCAAGCGCGGCGCCGCGGTCCCCAAGGACAACCACTGAACGACCACGCCTCGGGCCCTCGGCCGCGCCCCACCTCCACTGCGCCGTCGCCAGCCCGCCAACCCCTCAACCACCAAGGGTACCGTCCATGACCACTTCGAAGATCGCCCTCGTCACCGGCGCCAGTTCCGGCATCGGCAAGGCCTGCGCCACCGCCCTTTTGAAGGACGGCTGGACCGTCGCCTTCATCGGCCGCCGTGCCGAGTTGCTTGAGCAGGCCATCGCCGCGGCCGGCGACGCTGGGTCGCGCGGCATCGCCCTGCCCTGCGACGTGGCAGACGAAACGCAGGTGGCGGCCGCGTTCGCGCAGGTCAAGCAGCGCTTCGGCCGCCTCGACCTGCTCTTCAACAATGCCGGCATCTCGCTGCCGGTCACGCTGCCCGGCGACTTCGACCCCAAGGTGTGGCGCCAGGCCGTCGACGTCAACCTGAACGGCGCCTTTTTCTGCCTGTCGCAAGCCTTCAAGTTGATGCAGACGCAGTCGCCGCAGGGCGGGCGCATCATCAACAACGGCTCGATCTCGGCGCACGCGCCCCGGCCGGGCTCGATCGCCTACACGGCCACCAAGCACGCCATCAGCGGCCTGACCAGGACCGCGTCACTCGACGGCCGGCCGTTCGACATCGCCGTCGGGCAGATCGACATCGGCAATGTGGCCAGCGACATGACGGCCCGCATGGTGAACGGCGTTCCGCAGGCGGACGGCAGCATCAAGCCGGAAGACCGCATGGACATGTCGGCGGTGGTCGAAACCTTCATGACGATGGCACGGCTGCCGCTGACCGCCAACATCCTCTTCACCACCGTGATGGCGACGAAGATGCCCTTCGTCGGCCGCGGCTGACCTGCGGGAGCACCACACATGGCAAGCATCGGATTCATCGGCGCCTCCGGCCTCATGGGCCACGGCATGGCCAAGAACCTCATCGCCAAGGGCCACGCGCTGTCGCTCACGGTGCACCGCAAGCGCGACACCGTGGCCGACCTGCTGGCCGCCGGCGCAAAGGAAGTGCCGGACGCCAAGACCCTGGCCGCGGGCAGCGACATCGTCTTCATCTGCGTCACCGGGTCCCCGCAGGTCGAGGCCTGCGTGCTCGGCACCAACGGCCTGCTGGCGGGTGCCGGCAAGGGCCTGCTGATCGTCGACTGCTCCACCAGCGAGCCCGACTCGACGGCCAAGCTGCGCGAAACGAGTGCGGCCGCCGGCGTCACCTACGTCGATGCGCCGCTGTCTCGCACGCCGGTCGAGGCCGAAGCCGGCCGATTGAACGTGATGGTGGGCGCAGAGCCCGCCGTCTTTGCGCAACTCGAACCGGTGATGCGCGGTTTTGCCGAGAACGTCTTCCACGTCGGCGGCCCTGGCGCCGGCCACACGATCAAGCTGCTCAACAACTTCATCGCACAGGCCATCTGCACGGCCACCGCCGAAGCGTTCGCGGTGGGCCAGCGCGCGGGTGTCGACCTGCAGCGCCTGGTGGAGCTCATCTCCGCCGGGCCCGTGAACTGCGGGCTGTTCCAGGCCATGGCCAAGACCCTGCACGGCGATCTCACCGGGCTGAAGTTCGAGCTCGACAACGCGCGCAAGGACGTCCGCTATTACACCCACCTGGCCGAGGGCCTGGCCATCCCGAGCGTGATGGGGGAGGCGGTGCACCAGTCGCTGGCGATCGCCAGCGCGCTCGGCCACGGCAAGAAGCTGGTGCCGTCGCTGGTCGAAGCGCAGGAGCAACTCGCGCACGTCAAGCTGGTACCGCGCTGAGATCGACGGCGGGTCGAAGGACCCGATCCGATCAAACGACGCGCGGCACCTGCCGGAGCAGGCAGCGGCTCACCCAGATCGAACCCGATCGCGCGACGACTTGAGCCGCCTCGGGTGGGCCGGCCGAAATCCAGGACCATTCGCATGAAGTTCGCATGAAGATCACCGACGCCCGCGTCATCGTCTGCAGCCCCGGCCGCAATTTCGTCACGCTGAAGATCGAGACCGACGAAGGCCTCGTCGGCCTCGGCGACGGCTCGCTCAACGGGCGCGAGCTCGCCGTGGCGAGTTACCTCACCGACCACGTCATCCCCTGCCTGATCGGGCGCGACGCGCACCGGATCGAGGACATCTGGCAGTACCTCTACCGCGGCGCGTACTGGCGGCGCGGCCCGGTGACGATGAGCGCGATCGCCGCCGTCGACACGGCACTGTGGGACATCAAGGCGAAAGCCGCCGGCCTGCCGCTGTACCAGTTGCTCGGCGGCGCGAGCCGCGAGCACGTGATGGTCTACGCCCATGCCAACGGGCGCGACATCGCGGAGGCTGTCGAGGAGGTGCACAAACACGCCGCACTCGGCTACAAGGCGATCCGCGCTCAGAGCGGCGTGCCGGGCCTGGACAAGGTCTACGGCGTCAGCACCGATGGCAAGAAATACGAGCCCGCCACCAAGGGCCTGCCGACCGAGCAGGACTGGGACACGGCCAAATACCTGCTGCACGCGCCCAAGCTCTTCGACGCCGTGCGATCGGCGATCGGCTGGGACCACCACTTGCTGCACGACGTGCACCACCGCCTCTCGCCGATCGAAGCCGCGCGCCTGGGCAAGGACCTGGAGCCCTACCGTCTCTTCTGGATGGAGGACCCGACGCCAGCCGAGAACCAGGAGGCCTTCAGGCTGATCCGCCAGCACACGACCACACCCATTGCGGTGGGCGAGATCTTCAATTCGATCTGGGACTGCAAGGACCTGATCCAGAACCAGCTGATCGACTACATCCGCACGACCGTCGTGCACGCCGGCGGGATCACGCACCTGCGCCGCATCGCCGACCTGGCCGCGCTGCACCAGGTGCGCACTGGCAGCCACGGTGCCACCGACCTCTCGCCGGTGTGCATGGGCGCGGCGCTGCACTTCGACCTGTGGGTGCCCAACTTCGGCATCCAGGAGCACATGCCGCACAACGAGGAGACGGATGCCGTCTTCCCGCATGCGTATACGTTTGCCAACGGCTTCATGCATCCCGGTGACACCCCGGGGCACGGTGTGACGATCGACGAGGCGCTCGCCGCCAAGTACCCGTACCAGCGCGCCTACCTGCCGGTCAACCGGCTGCAGCGCGACGGCACGCTGTGGGACTGGTGAAGGTCCGCACGATGCGCCCGCTGTGCAGCGCCACCCTCTCGTCGCTGGGCCGTGAAGTCGCCCAACCGGGTTACGACCGCGGCGCACTGCAGCCCGGCATCGTGCACCTGGGCATCGGCGCCTTCATGCGCGCGCACCTCGCGGTCGCCACCGAGGCCGCGCTGCATGCCGAAGGCGACCTGCGCTGGGGCATCGTCGGCGTTTCGCTGCGCCAGCCCGACACACGTGATGCCCTGGCGCCGCAGGACGGCCTGTACACCGTGGCCGTGCGCGACGCCGACGATGCCGGCCACGCGCGCCAGCGGCTGCAGGTGATCGGCTGCATCGAATCGGTGCTGGTGGCACCGGAAGATCCGGGCGCCGTCCTGCAGGCCATCGCCGCGCCGTCCACGCACATCGTCAGCCTCACCGTCACCGAAAAGGGCTATGCCCACGACCCGGCGACACGTGCGCTGAAATTCGATCACCCGGACGTCGTGCACGACCTCGTGCATGCCGATGCGCCGCGCAGCGCCATCGGTTTCATCGTGCACGGGCTGGCGCGGCGGCGCGCGGCGGGGCACGGGCCACTGACGCTGCTGTCGCTCGACAACCTGCCGTCCAACGGCCACACGCTGCAGGGTCTGGTGCTGGCCTTTGCCGAGCGCATCGATCCGCCGCTCGCGCACTGGATCGCCAGCGAATGCACCTTCCCGAACAGCATGGTCGACCGAATCGTGCCGCGCACGACCGACGCCGACCGCGCGCGGATCGACACGCAACTCGGCCTGCACGACGCCTGGCCCGTGATGGCCGAGCCCTTCTTCGACTGGGCCGTGGAAGACCGCTTCGCTGCCGGCCGCCCGGCGTGGAACCTCGCCGGCGCACGCTTCGTGGCCGACGCGGCGCCGTTCGAGGCGCTCAAGCTGCGCATGGTCAACGGCGCGCATTCCACCATCGCCTATCTCGGCGCGATGGCCGGCTGGCAGACGGTCGACGCCGCGATCGGCCAACCCGCCCTGCGGCGCGTGGTCGAGGCGATGATGCGCGACGAGATCGAGCCGACCCTGCCGGCGCTGCCCGGCCTGGACCTCGCCGTCTATCGCGCCAGCCTGCTGCAGCGCTTTGCCAACCCCGCGCTGGCGCACCGCACGCAGCAGATCGCGATGGACGGCTCGCAAAAGCTGCCGCAGCGCCTGCTCGGCACCGTGCGCGATCGGCTCGCCGCGGGCCGGCCGATCGCGCGCCTGGGCCTCGCGGTCGCGGCCTGGCTGCACTATCTGCGCGGGCACGACGAACAAGGCAGGCCCTACGCGATCGACGATCCGCTGGCGGCCGACCTGGCCGCAATCGCGAGCAGCGTCGAACCACTCGCCGATGCGCAGTCCCGCGCGCGCGCCTTCACGCTCTTTGCACCGGTCTTCGGCGACCTGGCCGGTGTACCCACGCTCGTCGACGCCATCGCACCGGCGCTCGAGTCGCTGCGCAGGCGCGGCGTGGTGTCGACGCTGGAGGCCCTGTCGTGAGTCTGGACGTGGTGACCCTCGGCGAGGCGATGGCCCTGTTCGTCGCCGGCGAGACCGGGCCGCTGGAGACCGTCCGCCATTTCGAGAAGCGAACCGCCGGCGCGGAGACCAATGTCGCCGTCGGCATCGCGCGCCTGGGGCTGGGCATGGGCTGGGTCAGCCGACTCGGCGACGATTCGATGGGCCGCTTCCTGATCGGCGAATTCACGCACGAGGGCATCGACTGCTCGCACGTCGCGGTCGTGCCCGGTGCCACGACCGGCTTCATGTTCAAGGGCCGGGTCGACGACGGCAGCGACCCGCCGATCGAATACCACCGCAAAGGATCGGCGGCGAGTCATCTGGCGCCTGCCGACCTCGACCTGCCCTGGCTGGCGCAGGCCCGTCACCTGCACGTCACCGGCATTTTTCCGGCGCTCACGCCCGGCACGCTGGCTGCCACGCAGACCGCGATGTCGCACATGCGCACGCACGGCCGCACGATCAGCTTCGACCCCAACCTGCGCCCGGCGCTGTGGCCGTCGAAGGACACCATGCGCGCCACGCTCAACGGCCTGGCCGCGCACGCCGACTGGGTGCTGCCGGGACTGGACGAAGGGCGCCTGCTCACGGGGCAAGACACCGCCGAGGGCGTGGCCCGCTTCTACCGCACGCTGGGCGCGAGCCTGGTCGTCGTCAAGCTCGGACCCGGCGGCGCGTATTTCGACGGCCAGCACGGATGCGGACACGTGCCCGCATTCGCGGTCGATCAGGTGGTCGACACCGTGGGCGCCGGCGATGGCTTTGCCGTCGGCGTGATCAGTGCCTTGCTCGACGGCCGCCCGGTGCCCGACGCGGTGCGGCGTGCCGCGTGGATCGGCGCGCGCGCGGTTCAGGTGCGTGGCGATACGGAAGGCTTGCCGAACCGCGCCGACCTCGACGCTGCGGGTCTGTAGGGCGACCAGTTCCCTGGCGGTGGGCGACGCGCCGGGCAGGGGTTTTCCTGTGCTGCAGAGCGCCGCCGCCAGCGTTACGATGAACCCCAACTGGCCTGACCACTTTACCGCTTCCATCCCCCACCCCATGCCGATCCAGGCCGTCGAGCCCAAGCGCCTGTACCGCCAGATTGCCGACCAGCTGCGCGCGCTGATCCGCCGCGGCGAATACGACGTCGGCACGCGCCTGCCTGCAGAGCGCGACCTCGCGGCGAGACTCGGTGTGTCGCGCCCATCGGTGCGCGAGGCGCTGATCGCACTCGAGGTCGAAGGCCTGGTCGAAGTGCGGCCAGGGTCGGGCATCCATGTCGTCGCACGCGACCCCGCCGCCAGCGCGCCTCGCCTCGAACCCACGGCCTTCGGGCCTTTCGAAATCATCCGGGCACGCCAGCTCATCGAGTGCGAGCTCGCGGCGGTAGCGGCGTTGCACGCGACCAAGGAGCAGGTCGCCGGATTGCGCGAGGCACTCGCCGTCATGGACGACGAACTCGCTGCCGGCGCGATGCCGATCCGCGGCGACCGCCTGTTCCACGTGCGGGTGGCCGAGATCGCCGGCAACGGCCCGCTGCTGCGGACCGTTGGCGAGCTCTACGACATGCGCAACAACCCGCTCTTCGAGCAGATGGGCCACCACTTCGAGAACGAGAAGAGCTGGCGCAAGGCGATCGTCGAGCACCGCGGCGTCGTCGCGGCCATTGCCGCCAGGAAGCCCGACGCCGCCCGTGCGGCGATGCATCAGCACCTCGAGCGCTCGCAAGAGCGCTTTGCCGAGGCATGGCCACAAGCCACGCCCGAAACCACACCCTGAACGGAGGCATCACGATGTCACTCGCCTGCACCATCCACGCCGCACTCGATCTGCGGCTCGACCAGGAAACCCCGCGTGCGCTCGGCGCCCACGACGTGCTGCTGCGCCTGGGCGCCGGCGGCATCTGCGGCTCCGACCTGCACTACTACAAGGAAGGCCGCGTCGGTGCGTTCGTCGTGCGCGAACCGCTCGTGCCGGGGCACGAGGCATCGGGCATCGTCGACACCGTCGGCAGCGCCGTCACCCGCGTGAAGCCGGGCGACAGGGTCGCGATCAACCCGTCGCACCCCTGCGGCCGCTGCGACTATTGCCGCGCCGGGCGTGGCAATCTCTGCCGGCACATGTTCTTTCTCGGCAGCGCAAGCGTCTTCCCGCATGCGCAGGGCATGTTCCGCGAGCGCTTCGTGCTCGGTGAATCACAGCTCACCACGATCACCGAACCCGATATCTCGCTCGGCGAGATCGCGTGTGCCGAGCCGTTGTCGATCGGCCTGCACGCGATCCACCGCGCTGGCCCCGTGATGGGCGAGACGGTGCTCGTCACCGGAGGCGGCACGATCGGCTGCATGAGCGTGATGGCGGCGCGCCTGGCCGGCGCCGCGCACGTGATCGTCTGCGACATCAACGACCGCGCGCTCGAGATGGCGCGCACCGTGGGCGCCGACCGCATGATCCGCAGCGACCGCGCCAAGCCCGAGGATCTGGCCGACATCGCGGACGTCTCGATCGAAGCCGCGGGCAGCCCCGCCGCACTCGCCACCTGCCTCACGGCCACGCGCCGGGGCGGACGCATCGTCCAGGTCGGCACGTTGCCGCCGGAGGTGACGTTCCCGGCCAACAGCGTGATGGCGCGCGAGCTCGACTACCGTGGCGCCTTCCGCGCGCACCAGGCCTTCGACTGGGCCGTGCAGGCCATCCGCACGCGCCGCGTCGACGTGCGCCCGCTCATCAGCGCGCAGTTGCCGCTGGGCCAGGCGAAGGAAGCCTTCGCACTGGCACTCGACCGCACGAAGAGCACCAAGGTGCAACTGACCTGCGAATGATCCCAGACGATCCCTTTCCCCCTGAAACAACGAGGAGACACACGATGAAGCGACAAACCCTGAAGACCCTGCTGGCTGCCGCGGCCGCCCTGCTGGCGGCTGCCCCGATGACCGGCGCCCTTGCGCAGACCAAGCTCAAGTGGGCCCACGTCTACGAGACCAGCGAGCCGTACCACACCGAATCGGTCTGGGCGGCCGAAGAGATCAAGAAGCGCACCAACGGAAAGTTCGACATCCAGGTCTTTCCGGCCAGTTCGCTCGGCAAGGAAACCGACATCAACCAGGGCATGACGCTGGGCACGGTCGACATGATCATCTCGGGCCCGAGCTTCGCCGCGCGCAGCTATCCGCGCCTGGGCATCGCCTACTACCCGTTCATCTTCCGCGACGGCGAACACCTGCTGGCCTACAGCAAGAGCCCGGTCTTCAAGGAGATGGTCGACGGCTACCGCGAGAAGACCGGCATCCAGATCCTCGCCTACACGTACTACGGCGCGCGCCACACGTCGTCGAACCGCGAGTTCAAGGACTGCGCCGGCATGAAGGGGCTGAAGATCCGCGTGCCCGACGTGCCGGCCTACACCGCCACGCCCAAGGCCTGCGGCGCCAACCCGACGCCGATCGCGTTTGCCGAGGTCTACCTCGCGCTGCAGAACGGCACCGTCGAGGCGCAGGAGAACCCGCTGACGACGATCGAGGCGAAGAAATTCTTCGAAGTCCAGAAGCACATCATGCTCACCGGGCACATCGTCGACGGCCTGACCACGCAGGTGGCGCCACACGTCTGGAGCAAGCTCTCCGATGCTGAAAAGAAGATCTTCTCCGACGTGGCCCTCGAGGCCGCCGCACGCGCCAGCGCCAAGATCAAGGCGCGCGAAGGCGAACTCGCCGGGGTCTTCAAGAGCAAGGGCCTGGGCGTGCACGAGGTCGACCGCGAAAGCTTCCGCCAGGCCGTGCTGAAGAACTCGCCGCCGGAGTCGATGGGTTTCGACCGCAAGGACTACGACCGCATCGTCAGCATCAAGTGACCCCCCATGGGGCGGCCTCCGGGCCGCTCCCAAGGAACCCGAGGAGGTCCTTCACGGGGCCTCAGGGCGGCACGCCCGGACCGGCCACGCCGGATCCGCGGTGCCGGCCAGTCTGAGCCCCCGGCCAGCGGAGCATTCATGGACCTGGACGCATTGCCCAAAGTGATGGGCGACGACGGCGAATTCCACGCCGTCGACGAAGAGGTGGATCTGTCGCACACCACGTTCGAGGGTTGGGCCGCGCTCGCCCTGTTCTGGATCCTCGGCGTGACGGTCTTCTACCAGTTCTTCACCCGCTACGCGCTGAACGATTCCGCGGCGTGGACCGAGGAGATCGCACGGTACCTGCTGATCGGCACGGTCTTCGTCGGCGCCGCCATCGGCGTGGCCAAGAACAACCACATCCAGGTCGACCTGCTGTACCGCTACCTGCCGCCGCGCCCCGCGCGGTTGCTGGCCACCGCCGTCGATGCGGGCCGCATCGCCTTCTTCGGCACGATGACCGTGCTCACCGTGATGCTGATGCAGAAGATGGGCAACTACCAGATGACCATCATCGACCTGCCGATGAATATCGTCTACGGCGTGTGCATGCTCGGCTTCGCCGCGTGCACGCTGCGCTCGGTGTGGGTCATGCGCATCCACCTGGGTCGCGGCTACAGCGTGCTGGAGCGGCCCGAAACCACCATGGACGACCGCTAAGCCCGGCCGCCGCACGCATGCTCAAGATCCTCTTCCTCTTCCTGATGGCCAGCGGCATCCCCGTGGCCATCGCCATGGCCGGCTCGTCGTTGATCTACATCGTCGTCAGCGGCGACCTGCCGGCGTTTGCCGTCGTGCACCGCATGATCGGCGGCATCGACAGCTTCCCGCTGCTGGCCGTGCCGTTCTTCATCCTCGCCGGCAACCTGATGAACAACGCGGGCATCACCAACCGCATCTACAACTTCGCGCTGGCGCTGGTGGGCTGGCTCAAGGGTGGCCTCGGTCACGTGAACGTGATCGGCTCGGTCATCTTCGCGGGCATGAGCGGCACTGCGATCGCCGATGCCGCCGGCCTGGGCACGATCGAGATCAAGGCGATGAAGGACCACGGCTACGACCTCGAGTTCGCAGTCGGCGTCACGGCGGCCTCGGCCACGCTGGGGCCGATCATCCCGCCGTCGCTGCCGTTCGTGATCTACGCGATGATGGCCAACGTTTCAGTCGGTGCGCTGTTCCTCGCCGGCATCCTGCCAGGCGTGCTGATGGCGTTCCTGATGATGCTGACGGTGGCGTATTTCGCGCACAAGCATGGCTGGGGCGGCGACATCAAGTTCGAGTGGCACCGGGTGTCGAAGGCGCTCATCGAGATGGCCGTCGTCATCGCTTGGCCACTGGCGCTCTATGGGCTGGTACAGGCCGGGCTGCAGCCACAGCTGACGGTGGCGGTGGCGCTGGTGGTGCTCTTTGCCGCCGACCGCTACTTCAACTTCCAGGCCGTGCTGCCGATCATGACGCCGGTGCTGCTGATCGGCGGCATGACCACCGGCCTGTTCACACCCACCGAAGGTGCGATCGCGGCCTGCGTGTGGGCCATGGTGCTGGGCCTGGCGTGGTACCGCACGCTGAGCTGGAAGATGTTCATCAAGGTCTGCCTCGACACCGTCGAGACCACGTCGACGGTGATGTTCATCGTGGCAGCGGCCTCGATCTTCGGCTGGATGCTCACGGCCACCGGTGTGACGAGCGCGATCGCCGCGTGGGTGCTGGGTTTCACCAAGGAGCCGTGGGTCTTTCTGCTGCTGGCGAACCTGCTGATGCTGTTCGTGGGCTGTTTCCTCGAGCCCACGGCCGCCATCACGATCCTGGTGCCGATCCTGCTGCCGATCGCCACGCAGTTGGGGGTCGATCCGGTGCACTTCGGCCTGGTGATGGTGCTGAACCTGATGATCGGCCTGATGCACCCGCCGATGGGCATGGTGCTCTTCGTGCTGGCGCGTGTGGCCAAGCTGAGCCTGGAGCGCACGACCATGGCCATCCTGCCCTGGCTCGTGCCGCTGCTGGCGAGCCTGGTGATCCTGACCTACGTGCCTTCGATCAGCATGTGGTTGCCGCGGCTGGTGGGGATGTAGCGCGTGGACCACCGCCGCCGAGCCTGCGGCGGCCGATTCCCATTTCATCGACCCCTCCATGACATCAATCACCTCCGTTGAACTGCTGCACGTCGACCTGCCGCCGCCGGTGCCGCGCAGCGATGCGATCCAGTCCTTCGTGACGCAGGAGACGCCGTTCGTGCGCATCACCTGCGACGACGGCTCGCAGGGCACCGGCTACACGTACACCATCGGCACCGGCGGCTCGTCGGTGATGGCGCTGCTGCGCGACCACCTGGCGCCGCGCCTGGTCGGCCGCGACCCGGCGCACATCGAGGCGCTCTGGCGCGACCTGATGTTCTCGACCCACGCCACCACCGTCGGCGCGATCACCAGCCTTGCGCTGGCCGCGATCGATACCGCGCTGTGGGACTGGCGCTGCCGGCGCGACGGCCAGCCGCTGTGGGTGGCCGCGGGCGGCGCCAAGAAGAAGATCCCCGTCTACACGACCGAAGGTGGGTGGCTGCACCTGCCCACCGGCAAGATCGTCGAGGAGACGCTGGCCGCGCAGGCCGCGGGCTTCAAGGGCGCCAAGATCAAGGTCGGCCAGCCGCATGTGAGCCAGGACGTGGCGCGCCTCAAGGCCGTGCGCGAGGCCGTGGGCGACGGCTTCGAGATCATGGTCGACGCCAACCAATGTTTCACGCTGAGCGAGGCACTGCGTCGCGCGCCACGATATGCCGACCTCGGCATCGCGTGGTTCGAGGAGCCGCTGCCGGGCGACGACATCGTCGGCCACGCGCGGCTGGCCGCCGCCAGCGAGGTGCCCATCGCGGTCGGCGAATCGCTGTATTCGGTCTCGCAGTTCGCAGCCTATGTTCAGCAGGGCGCCGCATCGATTTTGCAGGTCGACGTTGCGCGCATCGGCGGCATCACGCCGTGGCTCAAGGTCGCGCACATGGCGGAAACCTTCAACCTTGCGGTGTGCCCGCATTTCCTGATGGAATTGCATGTCTCATTGACGGCGGCCGCACCGAGCGCGGCCTGGGTCGAATACATCCCGCAACTCGACGCGGTGGCCGACAGCCGCATGGCGATCGAGGACGGCCACGCCATCGCGCCCGACACGCCCGGCCTGGGCATCGAGTGGCGCTGGAGCGAGATCCAGCGCCGCGCCCGCGCGATCCACACGATTTCTTGACCAAGGACCAGCACATGGCAAACCGACTTTCAGGCAAGACCGCCCTACTTACCGCCGCGGGACAGGGCATCGGCCGCGCCACCGCACTCGCCTTCGTGCGCGAAGGTGCCCGCGTGATCGCCACCGACATCAACGCCGAGGCGCTTGCCGCGCTGGGCGCCGAATGCGGCTGCACGACGCTGCGCCTGGACGTCACCGACGCCGCGGCCGTGAAGGCGGCCGCCGCGGCGCATGGCGCCGTCGACGTACTGTTCAACGGCGCAGGCTTCGTGCACAGCGGCACCGTGCTCGACTGCACCGACGAGGAATGGGACTTCGGATTCAAGCTCAACGTGCGCTCGCAGTTCCAGATGATCAAGGCCTTCCTGCCGGCGATGCTCGCCGGCAAGGGCGGCTCCATCATCAACGTGGCCTCGGTGGCGGGCAGCATCAAGGGCGCGCCGAACCGCTTTGTCTACGGCGCGACCAAGGCCGCGGTGATCGGCCTGACCAAGTCGGTCGCGGCCGACTTCATCGCCAAGGGCATCCGCTGCAACGCGATCTGCCCTGGCACCGTCGAATCGCCGTCGCTGCGCGACCGCATCGCGGCCGGCGCCAAGGCCAGCGGGCAGACGCTGGACCAGGTGGAGACACAGTACATCTCGCGCCAGCCGATGGGCCGGCTGGGCCGCGCCGACGAGATCGCCGCGTTGGCCGTCTACCTGGCCAGCGACGAATCCGCCTTCACCACCGGCACCGCCCAGATCATCGACGGCGGCTGGTCCAATTGACGCTTCTTGCCTGAAAGGAATCCGACATGAAACTGCTTCGCCACGGCCCGAAGGGGCATGAAAAGCCCGCGATCCTCGACGCCCAGGGCCAGGTCCGCGACCTGAGCGGCCTGATCGGCGACCTCGCGCCCCGCCACCTGAGCCCCGAGGGCCTGGCCGCGCTGCGCGCGCTCGATGTCTCCAAGCTGCCGGTCGTGCCGCAGGGCCGGCTCGGTGTGCCGTGGGTCGGCATGGGAAAGTTCATCGCGATCGGCCTGAACTACGCCGACCACGCCGCCGAGTCCGGCATGCCGATTCCGAAGGAGCCGGTGGTCTTCACCAAGGCCGTCAGCTGCGCTGTCGGTGCCAACCACCCGGTGGTGCTGCCCAAGGGATCGGTCAAGGGCGACTGGGAGGTCGAACTGGGTGTCGTGATCGGCTCGCGCGCCCGTTATGTGAGCGAGGCCGACGCGCTGAAGCACGTGGCCGGCTACTGCACGATCAACGACGTGTCGGAGCGCGAATACCAGCTCGAGCGCGGCACGCAGTGGGACAAGGGCAAGGGCTGCGACACGTTCGGCCCGATCGGCCCCTGGCTGGTGACTGCCGACGAAGTGGGTGACCCGCAGAACCTGGACATGTGGCTGGAGGTCAACGGCCACCGCTACCAGAAGGGCAACACGAAGACGATGGTCTTCACCTGCGCGCAATTGGTCTCGCACCTGAGCCAATTCATGACGCTGGAGCCCGGCGACCTGATCACCACCGGCACGCCCCCGGGCGTGGGCCTGGGCATCAAGCCGAACCCCGTCTACCTGAAGCCCGGCGACACGATGCGCCTGTGGATCGAGAAGCTCGGCGAGCAGCAGCAAACGGTGCACGCATGGGACCCTGCGCTGATCGACGAGTGATGTCGTTTTTCGGCCCGTTGCGGTCGTTCGCGTTCGATGCCGCGTGCGGGATCAGGGCGCCGGGGCGTTCTCTTGCGCTCATGTCCCCCGGGCCGGCCTGCGGCCGACCCTCCTCCTTTACTTCGCTCCAGAGAACGCCCCGCCACCCTGATCCGATACGCATAGGTTGTTCAACGGTAGCGCGCCAACGCCTTGTCTGGCCGAGGACGGCGGGCGAGTGCCGCAGCGAAGTCAAGGAGGAGGACTGGGCGCAGCCCAGTCCGGGGGACATGAGCGGAGGCACTCGCCCGGCGGCCTCGGCCCGCGCAACGCCTCCGACCCACTGCAAGAACGGCGGCAATGAGCGGCCTGCTGCCAGCCGAATCCCAAGGCTTCTGGAGTAGACATGACCCCATTCATTCGCATTCATCCTGCCGACAACGTCGTCATCGCGCGCCGCCAGTTGCTGGGTGGCACCGCGCTCGAAGGTGAAGGTGTCACGGTGGCCGGGTTGATTCCGCCCGGCCACAAGGTTGCCACGCGCGCCATCGCGGCGGGTGAGGCGGTGCGGCGCTACAACCAGATCATCGGCACGGCCACGCAAGCCATCGCGCCGGGGCAGCATGTGCACACGCACAACCTCGTGTTCAGTGATTTCCAGCGTGCACACGAGCCTGGAGCCGGCGTCCACCCGACCGACTTCGTGGCACAGCCCGCCACCTTCGACGGCATCGTGCGCGCCGACGGCCGCGTGGCCACGCGCAACTACATCGGCGTGCTGACGAGCGTCAACTGCTCGGCCACTGCGGCGCGTGCGATCGCCGACCAGTTCCGCCGCGACGTGCACCCCGAGATGCTGGCGCCCTACCCCAACGTCGACGGCGTGGTCGCGCTGACACACGGCATGGGCTGCGCGACCGACAGCGAGGGCGAGGAATTGCAGGTGCTGCGGCGCACGCTCGGCGGCTACGCGAAACATGCCAACTTCTACGCCGTGCTCGTGGTCGGGCTCGGGTGCGAGACCAACCAGATCCAGGGGCTGGTCGCGCAGGAAGGGCTGGCCGAAGGCGCGCGCATGGTCACCTTCAATATCCAGGAGACCGGCGGCACCGCCAAGACCGTCGCGCGTGGCGTCGAACTGATCAAGGGCCTGCTGCCCGACGCCAACCGCGTCAAGCGCGAGCCGGTGCCGGCATCGCACATCACGGTCGGCCTGCAATGCGGCGGCAGCGACGGCTACTCGGGCCTGAGCGCCAACCCCGCGCTCGGCGCGGCGGTCGACCGGCTGGTGCGCCACGGCGGCACGGCGATCCTCAGCGAGACGCCCGAGATCTACGGCGGCGAGCATCTGCTGACGCGCCGCGCGGTGTCGAAAGACGTCGCCGACAAGCTGCTCCGGCGCATCGCGTGGTGGGAGGCCTACACCGCGCGCAACCGCATGCGCATGGACAACAACCCGTCGGCCGGCAACAAGGCCGGCGGGCTGACGACGATCCTCGAGAAGAGCCTGGGCGCGATCGCGAAGAGCGGCACGACCAACCTCGTCGATGTCTTCGAGTTCGCGCAGCCGGTCAGCGCCAAGGGCTTCGTCTACATGGACACGCCCGGCTACGACCCGGTGTCGGCCACCGGCCAGGTGGCCGGCGGCGCCAACCTCATCTGCTTCACCACCGGGCGCGGATCGGCCTACGGCTGCGCGCCGTCACCGTCGCTCAAGCTGTCGACCAATACCGCGCTGTGGAAGAAGCAGGAGGACGACATGGACATCGACTGCGGCACCATCATCGACGGCCACGAGACCGTCGACGAGGTGGGTGAGCGCATCTTCCGCCTGATGCTCGAGACGGCGTCCGGCCGCGCCACCAAGAGCGAGCGCCACGGCTACGGCCAGAACGAATTCGTGCCGTGGCAGTTGGGGGCGGTGATGTAGGCAGGCGGGGTGCGGCCTCAGCTTCGCCGCGCCCAAGCTGGCAGCCGCCGCACGCCCAGAAACACCCCGAGGCCCGCCAGCAGCAGCACCGGCGTCGCCGGCTCCGGCACGGCGGTGGTGACGTAGCGGCTGTCGACGTAGACGACGGGGCGGACGGTTCCAGTGAACCACCCACCGGACCACCTTTCCAATTCGAATGCATTCGCCGTCGCAACGAAGGTCACGCGGGCCCCATCCGTGAACGAGTTCGGCAACACGGCGCCGGACTGCTCGTAGTATTCGCTCCGATCAGCGTATTCCGTCGATAGCGACCAATATTCGTGATAGGTGAGATAGGCCGACTTGGCGATCGTCATGCTACGCGTATCGATGGTAAGCAAATCGGCCGCCGACACGATCTGCAGTTCGCCGTGAACCGGAAACGTGACGTCCGGGCGAGCCGCGATGCGGTAGCCCGGTGCCGCAGCAATATCGACGGGGCCAGCGAAATACGTCGCCGCCCAAAAGTGCGGGTCATCAGCATGGTCGCCTACCTCGAATACCGGGAAGGTATAGGTGGTCGAGTCGCCCAGCGTGGAGACCACAGGGGCCCCCATCGCATCGGCGTAGGTCAGCACGTACGCCCCCGCGTCGATCTGGCCGGCTCCTACGCCGGACGCCGACATCCCCAGCGCCAAGGCCGCGACGCCTGCCCGCATGCACACACCTGCCTTCATGACCGCACTCCTGTTCGCCCCCATCGGCAGCGGCAGGCTAAGCGTGGCCCGCGTCGGTCGAATTGAGTGTGATCAATCGCCGGCCGGGCCGCCGACCCCGGCGGACCGGCCGCCGCCGTCAGCCCCTCAGCGTGCGGTTGAACAACGCCAGCGTGCGGCTCCAGGCCAGCTGGGCCGCCGCCTCGTCGTAGCGCGGCGTGGTGTCGTTGTTGAAGCCGTGCTGCGTGCCGGGGTACACATGGGCCTCGAACTTCACGCCGGCGGTTTCCAGCGTGTCCTTGTAGCTCGGCCAGGTGGCGTTGATGCGGTCGTCCTTCTCCGCATATACGATCTGCATTTCGGCCTTGATCTTGCCCACTTCGTCGAGCGGCGCGGCCAGGCCATAGAACGGCGCGGCGGCCTTCAGCTCGGGCACACGCGCGGCGAGCAGGTTGACGATGCCGCCGCCATAACAGAAGCCCACCGCGCCGAGCTTGCCGTTGCCGCCGGCGACCGTGCGCGCCCAGCCCGCGGCGGCCACGAAGTCGTCCGCCGTCTTGCGCAGGTCGAGCTTGCCGAAGAGTTCGCGCGCCTTGTCCTCGTCGCCGGGGTAACCGCCCAACGTGAACAGCGCATCGGGCGCGACGGCGATGAAATTGTCGAGCGCGAGCCGGCGGGCGATGTCCTCGATATGCGGGTTCAGCCCGCGGTTCTCGTGCACCACCAGCACCACCGGCAGCGGGCCGGCGGCCTGTGCCGGGCGGGCGACGTAGGCGCGCACCTTGCCGTTGCCGGCCGGCGAGGCGAACTCGACGAATTCGGTCTTGATGCGCGCATCGGTCGGCGGCACCTTCTGCGCGTTGGCGAAGTCCGGGCTCAGCGCCGCCAGCAGGCCGGCCGCCGTCATGCCGCTGGCCGTTGCGTAACGCGCCGCACGGTCCAGAAAACCGCGCCGGTCGATCACGCCATGCACGTACTGGTCGAACAGCTTCAGGATCTCCGGGTCGAAGTCGGCGGCGGTCAGGCGGTGCTTGGGGTCGTTCATGGTCTGTCCTGGATCGATGTGGGAAGTGCGGTTTGTACCTGCACACGAATCCCAACATCGACGCCGGGGATTCGGTGCCCCTGCCGACTTGACGGCCATCAGTCGCGTGCGCCGGCGCTTGTGGCACGCTGCGGCACCCGACACCCGACACCCGACACCCGATGCGCGACGAGCCGCGCGACGAGATGCCCGAGCCCTCCGCACCGCCGCCCGACCGTACCCCCGCTGCCTCGCCGAAGGCGGGCCTGCGCGAGGGCGACGTGATCGACGGCTTTCGCCTTGATGCGCCGCTGCACACCGGTGGCTTCGCGCACGTGTGGGCCGTCTCGCGCACGCCGGACTGCACGGCACCGGACAGCGGCACCCTGCCGCTCGTGATGAAGGTGCCGCGCATGCTGGGCGGGCGGGACCCGGCGGCGTTCGTCGGCTTCGAGGCCGAGCGGCTGATCCTGCCGGCGCTCACCGGCGCGCACGTGCCGCACTTCGTGGCGAGTGGCGACTTCAGCCGCCAGCCCTACATCGTGATGGAACGCATCGCGGGCGAGTCGCTGCGTCCGCGGCTGGACGCCGCGCCGCTCCCCATGCAGGAAATCGTCGACGTCGGCACGCGCGTGGCGCTCGCGCTGGAAGACCTGCACCGTCAGCGTGTCGTGCACCTGGACGTGAAGCCGAGCAATTTGCTGTTCCGGCCCGACGGCACGGCCGTGCTCGTGGACTATGGCCTGAGCAGCCACCGCCGCCTGCCCGACCTGCTCGACGAGGCCTTCGTGCTGCCGCTCGGCACCGGGCCCTACATGTCGCCGGAGCAGGTGCAGTTCGTCCGCCGCGACCCGCGCTCGGACCTCTTCGCGCTCGGCGTGATGCTCTATCACTTCACCACCGGCGCGCGGCCGTTCGGCGCGCCCGACACGGTGCGCGGGCTGCGCCGGCGGCTGTACACCGACCCGGTGCCACCACGCGCGCTGCGGCCCGATTGCCCGCCCTGGCTGCAGGAGGTCGTGCTGCGTTGCCTGGAGGTCGACCCGGCTGACCGCTGGCAAAGTGGCGCAGACCTCGCCGCGGCCCTGCAGGATCCGTCGCGCGTGCCGCTGACGCAGCGAGCCGCCCGCGTGCGCGGCGAGGGCCGGCTGGCACGCCTGCGCC
>JAHECD010000221.1 GCA_024641945.1 Rubrivivax sp. | reverse complement strand
ACCCCTGCCGTCGCCGCCGCAGGACCGACCACCGGGCTGACCGGCCGGCAAGCCGCCGGGGCGGCCGCCGCACCGGCAGCCACGCCGGACGTATCCGGGTGGCGCAGTCTGCCGATCTGGCCTGCGGGCGGCGGGCTTTTCGGCGCGTCGCCACGTCCTGCCCCCGCCCACACTCGACATGCGAGCCTCGCGGCCGCGGGTGTGCCGTTTCCGGCTGAACCGCGGTGTGTGGGCCCGCGTGCCCCCGCCATGTCGATTTCACTGCTCGAACCCGCCCCTGCCGCCGTCCGACCTGCTGCGCCCGCACCGGCTCCTGCCGACGCGGCGCCGCCTGCGCACGTCGCGCTGGCGCTCCAGGCCGCGCTGTTGTCGTGCCACCGGCTCGACGACGCCGTGCGGGCCTGCGTGCGCGAGCTGGCCACGCAAGGGCGGTTCACGCGCGTGAGCCTCGCGCTGGCCGACGGTCTCGTGCTGCGCCTGGCCGCCATTTCCGACGGCAGCCGGGCCGATGATCCTGGCGAGGCCCAGGCCCGATTGCTGGCCGCCCTCGGCGAAACCTTCGACCAGGGTGCCGCCATCGTCTGGCCCGAGTCGGACGACACGGCAGGCCGCCCGCGCATGGGCCGTGCGCCTGCGCAGGTGCCGCGCATCACGCTGGCGCTGCATGCATTGGCCGCTGACGGCGGCAGTGCCGCCGGTGTGCCGCTGGTGGCGGGCGGGCAAACCCTCGGCGCGCTGTGCGTCGAGCGCGCCGGTGCCACCCCGATCGATGCGGCGGCGCTGCAACACCTCGAGCATCTGGCGTGCCTCGTGGCGCCGGTGCTCGCGCTGATGCAGGCCAACGAGCGCCCCTGGCCGCGCCGCGCCGCCGACGCCCTGCAAGGCTGGTGGGCCGCGGGCGGGCAGCCGAAGAATCAATTTGCACGCCGTGCCGCGGTGGCCGGCGCCGCGTTCGTGATGGTCCTGTTCCTGCTGCCGGCGGGCCTGCCGGTGGGCGGCCGTGCGCGTCTCGAAGGTGCGGTGCAACGTGTGCTGGCCGCGCCGGCCGACGGCTACGTGCAGCAGGTGCACGCGCGGCCCGGCGATATCGTGCGCGCCGGCCAGCCGCTGATCGAACTCGCCGACCAGGACCTGCAGCTCGAACGCCAGCGTTGGCAGAGCCAGCTCGCGCAGCACCTCGATGCATATGCCGCCGCGCAGGCACGCGCCGACCGCTCGCTGCTCGTCGAGCACCAGAGCAAGGCCGACGAAGCGCAAGCGCAGCTCGCACTGGTGGACGAACAACTCGCGCGTTCGCGCCTCGTCGCGCCCTTCGACGCGGTGGTGGTGCAGGGCGACCTCAGCCAGCAGCTCGGCGCGCCGGTGAAGCAGGGCGCCGAGCTGATGACGCTGGCGCCGGCCGATCAGTTCCGCGTCATGGTCGAGGTCGACGAACGTGACATCGCCCTCGTGCGGGCCGGCCAGACCGGCACCGTGGCGCTCACGTCGCTGCCGTGGGACACGCTTCCGCTGCGCGTGACCCGCATCACGCCCGCGGCCACGGCGGTCGACGGGCGCAACGTCTTCGAGGTCGAGGGCGCGCTGCTCGCGCGCGCGCCCGGCCTGCGGCCCGGCTTGCAGGGCAACGCGCAGATCGGCGTCGGCCGTGCCCCCACGCTGTGGCGCTGGACACGCCGGCTCGTCGACGCCGTGCGCATCACGGCGTGGGAGTGGTTCGGATGAAGGCGCCGACGATGGCCCTGGAAGCCTCGGCGCCGCTGCTCAGCGCGCAGTGGTTCCGCCTCGCGGGCCTGCGCCCGCAGCTGGACACCGGCGCGCGCAGCGAGCGCATGGTCGTGCGCGGTGAGGTCTGGCACGTGCTGGTGCGTGCCGACGGCACGCGCAGCTTGCGCATGAACCGCGCGGCCTGGAGCCCGATCGCACGCTGCGACGGGCACCACACGGTGCAGCGACTGTGGGACATCGCGCTGGCCGAACTCGGCGATGACGCGCCGACGCAGGACGAGCTGCTCGACATGCTCGCAAGGCTGCACGCGGCGGGCCTGATGAGCTTCGACCGACGCCCCGATTTCGGCACCCACGCCGCCTCACCCGGCGGCGGCCCGGCGGCGCTCGACGGCACGCCCTCGACGGCCGCGCAAGCGCCACAACCCAATTCGCTGCTGGCGTGGCGCTTTCCGCTCGGCAACCCGGACGCGCTGCTCGCGCGCTGGGCACCACGGCTGCCAATGTTGTTCACGCCGTGGGCGCTGGCCCTGTGGTTGCTGCTGGTCGGCGTCGCGTTCGTGGCGGCTGCGCTGAATGCGGGTGAACTCGGCGCGCAATTGCGCGGCGCGATGTCCACGCCGCACCTGATCGGCCTGGCGGCGCTGGTGTATCCCGTGGTCAAGCTGTTGCACGAAGGGGCCCACGGCCTGGCCGCGCGTCATGGGGGCGCCAGGGTGCCGCAATGGGGCATCTCGTTGCTGATGTTCATGCCGGTGCCGTATGTCGATGCGTCGGCCGCGTCCGCCCTGCCGCGTGCGCGCCAGCGTCTCGCAGTGGCCGCCGCGGGCATCGTGGTCGAGCTGGCGCTGGCGTCGCTCGCGCTGGGTGTCGCGCTGTCGGTTCAGCCGGGTGCGCTGCGCGATCTGGCCGGGGTGGTCTTCTTCATCTGCGCGCTGTCGACGCTCGCCGTGAACGCCAACCCGCTGATGCGCTTCGACGGCTATCACATGCTGTGCGACGCCTGTGGCCTGCCCAACCTCGCGCCGCGCAGCTCGCGGCACTGGCTCGACGCGCTGCGCCGCCACGTGCTGCGTGTGCCGGGGGAGGCGGCGCTCGTGCCGGCGCGCGGCGAGCGGGCCTGGCTGTGGGCC
>JAHECD010000029.1 GCA_024641945.1 Rubrivivax sp. | reverse complement strand
GGCTGCACCAGAAGGACCTGAACCTGGCGCTGCAGGGGGCCAAGGCGCTGGGGGTGGCGCTGCCGCAGACGGCGAACGCGGCGCAGCTGATGCAGGTGTGCGCGGCGCAGGGCTGGGACCAACTGGACCATTCGGCGCTGGTGAAGGCGCTGGAACTGATGGCGCACCACGCGGTGGCCGAGGGCTGACGCCGGCGATCGGCTTTCCTGCCCCGTTGCCACCCGAAGCCGCGCGCCACCGCCGGCGCGTGCCCGGGGCGATTGCGGGGGCTGCGACAAGGGCTGTGGCGCAACCGTCGACGGCTGACGGCGGGCTGGATGCCATTGTTCGTGCCAGGGGCCATGGGTTCTCCGTCCCGGCGTTGGCGCCGTCTATTGTTGGTCTCAGGTAAACAATGGATTCAATTTGGCCGTGAGCGCGTCGACCGTCCATTGCCTACATTCAGGTCGCTGCGCAACCCTTCTCGAGGAGACCCCCATGAAGACCTACGCCATAGCCACCATCCCGGGCGACGGCATCGGCAAGGAAGTGATTCCCGCCGGCCGGCAAGTGCTGGAGGCGCTCGCCAGGTCGAGCAGCACGTTCCGCTTCGAATTCGAGAATTTCGACTGGGGCGGCGACTACTTCCGCGCCCACGGCGAGATGATGCCGGCCGACGGCCTGGATGCGATCCGCCACAAGGACGCGATCCTCTTCGGCTCGGCCGGCGACCCGCACATCCCGGATCACGTCACGCTGTGGGGCCTGCGGCTGAAGATCTGCCAGGGCTTCGACCAGTACGCCAACGTGCGGCCGACGCGCATCCTGCCGGGCATCGACGCCCCGCTCAAGCGCTGCGGTCCGGACGACCTGAACTGGGTCATCGTGCGCGAGAACTCCGAGGGCGAATACGCCGGTGTCGGCGGCCGCGTGCACCAGGGCCACCCGATCGAAGCGGCCACCGACGTATCGATCATGACGCGCGCCGGCGTCGAGCGCATCATGCGCTTCGCCTTCAGGCTCGCCCAGTCGCGCCCGCGCAAGCTGCTCACCGTCATCACCAAGAGCAACGCGCAGCGCCACGCGATGGTGATGTGGGACGAGATCGCGCTGCAGATCTCCAGGGAGTTTCCGGACGTCACGTGGGACAAGGAACTCGTCGACGCCTCGACGGCGCGCATGATCAACCGCCCGGCCTCGCTGGACACGATCGTCGCGACCAACCTGCACGCCGACATCCTGAGCGACCTGGCCGCCGCGCTGGCCGGCAGCCTGGGCATCGCACCCACCGGCAACATCGATCCCGAGCGCCGTTACCCGTCGATGTTCGAGCCGATCCACGGCTCGGCCTTCGACATCATGGGCAAGGGCCTGGCCAATCCGGTGGGCACGTTCTGGTCGGTGGTGATGCTGCTGGAGCACCTGGGCGAGCAGGAAGCCGCCGCGCGGGTGATGCAGGCCATCGAGCAGGTCACCGCGAATCCGAAGTTGCACACCGGCGACCTGGGCGGCAAGGCGACGACGGCGGAAGTCACGCATGCGGTGTGTGAACTCTTGACCGCCCACGCGCAGCGCAGGGTTGCTTGAATGGGGGCGACGGGCGATTCCTCGCACCGAAGGCGCCCGGATCCCCACGGAGATCGCGATTGAAAAACGCGCGCACCGTCGACCGTTGGCAATGGGTCCGGGCCCCCGCGTTCGCCGCGGCGTTTTCCGCTGGAGACGATCAGATGACGCTGCGTATCAAACAGGCGACCGAGAAACTCGCCGCGCTGGTCAAGGGCGTGAACGTTTCGCTCGGTTGAGCGTTGAAGCCGGCGCAGTTGTCGCTGAGGTCGACAGACCGCTCGGCGCGAACCGCCTGGCGCCCGACGGGAACTGCCCGGATGCCGCGATTCGATTCATCTGGAAGACGCACGGGGCAGGTCGGACGCGAGCAGCCGCAGCCTGCCGCCGACTGACGATGACATCCACGCGCCCGAAGGCCGCTGGACGTCAATGCAGTTGGACCCGCGGGCAGGCGTACTCGCGCCCGACCATCGCGCGGGCATACAGGTAGTTGCTGCGCGCACGCGGAGCCAGGTGGTCGAGGTCGACGTGGCCCGCGCGGTCACAAGGAAAGGCCAAGCCCCGACCGGGGTCGAACAGCGAGGCGAAGCGCAATTCGAAGGCTGCGTCGGCAGCGCCTTGCGGCTCGGGCGTGAAGTCTTTCATGGAGCGCCTCCATCGGTGGGTCCGGCCGCCGCAGATGCTTCGGCTCGGGCTCTACTTCAGCACCGACAGGGCGGCCCCGGCATCCCGAAAAGTAAGGGTCTTCGATCGTTGCTCTAGGGATGTGTTGACCCCCCCAGATCGAACCGAAGGCCCCTCGACGCGCCGATCGAAAGGCCTTGTCGCGCCCGCGCTCAGGCGGTCTTCTTGGTGTAGGCGCTGCACCAACCGGTCGCCGCGACTGGCCGGCCACCGAACATGGGACAGGGGCCGCTCGTCGACCCGGCCGCGCCGGCATAGAGCACGCAATTCGCGCAAGCCTGGCCATCGGCGTATTTCGGGAACTTGGTGCGGTCCGCTGCCGACGCGGTGGTGACGTAGCCGAGGGCCGTCGCCGCGGCCTCGGACGGATCGACCGGACCGGCGGCCGTGGCCGGCGCGGGTGCCGCCGCGGGCTCGGCCGCTGGCGCTGGGGCAGCGGCAGGGGCCGGTGCAGGTTCGGGTGCGGGTGCGGGTGCGGGTGCGGGCGCGGCAGGTGCCGCCGCGGCTGGCATCTCCTCGGCCTTCTTCGAACACGCGGCGACCGTGGCAACGCCGATCAGGGGCACGAGCCGGATGAAGGCGCGGCGGGTGGGCAGGGGCATGGGCATGGGCAGTTCCTCTTGCGGTGGCGCCGGCACTGCGCGCGGCGTCAGGACTCTACGCCGCGCCCGAACTGGCACCGCAGTTGGGGTCTTATCCGGCGATCCGCAGCCTCAAGTGCGCGCGACCATCGGTCACATTGCCCGAAGGAGCCCTCGCATGATCCGTTCGCTGTGGATTGCCAAGACCGGCATGGAAGGCCAGCAGACCAAGCTGGACGCCATCTCCCACAACCTCGCCAACGTCGCCACCAACGGCTTCAAGCGCAGCGGCGTGGTGTTCGAAGACCTGATGTACCAGAACCTGCGCCAGGCGGGCTCGGCCACGTCGGAGCAGAGCCAGTTGCCCACCGGGCTGCAACTCGGCCTGGGCGTGCGCGCCGCGGGCACCGCACGCAACTTCTCGCAGGGCACGCTGAACCAGACGACCAACACCTTCGACATGGCGGTCGAGGGAAACGGCTTCTTCCAGATCCAGATGCCCGACGGCACCACCGGCTATACCCGCGACGGCGCCTTCCAGCTCGACGCCAACGGCCAGCTCGTCACGCAGGCGGGCTACCAGGTGCAGCCCGGCATCACGATTCCGGCGAACGCACGCAGCGTCACCGTGGGGCGCGACGGCTCGGTCAGCGTGACGCTGCCGGGGCAGGCCGCGCCGGCCACCGTGGGCCAGCTGCAACTGGCCAACTTCGTCAATCCGGCCGGCCTCGAGGCGCTCGGCGGCAACCTCTTCGCGGAGACCGCGGCATCGGGCACGCCGAACGCCGGCGCGCCGAGCACCAACGGCCTGGGCGCGCTGCGCCAGGGTTTCGTCGAAGGCAGCAACGTCAACGTCGTCGAGGAACTCGTCACGATGATCGCCACGCAGCGCGCCTACGAGATGAATTCCAAGGCCATCCAGACCAGCGACCAGATGCTCCAGCGCCTGGGCCAGCTCTGACCGGACCGCCACGTTCATGAAACGAATCGCTGGCCTGGTGGCCTCCGCCGTCCTGGCGCTGCTTTCAGGCTGCGTCACGCTGATGCCGGCGCGTGTCGACGTCGCCGATACGCGGCCCGCCATGCCGATGCCTGTGCCGGTGCCGGTCGTGAACAACGGCGCGATCTTCCAGGCCGCGCAATACCGCCCGCTGTTCGAGGACCACCGCGCGCGCCTGGTGGGCGACACGCTGACGGTGGCGATCGTCGAGAAGGTGACCGCCACGCAGTCGAGCAAGAGCACGATCGACAAGACCGGCGCACTGAATGGCTCGGTCACCGCGCTGCCGATCCTGGGCACCAGCGCGTTCGGCAAGGCCACCGCGACCGGCACGTCGAGCAACACCTTCGAAGGCAAGGGCGCGACCGAGAATACGAACGACTTCTCGGGCACGATCACCGTCATCGTGACCGGCGTCATGAGCAACGGCCACCTGCTGATCGCGGGCGAGAAGCAGATCGGCGTCAACAGCAACGTCGACGTGCTGCGCTTCTCGGGCCAGGTCGACCCGCGCAGCATCCAGGCCGGCAACAGCGTGCAGAGCACGCAGATCGCCAACGTGCGCGTGGAGCACCGCGGGCGCGGCGCGACCGCCGAGGCGAATGCAATTGGCTGGCTTTCGCGTGTCTTCTTGAGCGTTATGCCGATCTGAAGTCTTTCGAGAATCGGTCGAGCCCCCTTTGCCATGACGCCCGCCCGCCCCATGCACGATGCCGTTCTGAAACCGACTGCCGCACCGCCGACCGACCGCCTGGTGCGCTGGGTCGTCGGGCTGGCATTCGCGCTGGCGAGCGCCGCCGTGTGGTGGCCCGCGCCGGCCCAGGCTGCGCGCATCAAGGAAGTGGCCGCCGTGCAGGGCGTGCGTCACAACGCGCTCACCGGCTACGGCCTGGTGGTCGGCCTCGACGGCACGGGCGACCAGACCACCCAAACGCCGTTCACGACGCAGAGCCTGAATGCGATGCTGCAGCAGATGGGCGTGACCGTGCCGCCCGGCACCAGCATGCAGCTGAAGAACGTGGCGGCCGTGCTCGTGACGGCGCAATTGCCGCCGTTCGCGCAGCCGGGCCAGACCATCGACATCAATGTCTCGTCGCTCGGCAATGCCAAGAGCCTGCGCGGCGGCACACTCATCGCCACGCCTCTGAAGGGCGCGGACGGCCGCATCTACGCCATGGCACAGGGCAACCTGATCGTCGGTGGCGCGGGCGCATCGGCCGGCGGCTCCAAGGTGCAGATCAACCACTTGTCCGCCGGGCGCGTGCCCGAAGGCGCGACCGTGGAGGCCGTGGTGCCGACGCCGCTGCTGCAGGGCGACACGATCCAGCTCGACCTGCACGCCGCCGACTTCAATACCGCGCGCGCGGTGGCCGGCGCGATCAATACCGCCAAGGGCGACGGCACGGCCGCCGCACGCGATGGCCGCGTGGTCAGCGTGCGCGCCCCGACCGATCCGAATGCACGCGTGGCCTTCCTCGCCGACATCGAGAACCTCGCGATCGAGCTGGCGCAGCCGGCGGCGCGCGTCGTCGTCAATGCACGCACCGGCTCGGTGGTGCTGAACGAAGCCGTCACGCTCGGCGCCTGCGCGGTGGCGCACGGCAGCCTGTCGGTGACGATCAACTCGACACCGCAGGTGAGCCAGCCCGGCCCGCTGTCGCAAGGCCAGACGGTCACGACCGAGAAGACCGACATCGCGATCACGCAGCAGGGCGGCGCGCTGATGCAGATGCCCGCCGGCACCAAGCTGGCCGACGTGGTGAAGGCGCTCAACGCCCTCGGCGCGACGCCGCAGGACCTGCTGGCGATCCTGCAGGCGATGCGCAGCGCCGGCGCGCTGCGCGCAGAGATCGAAGTGATATGAGGACCCTTTCCGCGAACGGCCGGTCGCATCGCCCAGGCGGGCGGACATGATGAATTCGACCAACGCCCTGGCCGCCGACGTCCGCTCGCTGGACTCTTTGCGCACACGCGCCGCGACCGACCCGAAGGGTGCGGCGCGCGAAGCCGCCAAGGCCTTCGAGACGCTCTTCATGCAGGAGCTGATGAAGAGCATGCGCGCGGCGACGCTGTCGTCCGGCCTGCTCGAGAACGAAGGCACGCAGCTCGGCACGGACATGCTCGACACGCAGTTCGCGACCAAGATGAGCGGGTTGCCGGGCGGGCTGTCGGACATGATCGCGCGCCAGCTCGAGCGCCAGATGGGCCTGAACCCCGGCCCGATCCCGAGCACCGACCGCGCCAACCCGACGACCGCGCCGCTGAAGGCGGCGGGCGACCCGACCGCCGAGGTGCGTTTGCCGCAGGCGTCCGCCGCGGCCTTCGTGCAGGCCCACACGCAGGCGGCGCAGGAGGCCGCCGACAAGACGGGGATCCCGGCCGAGTTCATGATCTCGCAGGCCGCGCTCGAAACGGGCTGGGGCCGCAAGGAAATCCTCCAGCCCGACGGCAGCACGTCGCACAACCTGTTCGGCATCAAGGCCGGCGCCGGTTGGCGTGGGCCGGTGGCCGAGGTGACCACCACCGAATATGTCGATGGCAAGGCGCAGAAGGTCACGGCACGTTTCCGCGCCTACGGCAGTTATGCCGAGTCGTTTGCGGACTATGCACGCCTCATCAAGAACAGCCCGCGCTACGCTGGCGTGGTGGCGCAGGGCGGCAGCGCGAGCGGCTTCGCGCAGGGCCTGCAGCGCGCCGGCTACGCCACCGACCCGGCCTACGCCGACAAGCTGTCGCGTGTGATCAACACCACGCTGCGGCTGCAGCGCTCGCTCGGCTGACGGGCGAGCCACCGAATTCCGGACTGAGGACCACGACGATGAGCGGATCCGCCCTGATGTCGATCGGCATGCGCGCGATGGTGGCCAATTACGCCGCCTTGCAGACCACCGGTCACAACATCGCCAATGCCGGCGTCGAAGGCTATTCGCGCCAGACCGCGGAGCTTGCGACCTCCGAAGGTCAGTTCACCGGCGCCGGGTTCTTCGGCAAGGGCGTGGACGTGCAGACCGTCGTGCGTGCGCACAGCGACTTCCTGACGCGCGAAGCCGCCACCGCGCGCTCGGTGTCCAGCATGGACAGCGCGCGCCTGGAGTCGCTGCGCGAACTCGAGAATGTTTTCCCCACCGGCGAGACCGGCGTGGGTTACGCCGCCGGGCAGTTCCTGAATTCGATGGTCGACCTCGCCAGCCACCCCGCCGACGACGCCACGCGCCAGGTGGTGCTGGCACGGGCCGCCGAAGCGGCGGGCCGCTTTGCGGCTGCCGGGAGCCAGCTCGACGCGATCCAGGCCACGACGACCGAGAACCTGAAGAGCTCGGTCACGGCCGTCAACGGCCTCACGTCCGACCTGGCGCAGGTCAACCAGCGCATCGCCGCGCTCAAGGGCCTGGGCCAGCCGGCCAACGACCTGCTCGACGAACGCGACCGCCTCGTCTCGCAGATCAGCAGCTACCTCCAGGTGACCACCGTGCCCGCCGACGATGGCACGCTCGGTGTCTTCATCGCCGGCGGCCAGCGCCTCGTGCTGAGCAACCAGGCGTCGCCGTTGTCGCTGGTGCCGGACCCCGAGGATCCGTCGCGCTCGGCGTTGGCGATCAACGATTCCGGCTTCGACCGCACGCTGCAGGCGCGGACCCTCGCGGGCGGCTCGATCGCCGGTCTGCTGCGCTTCCAGAACGAGGACCTCGTCGAGGCCGGTGCGCAACTCGGGCAGATGGCCGCGGCGCTGGCTGGCGCGGTGAATGCGCAGCAGTCGTTCGGCCTCGACCTGCGTGACCCGCCAGGCAGCGGTGCACCGATGTTTGCCGTGGGCGCGCCGCTGGCCATTCCGAACGACGCCAACGCGCGCGACGCGGGAGGCAGCTTTGTCTCGTCGGTCACGATGACGGTGACCGATGCCACGCAGCTCATGGCCAGCGAGTACGACCTGCGCGCCGACCCCGGTGGTGCGGCCGGCGCCTGGCAACTCACCCGCCGCAGCGACGGCCTGGTGCGCACGGTCGCGGACGGCGATACCGTCGACGGCTTCACGCTCGACCTCGGCGCGCCGCCCCCGGCCGCCACCGAACGCTTCCTGCTGCAACCCGTGAGCCGCGCCGCGCAGGACATGCGGCGGGTGCTCGACGATCTGCGCGGCATCGCCGCCGCGTCGCCGGTGACCGCGAGCGCCTCGCCGGCGAATACCGGCACGGCGTCCGTCGCGACGCTCGCCGTGGTGAGCGGCACGATCGACCCCGAGCTCACGGCCAACCTCACGTTCACGTCGTCCACGGGCGACTACACCTGGGAGCTGCGCCAGCGCACGACGAATGCCCTTGTCGGCAGCGGCACCGCGACCTGGACCGCCGGCGCGCCGATCACGATCAACGGCGTCGAGCTTCAACTCAACGGCGTGCCCAACAACGGCGATGCCTTCAGTGTCGTCAAGACCGCGTTTCCGGCCAGCAACAACGGCAATGCCCTGGCGATGGTGGCATTGCGCGACAAGGCGCTCGTGGGCCGGTCGGTGCTGAGCACGGGCACGGTCGGTGGCGGGCAGACCGTGACCGATGCCTACGCTTCGACCATCGCCCGCGTGGGCGTGCGGGTGCAGGGCGCCGATACCGCGTCGACGATTTCGCAGGCCGTCACGAACCAGGCCGAACTGGCGCGATCGGCGGGCTCCGGCGTGAACCTGGACGAGGAAGCGGCGCGGCTGCTGTCGTTCCAGCAGAGCTACCAGGCAGCGGCCAAGGTGCTGCAGGTCGCGCAGTCCATCTTCGACACCGTTCTCGGGATCGCCAAAGCATGAGAGTGACCACCGCCAATTCCTCCGATCGCTCGATCGCGACGCTGCAGCAACGCCAGCAGGCGTTGAACGAGGCGCAGGCCAAGCTCACGAGCGGCAAGAAAATGTCGCGAGCCAGCGACGACCCCACCGCCGCAGCGCGCGCCGAGCGTGCGCTCGCCAGCGTCGCGCGTGCCGATGCCAGCCAGCGGGGCCTGGAAGCCAGCCGCAATGCCACGGTGCTCGCCGAGTCGGCGCTGGGCGATGCCGGCGAATTGCTGCAATCCGCACGCGAGCTCACCGTGCAGGCCGGCAACGCGTCATTCGACGACAACCAGCGCAAGAGCCTCGCGAATGCCGTGCGCAGCCTGCGCAACCAGCTGCTCCAGGTGGCCAACCGCGGCGACGGTGCCGGTGGCTATCTCTTCGGGGGCCAGGGCTCCGCCGAATCCCCCTTTGTCGATGCGCCGGGCGGGGTCCAGTTCCGCGGCACCGAAGGCGTCAATATGGCGGCATCGGGCGAGCCGCTGCCGCTGACCGCCGACGGCAACGCCGCGTTCCTGCGTGCCAGCTCGGGCAATGGTGTCTTTGTCACCGCGGCGGCGCCGGGCAACTCCGGCGGCGCTTGGGTGAATGCCGGTCGTGTCGTCGAGCCGTCGGTGATCACCGGCGACGACTACAGCCTTGTCTTCCACGTCGACGGCGCCGGCAACACGACCTTCGACCTGCTGCGCGCCGGCGTCACTTCACCGGTGACCGACGTGCCCTATGTCGCGGGCCAGGCCTTCGAGTTCGACGGCATGGCGATCACCGTCAACGGCAAGCCGGGCGACGGCGACCGCTTCGACGCCACGCCGTCGGCGCGCGACCTCTCGGTCTTCGACGCACTCGACCGGCTGGCCAACGATCTGCAGACACCCGGTCGGGCCGCCGCCGAGGTGACGCAGACGGTGCAGGCCGCGTTGCGCGACATCGACTCGTCCGCCTCGACGCTCATTGCCGAGCGCGCCCGGCTCGGCGAGGTGCTCAACCGTACCGACGGGGTCGAAGGGCGCATCGCGCAGGGCAAGCTGCTGGCGCAAAGCGAGCGTTCCGCGGCCGAGGACATCGACATGGTGCAGGCGGTGTCGGACTTTTCGGCCCGCCAAACCAGCTACGATGCAGCATTGAAAGCGTATTCGATGGTGCAGAAGCTTTCATTGTTCCAATACATCGGCTGACGCCCGCCCTGGCGCAGCGCTTTCCAGGCAGCGCCACGCATGCAATCACATCCGGTTCTCGGCCAGGTTCTCATCGGCTATTGCCCGGTGATCGACAAACAACGCGCGGTCATCTCTACCCGACTGACCGTCTTTCAGGGTCGCCCCGACGTCCTGCCGGACCCCGTCGGCCTGATCGCCGCGCTGGGCGATCTGTTCCCTGCGGCCGAAGGCGTCGTCGCGCCTTCTGTCTTTCTGAATTTCACCAGCGAGGCGCTGCTCGACGGCGTGCTCGCCGCATCGGCGCTGTCGCATGTGCTGGTCGAGGTTCCGGCCTTCATGGCGGGTGATCCGGTACGGGCCGACGCGGTCCGTGCCCTGCATGCGGCGGGACATTCGTTGGCGATCACCGGGCGCCCGCTGGCCGAATTGCCGCGCGACCTGCTGCCCTGCTTCCGCCACGCCATCGTCGACTTTGCCGATGACCGCCGCACCACGCCGGCCGGCCCGCAGACGCCCACGCGCACCATCACCACCGTGAGCGCGGGCGTGCGCACCGCGGACGAGCTCGAGGCCGCATTCACGCGCGGCGCGGTCGGCGTGATCGGTTGGCCCGTGGACGACGAAGTCAAGCCCACGCTGCGCGGCACCATGCCGCCCGACCTGCGCGGCATCGTCGAGCTGATGAACCGCGTCGACCGGGAGGAACCGGCCGAGCGCATGGAGCATGTGCTCACCGCCGACCCGACGCTGGCCTTCCGGCTGCTGCGCTACATCAACTCGGCCGCCTTCGGGCTGCGGGTCGAGGTCACGTCGTTCAAACATGCATTGATGCTGCTCGGTTACCAGCGCCTGAAGCGCTGGCTTGCGTTGCTGCTTGCGTCCGGCAGCAAGGACACCACGCTTCGCCCGGTGATGCACGTGGCAGCGCGGCGCGGGCTCATCATGGAAGAGCTCGCGCGCAGCATGGGCGACGACGAGATGCGCGGCGAGATGTTCATCTGCGGTGTCTTCTCGCTGCTCGACAAGCTGATGCGCCAGCCGTTCGACGAGCTGATGAAGAACGTGCCCGTGCCCGAGCGGGTGCGCCAGTCGCTGGTCGGCGAGGGGCCCTACTCGGGGCATCTGGCGCTGGTGCGCGCGCTCGAGGATTCGTCGGTCTTCGACATTCGCGAGACCTGCGAACGCGTGATGATCACGCCGGACGAAGTCAACCGCGCACTGCTGGTGGCGCTGTCCAACGCGCGTCAGTTCGATTGACCGGGGTGGAGGGACCGGCGGTGGTCGCCCCGATCCCGCTGGCGGCGGGCGATGTCGCCCGGCTGGTCTGGGCATCGCCCTTTCCCGCCACGCTGCAAGATGCCGACGGCCTGCTGGTCGACGTCAATGAAGCGTTTGCCGAGTTCTGCGGACGGCCACGCGACGCGCTGATCGGCCGCGACCCGATCGACTTCCAGCCCGACGAGGACCGCCTCTTGCGTCTTGCCGAGCGGGCGACGCTGATGCCGCAGTTGCTGGCGGACCACGCGCCGGTGGTGTGTGCCCGGCGCCTGGTCGATGCGTCCGGCCGCGAGCGCTGGTTCAAGCTCGCGGGGCAGGCCGTGACGGCCACCGACGGGCGTCGGCTCGTTCTTTCGGTGATGCAGGACACCACGGCCGAGCAGCAGGCGCGCGCCCAGGCCGAACGTTCGATCGACGAGCTCTCGCAGTGGTTCGACTTGAGCCCCATCGGCATGCTCGTGTTCGACGACACCGGGCTCATCGTGCGTTCGAACCCGGCATTCGAGGCGCTTGTCGGCAGCGTGCCGGTGGCGCTGCCCGAGGCCGACCCTGGCCTGCACGAACTGCTCGGCTGGCAGGCCGATGGCCCGGCGCCCGATCTGGCGGCCGGCGTCGTCGTACTTCGCACGCAGGCCGAGGTCACGTTGCCCGAAGGCCGGACACGCCGCCTTTCGGCGCGGGTGCGCAGTTTCAATACGGCCGACGGCCAGCGCCGCTACATGGCGGTGGTGGAGGACCGCAGCGCCGAGGAAGAACGCGACCTCGCCCAGCTCGAGGTCGGTGCGCTGATGAGCGCGGCCGGCATCGGCGTGGCCACCTTCGACAGTGCGCACGGTTGGCGGCGCTCGCCGATGCGGCCGCCCGTGCCCGGCGCGGTGCCGTCGACACCGGCCGCGTCGGCGGCGCTGCAATCGATCAACCGCGACCTGGTGGAGCCGTCGTCGCGCGCCGACTATGAAAAGCTGCAGCGCGCGCTGCGGTCGGGCGAGTACGCCGAAGTGCGCTACGCCGTGCGCCATCCCGACCTCGGCCTGCGCTGGCTGCACACGCGGGTCGAACCGGCCGAACTGGGGGCGGGCCAGCGGGCGCTGTCGGTCGTCACGCTCGATGTGACGGAGCAGGAACTGGCACAGCGCCGCAGCGACGAACTGCTGCGCGAACTGACGACGATCCTCGACGGCTCGCCGGCGGGCATCGCCTATCTGCGCGACGGCCACCTGGTGCGCTGCAACCGCCGCTTCGAACGCATGCTGGGCTTTGCCCCCGGCGCGGTGGCGGGTGCGCCGTTCGAGGATCTCTTTCGCCACCGCGGCGCGGCAAGCGTGGCCGTGGGCGAGGCCGGTGCTGCACTCGCGGCCGGCCGCCCGTGCGACGTCGAGCTGTATGGAGGGACGCCGCACGACACCCCCGTCTGGTATTCGCTGTCGGTCCGGCGCGCCGAGCCGGCACATGCAGGTGCCGAGGCGGTGGCGGTGCTGACCGATATCTCCAACTTGAAGCACCAGCAGTCCGACCTCGAGCGCCTGCTGCGCGAGCGTGACCTGATGTTCAGCCTGTCGGAAGTGGGCATCTGCTGGCTGCGCGGGCGCCACATCGAGCGCGCCAACCAGGCCATGTCGGAGCTGACCGGCTTCGCCCCGGCCGAACTCGTCGGGCTCGACTCGACCGGCCTGTACGAGGACCGCACGGCCGCTCAGGCTTTTGAAAACGACGCACGGCGCGCCCTGGCCGCGCATGGCCGCTATGCCGGTGAGCGGCGGCTGCGGCGGCGCGACGGCGCCCTTCGCTGGGTGCAGGTGGCGATGCGTTCGGTGGATCCCGAGGCCGCCGAGTCCGACGTGATCTGCTCGTTCGTCGACGTTGACGAACGCCAGCGCGCGCGCGAATCGCTGCAGTTGTTGGCGGGCCGCACACGGGCCGTGCTCGATTCCGTGCTCGTGGGCATCGTCACCGTGGGCGACCGCGGCATCGAGTGGATGAACCGGTCGGCCCGGCGCATGTTCGCCGGCGAGCTGACCGACTTTGCCGGCGAGCCGATCGGCACCGTCGCGACCAGCGAGCCGGGCCATCCGCTGCGCCGCACCGACTGGCTCGAACGCCTGGCGGATGGCCAGGCCGAAACCTTCGAGTGCCGTCTGCGCGGCCGTGACGGACGCGAGTTCTGGGTCGTGGGCAACGCCGTGGCCACGATGCGCGACTCGGCCGTCGGGCGTCAGGTCACGTTCGCGTTGCTGGACATCGAGGCCCGGCGCCAGGCCGAGGTGCGCATCTCGCGCGCACAGACCTCGCTGCAGCGCGTCATCGAAACCGCGCCGCTGGCGATCGCGCTGTTCGACGCGGGCACGCAGCAGGTGCTGCAGATCAATCAGATGGCCGCCGCCTTCTTTGGCCGTTCGATCGACCAGCTCGTCGGGTGCGGGCCGGCGGCCTGCTTCGACGATGCCGACGAGGCGGCCGCATTGACGGCCAGCCTGGCCTTGGCGCGCGATTCGGCCGACGGCGTGCGGCGCGAGATCTCGCGCCCGGGTGGCCCGGGACAGGCCACGCGGCGCTGGGACACCCGGTTCGTCCACGTCGCGAGCGGCGAGGGGGCCCGGGCCGACGCCGGCCAGGTGTTGCTGGTGGCGAGCGACGTCACCGAACAGCGGGCGGCGGAGCAGGCCCGATTCGACGCTGCCATCGTGCAGCGCGAGATGCTGGTGAAGGAGGTCCACCACCGCATCAAGAACAACCTTCAGGGGGTCGCCGGCCTGTTGCAGCAGACGGCCGCGCGGCGCCCCGAGGTGCGAACGGTGCTGAACGAGGCCGTGGGCCAGGTCCAGGCGATCGCCCAGGTTTACGGGCTGCAGGTCGGCGCGGGCGGGCCGCTCGAGCTCGCGGGGGTGCTGTCCGCCATTGCCGGCTCGGTGCAACGCACGTTCGGGCACGCGATCGATGTGTCCGTAGAAGGCGAGGCGCCCGGCGCCTGGCAGCTGCCCGAGATCGAATCGATCCCGGTTGCGCTGACGGTGAACGAACTGCTGACGAATGCCGTCAAGCACGGCGGCGGCAGCGCGGTGAGTTGCCGCCTGCGCGCCGGCGCGACCGAGGTCGCGATCGAGATCGCCAACGGGGGCCGCCTGGCCGAGGGATTCGACGTCACCAAGGTCGCGTCCGGCATGCACGGGCTCGGCCTCGTGCGTGCGCTGCTGCCCCGACGCACGGCCACGCTCGCGCTGGAGCAGCGTGGCGACGAGGTGGTGGCGCGTGTGGTCCTGCAGCCGCCGAGCGTGCGCCGCGCCGCCACTTGATCCGCGGTGGCGGGCGTTGGAGGACAATCGCGGCTGATGCAGACGCAGGCAACCGTGGCCATGGCAAACAAGGGCAAGATCCTCGTGGTGGATGATGACCGGCTGGTGCTGGCCACGGTGACCCACGGGCTGACGGCGGCGGGCTACGAGGTGATCGACGCCGACAACGGCGACGACGCCATCCTGCTGGCCCGCCAGCACCGTCCCGATCTGGCGCTGCTCGATATCCGCATGGAAGGCAAGAGCGGGTTCGACGTCGCGGAGTACCTGCGCGATGTCGGGCACACGCCCTTTGTCTTCCTGTCGGCCTTTGCCGACGAGGCCACCGTGACCAAGGTCAAGGCGCTGGGCGCGCTGGCGTATCTGGTCAAGCCGCTGGAGATCGGGCAGATCGTGCCGACGGTGGACGCGGCCTTCGAGCGTGCGCGCGCCGCGGCCGCTGCTGCGCTGCAGGCCGCTGCCCAGGACCCGCCCGAAGTTGCAGACGATGGCGCCGCCGCGCTCGGTGCGACCGTGCCGCTGGCCGTGGGCGTGCTCATGCACCGTTTCTCGCTGACCCGCGGTGATGCACTGGCGCGCCTGCGCCGCGGCGCCGCGGCCGAAGGCCGCACCGTGCGCGCCCAGGCCGACCGCATCGTGCAGGCGGTGGAAGACCTGGCCGACCCTGGTTCGGCGGCGTGAGTGACTGCGCCGGCTACGGCAGCAGGGTGAAGTAGAACGAGGCGCCTTTGCCGGGCTCGGCCTCTGCCCAGACCGTGCCGCCGTGCCGGCGCACGATGCGCTGCACCGACGCGAGCCCGACGCCGGTCCCCGGGAAATCGTTCGCGCTGTGCAGCCGCTGGAAAGGGCCGAAGAGCCGGTCCGCCGAGCGCATGTCGAAACCGGCGCCGTTGTCGCGCACGACGAAGACACGGCGGCCGTCGATCTCGGCACTGCCAAAGCTGACCCTGGCCTGTGCCGTCCGTGCGGTGTACTTCCAAGCGTTGGACAACAGGTTTTCGAGCACCTGGCGCAGCAGCGTCGGGTCCCCCACGACCTGCTGCCCGGACTCGATTTCGCAATGCACGGCGCGCTCCGGGGCGCTGCGCCGCAGGTCGTCGACCACGAAGCCCACCAGCTGCGACAGATTGACCGGCTGGCGCGCGATCGGCTGCGACGACAGGCGCGCGAGCGACAACATCGCATCGATCATGGCGTTCATGCGCGCGGCGGAGGCCAGCACGCGGTCGAGATGGTCGTTGCCGATGCGGTCGAGTTGCCGGCCATAGTCTTCTTTCAGGATGCGGGCAAATCCTTCGACGACCCGGACCGGGGCACGCAGATCGTGCGAGACGGTGAAGCTGAATGCAGCGGTGTCGTCCTCCGGGGTGGCCATCTGCGGCGCGTGGCGCACGACCAGCCGTTCACCGGCGTCCCTGCCGCTGGCCTGCAACTGCCAGCCATCGATCTCGGCGCGGCCGTCGGACGCCAGCCCGCCCGCCGCCGCCGCCACGGCGGGCGGCAGGCCATCGAATGGGCCGCTTCCCGCGGCGAGCCGAGGCTGCGCAGCGACCAGCTGCCAGCCTGCGCCGCCCGCCGGCCGTCGGTACACGCGCGAGGCCCCGGGCCATTCGGCACACAGGGCTTCGATCGAACGCACCGGATCGCCGTCCCCCTTGCTGGCCAGACCATTGGCCGCGTCGGTCGTCGAGGATGGGGGGGCCGTGTCCGCGCTCGAGCGGGCGGGTGAGGCGGCGCGGCGGCCGGCAAGCCATCCGAGGATCGCCACCACCACGATCGCCACGCTGGCAAAGATCCAGGGGCCGAGCGCCGAGTCGGCCGCACCTTGTGCCAGTGCCGTGCCCGGCCAGGCCCAGACGGACCATGCGCCTGCGCGGCACCGCGAGGACGCGGCGCGGCCATGGAACTCTCGTGTCGACAGCATCGCTTTCATTGTATGTAGGGCCGCACGGCGCTTCGCGGGCCGAGGCGCCGGTTCAAGTTCGGCCATGGCGGGCCGAAAGCGCTGAGGTGACCCTGCAACGGGCCTCTCGACCGAAATGTCTGCCTTGATACCCTATGCCGGCCATGCCGCCCAGTTCCCCAGGCGCTCCAACCTGCCCCGCGCGCGCACCGCGGTGTGTGCCCGCCGGGTCGACGCGTTCCTTGACGGCGCGCGGACGCGCGGTGATGCTCGCGCCGTGAACGCGCGCACGACGACATGACCCCCATCAACGACTTGACCCATGGGCAGGAGGCTTCGGTGCTGGACGCTGCTGCGCTGGCCCGCCTGCGCGAGCTCGATCCGACCGGCCGGGCAGGCATCGTGGGCAAGGTTCTGCGCACCTACGAACAGTCGATGTTGCGCCTGATGGCGCAGTTCGACAGCGCGCGCGCCACCGGTGACCGCTCCACCTTGCGGCATGTGGCGCATACCTTGCGCTCGTCTTCGGCGAGTGTCGGGGCGCTCGACTTTTCGGCGCGCTGCACGGCCGTCGAGGCTGCGGTTCGTGATGAAGTTGTCGATCTGCACGCCACGCTGGAATCCATGAAGGCCGAGAGCGAGCGCGTCCTTGGTGCCGTTCGGGCTATGCTCGCGGAACGAGGACCTGCCGCGTGACGCTTCCCACCGCCTTCATCGACGACACCGACACCGGCCCCAGCCCGTCGGTGCTGCTCGTCGACGACGACGAGGTCAACCTGCTGCTCACGGCGCTTGCGCTGCGCGAGCGCGGTTTCACGATCACCGAGGCGGCGAGCGGTGCACAGGCGCTCGATCTGCTGTCCGAATGGTCGCCCGACATCATCGTGCTCGACGCCATGATGCCGGGGCTGGACGGCTTCACCACTTGCCGCCGGCTGCGCCGCATGGTGGGTTTCGAAAACGTGCCGGTGCTGATGCTCACGGGCCTCGAGGACGACGCATCGATCGCGCGTGCCTACCAGGCGGGCGCCACCGACTTCTTCGTCAAGGCCACGCAGTGGAGCCTGCTGGCGGGGCGCCTGCGTTATCTGCTGCGCGCGTCGCGCACGCGGCTCGAACTCGAGCGCAGCAAGTCCAAGCTGGCGCGCGCGCAGGATCTCGCGCGCATGGGCAGCTTCGACTGGCGCCCGGTGGAGCATTTCATCTCCGGCAAGCTCGACATGTCGACCGAGGCCTTGCGTGTCTTCGGCATCGGCAGCGACGGCGCACTCACGCTCGGCGGCCTGCTGCGCATGGTGCAGGTGGACGACCGGCGCGCGGTGCTGCGCATGCTGGCCGACGTGCGCGAACGCGGTTCGGTGCTGGCCACCGACCTGCCGGTGCAATTGCCTGACGGCCGGCCGCGCATCGTGCACGTGGAGGCCGAGCCCGAGTTCAACGAACACGGTCACAGCATCGGCTACACCGGCATCGTGCAGGACGTGACCGACCGGCGCACGGCGGAGGACAAGATCCGCCACCTGGCGAATTTCGACGCGCTCACCGGACTGCCCAACCGTCGCCAGTTGATCTGGCGCACCGAACGCGCGCTCGAACATGCGCGTCGCCTGGGCCACCAGTGCGCGTTGCTGCTGATCGACCTGGACCGGTTCAAGGTCATCAACGACACGCTCGGCCACGCTGCGGGCGACGAGATGCTGACGGAGGTCGCGAACCGGCTGCGTGCCTGCGTGCGCCACAGCGATCAGGTGCTCGAGGGGGCGCTCGAATCCGCCGGCTCGCGCACGCACCGCACGCTGGAGGCCGTGGGCCGCCTGGGCGGCGACGAGTTCGTCGCGCTGCTGCCGGAAGTGATCGACGAGCGCGACGCCGAGCGCGTGGCCGAGCGGATTCTCGACGCCATGCGCGAGCCAATCTTCGTCGGCGGGCAGGAATGTTTCGTCACGGCCAGCGTCGGCATCGCCGTCTTCCCGCGCGACGGCACATCGGTCGTCGACCTGATGCGCAATTCCGACGTCGCCATGTACTCGGTCAAGGCGGCAGGGCGCAACGCGGCCGTGGTCTATTCGCCGGGGCTGGCCGGCCGCGGGCGCGAGAAACTCGAGCTCGAGAGCGCGCTGCACAAGGCGATCGAGCGCGATGAGCTCGTGCTGCACTACCAGCCGAAGATCGACGTGCGCTCGGCGCGCATGGTCGGTGCGGAGGCGCTGATGCGCTGGCAGCGCCAGGACGTGCTGGTGCCGCCAGCCGACTTCATTCCGCTGGCGGAGGAAAGCGGCCTCATCATCCCCATGTCCGAGTGGGCGCTGCGCGAAGCGGCACGCCAGGCGAAGGCCTGGCAGCTCAGTTTCGGCTTCGCGGATTCGATCGCCGTCAACCTGCCGAGCCGGGTCTTCGAGCGCTCCGACCTCGTCGAGCACATCCACGAATCGGTGTCGACCTATGGCGTGCCGCACCGGTCGATCCAGCTCGAGATCACGGAGACGGGCCTGATGAAGGATCTGCAGGACGTGATCCCGTCGCTGCACCGGCTGAACGAAATCGGCGTCGAGATCTCGATCGACGACTTCGGCACCGGCTATTCGTCGCTCGCCTACCTGACGACGCTGCCGATCTCCGAGCTCAAGATCGACCGCAGCTTCGTGCGCGACCTGGGCATCACGCCGCAGAGTTCGGCCGTCGTCACCGCCATCATCGCGCTCGCGCGCTCGCTCGGGCTGCGTGTGATCGCCGAGGGCGTGGAGAACCTGCGCCAGATGGAGGTGCTGCACCGACTGGGCTGCGGCGTCATGCAGGGTTTCCTGTTCAGCCGCCCGATTCCTGCCGATTCGATCGAAGCCTGGCTTCAGCAGACCGTGTTGCCGCGCAAGGCGCCGTGGATCGGCCAGGCCGGCGAGCTCGAGCGTGCCGAAGGCGTGCGCCTGATCGGCGGCCGCACGCCCTGATCCGCCGGCCGTGAGCAACCCCAAACCCGACGGCGACGGCGCTGACCCCGTCGCCCAGTCGCAAGCGTGGGCCGCCACCCTGGAACGGCTCGTGCGCGGGCTCGAAGGCGGCAGCCGCCAATGGACGTCGGCGCGCCGCAAGGACAGCGTGCAGCGTTTGTTGGCCGCCAACCGCAGCGACATGCAGCGCCTGCGCCAGCGCCTGGACCCGCTGATCGCGGCTTGGGATGCCGACCGCGGCACCGGCCGGCCGGTCGACGCCGCCGACGGCGCGGCCTTGCCCGCCGAAGTCACCGCCGATCTCGCCGGTGCGCCGGCGTCCGACCCGGCTTCCATCGAAGTCGCGTCTGCACCGGCTGAGGACGCGGCATCCGCGGCTGGCATCGCCGCGCCCGCGACCGACTGGCCACGGGTCGTCTCCACCTTCGAGGCCACCGTGCGCTCGGCATTGCCACCCGACGAGCCGCGCGCGGCCGAACTGGCGGACGAACTGGCCGCGCTGTCGCGCCGCATCGGCGCCGACGGTGCCACGCCCGAGATCGTCGGTGCCGTCGACGACGTCTGCCGGCGCGCGCAGCGCTTGCTCGCGCACCGCCACCACCTCGTCGACGAACTCGGCCGGTTGTGTGCCGACCTCGGTGCCGGGCTCACCGAGTTGTCGGAGGACGAGAGCTGGGCCCATGGGCAGGCCGAGGCGCTTCGATCGCGCCTGGCCGATGGGGTCAACGCGCGCAGCGTCCGTGCGGCGAGCGAACTGCTGGCGGAGACGCGCCAACGCCAGCAGCGTGTGCGCGGTGAGCGCGACGCCGCGCGCGACGCGCTCAAGTCGCTGATTCCGCGCATGCTGGCCGAGCTGTCGATGCTCGACGAGCAGACCGGCCGCTTCCAGGGCAGCGTGACCCAACATGCGCACGCGATCGAACATGCCGATTCGCTCGAGAGCCTGGCCGGCGTCGTGCGTGCAATGGTCGAAGATGCCCGCGCCGTGCAGCAGGTCGTGGGCGGCGCGCGTGCACGCATGCAGGAGGAGACCCATCGAGCCGGCGAACTGCAGTCGCGTGTGCAGGCCCTCGAAGGCGAACTGCGCCGCCTGTCCGAGGAGGTGTCGACCGACGCGTTGACCCGCGTGGCCAACCGGCGCGGTTTGCAGACGGCCTTCGAGACCGAGTGCGCCAAGATCGAACGCGAGCCCGCGCCGCTGGCGGTGGGCCTGATCGATATCGACAATTTCAAGAAGCTCAACGACACGCTCGGCCATGCGGCCGGCGACAAGGCGCTGCAGGCGCTCGCCGCGCGCGTGCAGCAGGACCTGCGCCCCGGAGACAGCGTGGCGCGCTTCGGCGGCGAGGAATTCGTCGTGCTGCTGCCCGCTACCGTGGTCGAGGAGTCGCAGGCCGTGCTGACGCGGCTTCAGCGCGCGCTGACCGCGAGCCTGTTCATGCACGACCAGCGCGAGGTCTTCGTCACTTTCTCTGCTGGCGTCACCGCGTGGCGCCCCGGCGAGCCGCTGCAAACTGCGCTCGAGCGCGCCGACGAGGCGCTCTACGAAGCCAAGCGCACGGGCAAGAACCGCACCTGCATCGGTTGACGCGGCGGGGCCTCGCCACGGGTGGCTGTTTTCATGCGGCTAGGATGGTCGCCTGCGAACTGCCGGTCGACCCCGATGTTGTCCACACATGCCGCGCTGCGCCGCCTGGTGCCACCGCTCGCCGCCGTTGCCTTGGCCGTGTTCGGCACGCAGGCCCGCGCCGAGACCCATGTCTTCGAGCTCGACGCGCCGGCGGCGCAGGTGGTCCACCTGGCCGGCGAGATGACACGCTGGGACCAGGGCAAGATTCCCATGCGCCGAGGGGCGGACGGCAAATGGCGCGCGAGCGTGGACCTGGCGCCGGGCCAATGGGTCTACAAGTTCGTCGTCGACGGCCGGTGGATCGCCGACCCCGCCAACGCCGACCGCGCTGCCGACGGCCAGGGCGGCCAGCACTCGTTCGTCTTCGTCGGCGCCGGCGACTGGCAAGTCCGTCCCAAGGTCCCGCAAGGCCGGGTCGATACGCTCAAGCTTCCCTCCAAGGCCTGGGGCAAGGCGATGAAGGTCAACGTCTACCTGCCCCCGGGCTTTGCCTCGGGCGCGGACCTGCCGGTGCTGTGGCTGCTGCACGGCAGCGGCACGGATGCCGACCAGTGGCTCAAGACCGGCCGTGTCGACCGCTACATGGACAACCTCATCGCGCGCGGCGCGATCCGGCCGTTTGTCATCGTGATGCCCAGCAGCGAGAGCGTGCCCTATGTCGATGTCAGCGACGAGTTCATCAGCTGGGAGCTGCCGCCGTGGCTGGCCCGCACCTACGGGCTGCGCACCGAGCGCGCGCGCTCGGCGGTCGCAGGCATGTCGATGGGCGGTGCGGGTGCCTTCATCCTGCCGGTGCGGCATCCCGGTTTGTACGGTTTCGGTTTTGCCTTGAGCGGCGCCTTCGATGACCAGGTCATCGCGGCGTTGCCCGCGAGCGGCCCGTTGCCGATGCAGGCCGTGGCGCTGTGCGGACGCGACGACACGCTGGTCGGCGCCAACCGGCGCCTGGCGCAGGCACTGCGGGCGCGCAATGCCCGTTTCACCTACCGCGAGGACGCCGGTGCACACACCTGGCACTACTGGAGCCGGCGCATGGCCGAGATGCTGATCTCGGTGGACATCTACTTCGCCGGCGGCCACGCCAAGGCACCGCGCGGTCGCTGATGGGTGTGCGGGGCCGAATCCGCGTCGAAGCGTGGATGGGTCAGCCCGCGCGTCGGGCTGGTCGTCAGGCCCGCTGCACGCGTTCCTGCAGAGCCTGCCACACCGGCGTGAGACGCCCGGGCAGGTCGGGCAGGGCGCCCAGGTCGGTGTAGCTCTCACCGGGGGAATGGAAGTCGCTGCCGCGTGAGGCGAGCAGGCCGAACTCGACCGCCGTGTCGGCGTACTTGACCTGCTCGGCGGTGGAGTGGCTGCCCGTCACCACCTCGACGCCGCGGCCCCCATGGCCCATGAATTCGGTGAAGAGCGCGTACTCCTCGGTCGGCGTGAACTTGTAGCGCGCCGGGTGCGCGATCACCGCGATGCCGCCCGCCTGCGTGATCCAGCGGACTGCGTCGCCCAGCCGGGCCCAGCGGTGCGGCACGAAGCCCGGCTTGCCTTCGGTGAGGAAGCGGCGGAAGACTTCGTGCGTGTCGCCGCAGACACCGGCCTCGACCAGGTAGCGGGCAAAGTGCGTGCGCGAGATGAGGTCCGGGTTGCCGACATAGTGCAGTGCGCCTTCGTAGGCGCCCTTGATGCCCACCTGCGCGAGCGAATCGCTCATCTCCTGGGCGCGTGCGGCACGTCCGCCGCGCGTGGCGGCCAGGCCCTGCGCCAGGGCCGGGTCGTCGGCGTCGAAGCCCAGGCCGACGATGTGCACCGTGGTGTCGGCGAACGTGACCGAGATTTCGCAGCCCGTGAGGTAGTCGAGCCCCGCTTCGCGCGCAGCGGCCGCGGCACGACGCTGGCCGCCGATCTCGTCGTGGTCGGTCAGCGCCCACAGCTCGACACCGTTGGCCTTGGCGCGCAACGCCAACGCCTCGGGTTCGAGCGTGCCGTCGGAGACGACGGAGTGGCAGTGCAGGTCGGCGTTGATCAGGTTCACCGCCGCATTGTAGGAAAGGCGTGCCTGCCCGGCGGGTGGCAGGGCCTTGCGCGCGTGCGCTCAGCGTTGCAGCGTCAGCGTTTCGTTGCAGCGTGCCGCCAGCGTCGCGTCGTGCGTGACGAGCACGAATGCGGTGCCGCTTTCGCGCGCCATCTCGAGCATCAGCGCGAAGACGGTGTCCGCGGTCGTGCGGTCGAGGTTGCCGGTGGGCTCGTCGGCCAGCACGCAGGCCGGCCGCGTGACGAGCGCGCGGGCGATCGCCACACGCTGGCGCTCGCCGCCCGACAGCTGCGCTGGATGGTGCGCCGCGCGGTCGGCCAGGCCCACGCGCGCCAGCACCTCGGCCGCCGTTGCACGCGCCGTGGCCACGCTCTGGCGCCGGATGCGCAGCGGCATCGCCACGTTGTCGAGTGCGCTGAATTCCGGCAGCAGGTGGTGGAACTGGTAGACAAAACCCAGGTGCCGATTGCGCCAGCGCCCCTGCTCGGCGGGACCCAGCGCGGACAGCTCGCGCCCCATCAGCTGCACGCTGCCCGACGTCGGCGCATCGAGCCCGCCCAGCAGGTGCAGCAGCGTGCTCTTGCCGGACCCCGAGGCGCCGACGATCGCCAGCGTCGCGCCGGCACGCACCTGCAGACTCACACCACGCAGCACCTGCACGTCGATCGCATCGGCGCCGGTGCCTTCCTGGAAGCGCTTGTGCAGGTCGGTGGCCTGCAACACCACGCCGGTGTGGTCGTCACTCATAACGCAGTGCCTGGGCGGGGTTGACGCGGCTCGCGCGCCAGCTCGGGTAGAGCGTGGCGACGAAGGCCAGCGCGAGCGAGACGAGCGCGATCGGCACGATGTCGGTGGCCAGCGGCTGGCTCGGCATGCGGCTGATCAGGTACACGCTGCCGGGCAGGAAGGTGGTGCCGAGCAGGTGCTCGATCGCCGGCACGATGACATCGATGTTGAAGGCCACCAGCAGCCCGAGTGCCACGCCTGCGAAGGTGCCGATCACGCCCGCCAGCGCGCCCTGCACGATGAAGATCCCCATCACCGAGCGCGGGCTCGCGCCCAGCGTGCGCAGGATCGCGATGTCGGCACGTTTGTCGGTCACCGTCATCACGAGCGTGCTCACGAGGTTGAAGGCGGCCACTGCGACGATCAGCGTGAGGATGATCGCCATCAGCCGCTTCTCGATCTGCACCGCGTCGTACCAGTTGCGGTTCACGCGTGTCCAGTCGCGCACGACCAGCCCGTCCGGCAGCTTGTCGACCAGCTGCGCCGCCACGCTGCGCGCCTGCTGCACGTCGGCGAGCTTGAGCTGCACGCCGGTGGGCCCCTCGACGCGGAACAGGCGCGCCGCGTCGTCGAGGTGGATCAGCGCGAGGCTGCTGTCGTACTCGTAATGGCCGGCTTCGAACGTGCCCGCGACCGTGAACTGCTTGAGGCGCGGCACCACGCCCGCCGGCGTGACCTGCCCGCCCGGCGCGACGATGGTCACCTTGTCGCCGGGCACCACGCCGAGCAGGCGCGCAAGCTCGATGCCGAGCACGATGTTCCACGCGCCCGGCTGCAGCTTGGCGAAGGTGCTGTCGCGCAGTTGCGCGCCGAGCGCGGTGACGCTGGCTTCTTCCGCCGGCGAGATGCCACGCACGATGGCGCCGCGCATCTCGTCGCCGCGCGAGACGAGTGCTTGCGTGCTGATGTAGGGCGCCGCGCCGACGACCTGCGCATTGCGCCGCGCGATGTCCGCGGTGGCGTGCCAGTCGGGCAGCGCGGTGCCCTGCGCGCTGAAGATCTCGATGTGCGGAATGATGCTGAGCATGCGGTCGCGCACTTCCTTCTGGAAGCCGTTCATCACGCTCAGCACGATGATCAGCGCCGCCACGCCGAGCGCGATGCCCAGCATCGAGACCGCGGAGATGAAGGAGATGAACCCGTTGCGCCGGCCGCTGCGTCCGGCGCGGGTGTAGCGCCAGCCGACCTGCCATTCATAAGGCCAATTCATCGGCCGGCATGCTACCCGAGCGGGGGCGCTGGCTGCGCCGGCCGGCGCAGCAGCAGGGCCACCAGCGCCACACCGGCGATCGCCGCGCCGGCGCCGAACGTGGCCCCGGCGCCGATGCGGTCCCACAGCCAGCCGGCGAGTCCGCTGGCCAGCAGCAGCGCCACGCCGCTGGCCAGGTTGAAGACCCCGAAGGCGGTGCCGCGCAGGTCGGCCGGCGCCTGCGCCGCCACCAGCGCCGCCAGCAGGCCCTGGGTGAGCGCCATGTGCAGGCCCCACAGCAGCACGCCCACGGCGATCCACACCCCGTGGCTGCCGAGCGCGAGGGCGAGATCGGCGCCGATCAGCAGCACCAGTCCGGCGGCCAGCAGGTGCGAGGCGCGCTCGCGGTCGGCGAGTTTGCCGAACGGGTAGGCGAAGGTCGCGTAGACGACGTTCATCGCGATCATCACCACCGGCGTCAGGGCCAGCGGCAGGCCCCCCTGCTGCGCCCGCAACACGAGAAAGGCCTCGCTGAAGCGCGCCAGCGTGAAGACCGCGCCGAACGCCACGACCTTCCAGTAAGCGGCCGGCAGCCGCGCGAGCTGCGCACGCGCGAGCGGGTTGACGCGCGGGCCGGTGCGCGGCGGCGCGTCGGGCTCGCGCACGCCGAAGAACAGCACGGCCACCGACAGCACCGCGGGCACGACCGCGAACCAGAAGACGGCGCGGAAATCGTCGTGCCAGGCCAGCATCAGCACCACGGCGAGCAGCGGCCCGAGGAACGCGCCCACGGTATCGAGCGACTGGCGCAGCCCGAAGGCCGCCCCGCGCATCGATGGCGGGGCGAGGTCGGCCACGAGCGCGTCGCGCGGCGCGCCGCGGATCCCCTTGCCAATGCGGTCGGTCACACGCGCGGTCATGATCGCTGCGCTGCCGCCGGCGAGCGCGAACAGTGGCTTGGACAGCGCACCGAGGCCGTAGCCCAGCAATGCCAGCGGCTTGCGCTTGCCCCAGCGGTCGGACAGCGCGCCGGAGAAGACCTTGACGATCAGCGCCGTGGCCTCTGCCGCGCCCTCTACCAGCCCGATCATGAACACGCTCATGCCGAGCGTGCCCACCATGAAGACCGGCAGCAGGCTGTGGATCATCTCGGACGACACGTCCATCAGCAGGCTCACGAAGCCCAGCGCCCAGATCGTGCGCGGCAGGCGCGGGGCTGCCGCGGCGGGGGTGGGGTCGCTCATGGCCGCCCACTGTAGCCCGCGCCGGATAATCCGCCGATGCACCTTCTGGTTCCCTTTGCCGCACCCGGGTCCGAGCCGGCCCGGCAGGCGGCGAGCGAACTCGTTCTGCCCCACCTCGCCGCCTTGCTGTCGGCCCTGACCGAAACCGCGCGCGACACCGCCGACGAATCCACGCTCTCGCCGCCGCACGAGCGTGCGCTCGCCCGGGCCGCGGGGCTGGAGTGTGCCGACGGCCAGGTGCCGCTGGCGGCACTCGATGCGCTGTTGGCTGGCCTCGACCCCGGCGGCGCTGCCTGGGGGCGGCTCACACCCGCGCACTGGAGCGCCGGCGCGGCGCAGGTGGACCTGCACGACCCCGCGCAACTGCAGCTCGACGAGGCCGAGTCGCGCGCCCTGCTGGATGCCGTGCGCGAGCTCTTCGAGTCCGAAGGGTTCACGCTGCACTTTGTGGCGCCCTTGTGCTGGTTGGCCACGCACGCCGCATTCGACGGCCTGCCGTGTGCGTCGATCGACCGCGTGATCGGCCGCAATGTCGACATCTGGCTCTCTCGCGAACCGCGTGCGCGCCTGGTGCGAAGGCTGCAGAACGAGGTGCAGATGCTCTTGCACACCCACCCGCTGAACGAGGCGCGCGAGGCGCGCGGCACACTTGCCGTCAACTCGTTCTGGCTCAGCGGCTGCGGGCCCGCGCAGATCACCGGCTGGCCCGCCGGGCTGCAGGTCGATGACCGCCTGCGCACGCCGTCGCTGGCCGGTGACGTGTTTGCCTGGAGCCGCGCCTGGCAGGCGCTCGACGCCGGTCCGCTGGCCGACGCCGTGGCGCGTGTGCGCAAGGGCGAGCCGGTCGCGCTCACGCTGTGCGGCGAACGCACGGCGGTGCGCTACGAACTGCAGCCGCGCGGCCTGCTTCAGCGTCTGTCGGCAACGATGCGCAAACCCGACCTCGTGTCGATCTTGGAGGCGCTGTGAGCGCGCACGGCCGCTCCGAAGCGCTCACCCCGAAGCGCAAAGCGCGCAGGGTCGTCGAGTGAGCGCGCGCGGCCGCTCCGAAGCGCTCACCCCGAAGCGCAAAGCGCGCAGGGTCGTCGAGTGAGCGCGCACGGCCGCTCCGAAGCGCTCACCCCGAAGCGCAAAGCGCGCAGGGTCGTCGAATGACCATGCCCCGGCTGGAAACCCGCGACGTGCCGCCACGAACGAGCTTCGCGCTCGAGCAGGCGGGGGTGCACCCGCTGCTCGCGCGCCTGCTCGCCGCACGCGGCGTGCGGGCGTCCGACGAGCTCGACGACGCCCTGGCGCGCCTGATCCCGCCCGCGCAGATGAAGGGCACGGCCGAGGCTGCGCGGCTGCTCGCCGACAGCATCGATGCCGGCCGGCGCATCGTCGTCGTCGCCGATTACGACTGCGACGGCGCCACCGCCTGCGCTGTCGCGCTGCGCGGACTCGCGATGCTCGGCGCCGCACCGGGCACGCTCGGCTACGTGGTGCCCGACCGCGCGATCCACGGCTACGGTCTCACGCCGGCCATCGTCGATCTGGCACTGCCACAGAAGCCGGACCTGCTGGTGACGGTCGACAACGGCATTGCCAGCATCGCCGGCGTGGCCCACGCACGCGACTGCGGCCTGGCGGTGCTCGTGACTGACCACCACCTGCCCGCGATCGTCGACGACGCGGTCGTGCTGCCCGAGGCCGACGTGATCGTCAACCCGAACCAGCCGGCGTGTGCGTTCGAGAGCAAGTCGATCGCCGGCGTCGGTGTGATGTTCTACGTGCTGCTTGCGCTGCGCGCCGAACTGCGTGCGCGTGGTCGGTTCGACGCGCAGAGCCAGCCCAAGCTCGATGCGCTGCTCGACCTCGTCGCGCTCGGTACCGTGGCCGACGTGGTGCGGCTGGACGCCAACAACCGGCGCCTCGTCGCGCAAGGGCTGCGACGCATCCGCGCCGGGCGCATGCAGCCGGGCGTGGCGGCACTGTTCGCGGCGGCGGGCCGCCGGCCGCAGCAGGCGGCGGCGTTCGATTTCGGCTTCGCACTCGGGCCGCGCATCAACGCCGCCGGGCGGCTGTCGGACATGACGCTCGGCATCGAGTGCCTGCTCACCGACGACACGGCGCGCGCCGCCGAGCTGGCCGCACAGCTCGACGCCATCAATCGCGAGCGGCGCGAGGTCGAGGCCGGCATGCGCGACCAGGCCGCCGCGCTGCTCGAGCGCCTGATGCCGACGGCGGACGCGGTGCCGCCGGCGCTGAACCTCTTCGACCCGGATTTCCACGAAGGTGTGGTCGGCATCGTCGCCGGGCGCCTGAAAGACCGGCTGCACCGGCCCACGTTCGTCTTCGCGCCGGGCGCCGACGGCCTGCTCAAGGGCAGCGGCCGCTCGATCCCCGGCTTTCATCTGCGCGACGCGCTCGACCTCGTGAGCAAACGCGCGCCGCACGTGCTCAAGCGATTCGGCGGCCATGCGATGGCGGCCGGCGCGACCATCGCCCGCGAGGATTTCGACGCCTTCGACGCCGCGTTGCAGCAGGTGGCACGCGAATGGCTCGATGCCGCGGCGTTGCAGCGCACACTGCGCACCGACGGCCCGCTCGACCTGCAGTGGTTCAACACCGATACCGTCAAGGTGCTCGACGCGCAGGTCTGGGGCCAGGGCTTCGAAGCGCCGGTCTTCTGCGACCGCGTGCAGGTGGTTCAGCAGCGGCTCGTGGGCGAAAAACACCTCAAGCTGCGCATCAAGCACGCCGGCACGCTGCGCGACGCGATCTGGTTCGGCCGCAGCGAGCCGTTGGCCGAAAGCGTGGTGCTCGCCTACCGCCTGCAACTCGACGAGTGGAACGGCCAGCAGCGGCTGCAAATGGTGGTGGAGGCCTGCGCGCCATGAGCGCCGCGCCCATCGGCGGCTTGAACTGCCCGCGTGGCATGGGCATGATGGGCCGGATGCAGAGCCTGCGCGCCCTATCCATCGCCGGCGCCCTCGCCAGCGTGATGGTGATGGGCAGCCCGGCGGCGGCCACCGAGGTCCGGGCCGTGCCCGTGGCGCGTGGCCTCGTCAACCCGTGGGCGCTGGCCTTCCTGCCCGACGGCCGCATGCTCGTGAGCGAGCGCCCGGGCCGCCTGCGCCTGATCGGCGCGGATGGTCGGCCGGGCGCGCCGCTGCAGGGCCTGCCGCCGGTCGACGCCGCCGGCCAGTGCGGCCTGCTCGACGTCGTCGTCGACCCCCGGTTCGCCGACAACCGCCTGGTCTGGTGGACCTATACCGAAGTCGGCGCCGGGGGCAACAGTACCGCGCTGGCACGCGGCCGGCTCGAAGGCGAGCGCCTGCGCGACGTGCGCACCGTCTTCCGCCAAGTGCCCAAGGTGGCGAGCCGGCTGCACTGCGGCTCGCGCATCGCCTTCGCGCGCGACGGGCGCGTCTTCGTCGGCCTGGGCGAGCGTTTCTCGCGCAAGGACGATGCGCAGGTCCTCAGCAACCACCTCGGCAAGGTCGTGCGCCTCAATGCCGACGGCAGTGCGCCGGCCGACAACCCGTTTGTCAACACGCCGGGCGCGCGGCCCGAGATCTGGAGCCTCGGCCACCGCAACATCCAGGGTGCTGCCGTGCACCCCGTCACCGGCGACCTGTGGGCCAGCGAGCACGGGCCGCAGGGCGGCGACGAAATCAATGTCGTGCTCGCCGGGCGCAACTATGGCTGGCCACTCGTCACCTATGGCCGCAACTACGGCACCGGCACGCGCATCGGCGAGACCGGTCCGCGGCAGGGGTTCGAGCAGCCGGTCAAGGTGTGGATGCCGACGTCCATCGCGCCGAGTGGCCTGGCGTTCGTGACGAGCGACCGCTACCCCGGCTGGAAGGGCAACCTGCTCGTCGGGGCGCTGCGCGGCCAGATGCTCGTTCGCCTGTCGATCAACGGCCGCAAGGTGGTGGCCGACGAAGAACTGTTGACCGAACTGGACGACCGCATCCGCGACGTGCGCCAGGGACCGGACGGTTATGTCTATCTCGTGACCGACGGCAACGAAGGCCAGGTGCTGCGGCTCGATCCGAAGTAGGCCCCCAGCGGGCCGCCCGGCTGCCCATGCCGCCAAGAAGCTAGGGGTGTCCACGGCGCTGGGCGCTGCATAGCATGCGCTGCAGCGGGCTCGCAGTGGGCCCGCCGCACGCCAGGTCTCCCGGGCGCGGCGGATCTACCCCAGAAGGCCCAGCCATGGCGACGCAGCCCGATCCTGTCTTCGTGCAGAGCTACGAGTGGTTCCGCGAGGCGGTGACCCATGCGCTCGATGCCACGCCCTGGCCGATTGCGGCCGACAAGGCCCGCGCCGAGAAGGTGCTCTGGCAACTGCTCGGCCGGATCGACGCCGCCAACCCGCCGCCGGCCGGCAACGCGATCACGCTCGAGCACTTCAAGGGCGGCGGCGCCGCGGCCGAGGGCATTGCGCTCGCCGCGCTGATCGCGTCCGAATTCATCGTCGCGCTCGACACCATCAAGGCCGCAGTCGACGCCATCAAGGCCGTGGAGGCCGGCGGCATGAGCCCGGCCGCGAAGCAGGGTGTGTTCGCCGTCGTCGGCAAGGTGGTCAAGCAGGTCGACGGCATCGTCAAGGGCGTGGACGCCGCCGCGCGCTACCCCAGCGCCTTCGGCCTGGCCAAGCTGATGCTCACGATGTCGGGCGACGCGCGTGCCGCCGTGGCTGCCGGTCAATCGCAGGCGCAGCAACTCGCCACCTTCGTCGCGCGCAGCACCGTGGGCGGCGGGCCCAACCAGGGGCAGGTCGACGACGCCGCGTCGGCACTCGGCCTGTTCACCGCGCTCGGCGGCGCGCTCATCGACGGCACGTTCGCAAGCGCGCTCGACGCCGGCGGCTTCGGCTGGACACCGCAGAGCATGGCCGCGGCCGTGCCGGCCGGCGCGCTCGGCCCGATCGTCGTGCCGTTCGGCCTGGCCGCCGGGCCGGCCAAGCTGAGTTTCAAGCTCGTGGCCGAGGCTGCCACGGCCGGCGCGCAATTCGACGCGGCGCTCAACCTGAACGCGTCCGCCGCCGCAGGCCCTGCCAAGGTCGCGCTCAAGGGCAGCGCCGCGCTGCAGGTCTATCAACCACTGGTGCCGCCGGGGCGTGCCAAGGTGGAGGGCACCGACCCGTCCCTCACGGTCGAGCTGTCCAAGCAGCAGACCGATGGTTATGCGCTCAAGATGGGCCCGGTGTCGCTCGGCGGATTCGGCTCCGCTGCGCTGCAGGTCAAGGAGATCGGCGCAGCGATCGAGCTGGCGCTGAAGGACGCCGCCAAATCGCTCGAACCACGCTTCGACCTGTTCCTGCGCGACGGCGAGATCAAGCTCGTCATCGAGGACAAGCTGCTGAAGGAGGTGTTGTCCGGCGACGTGACGGTGGACTTTGCCGTCGAGGCGCAGATCGACGCCAAGGGCAAGCTGCACCTGAAGGACGGCACCGGCCTGCATGTCTCGCTGCCCGTGCCCAAGATTCCGAGCGGGCCACTGAACCTGCAGCTCATCCATCTCGGCATCGACCCACTGAACGGCAGCTTCGACGAGATCGATGCCGAACTTTCGGCCTCGTTCGCCATCGAGCTCGGGCCGTTCAAAGGGGCGGTCGACCGTCTCGGCGTCATCGTCAAACTGCGCGACCTGTTCGGCGGTGCGCCGAGCGTGGCCTTCGGCTTCAAGCCGCCCAACGGCGCCGGCCTGTCGCTCGACGCGGGTGTCGTCAAGGGCGGCGGCTACATCTATCTCGACCCCGAGCGCGGCGAATACGCCGGCGTGCTCGAACTCAAGATGATGGCCATCGGCATCAAGGCCATCGCCATCCTCAATACCAAGGTGCCCGACGCCGGATGGTCGCTGCTGTTGCTGATCTTCGGCAACTTTCCGCCGATCCAGCTCTCGTTCGGCTTCACGCTCACCGGCATCGGCGGGCTCATCGGGCTGCAGCACACCACCAGCACCGATGCGCTGTCCAAGGGCCTGGCCACCGGCGCGCTCGATGCGGTGCTCTTCCCTGCCAACCCGGTGGCCGATGCGCCGCAGATCATCAATACGCTGCGCACGCTGTTCCCCACCAAGCGCGGCGGTTTCATCATCGGCCCGATGCTCGAGGTCGGCTGGGGCACGCCCAACCTCGTGACCATCCGCGCCGGCGTGCTGATCGAGACGTCCAAGATCGTCATCATCGGCCAGGCGATCATTCAATTGCCGCCGCTGGTCAGCAAGGACCTCGCGATCCTGCGCCTGCAGATCGACTTCGTCGGCTACATCATCTTCGACCCGTTCAAGATCGGCTTCGACGGCAAGCTGCGCGATTCGCGGGTGCTCTTCATCACGCTCACCGGCAGCTTCGCGTTCCGCGCGAGTTTCGGCGCCAAGCCGAGTTTTCTGCTCAGCGCCGGCGGCTTCCACCCGCGCTTCAAGGACATCCCGGACGACGTGCCGGCGATGGACCGGGTGGGGGCGGGTTTCTCGATCGGCATCGTCGGCGTCAAGTTCGAGGGTTATTTCGCCGTCACGTCGGCAACCATCCAGTCCGGTTCGGAACTGCGTGTGTGGGCCGACGTCGGCGTCGCCAGTTTCGACGGCGGCTTCGGGTACGACGTCATCGTCTATCTCGAGCCGCGTTTCCGCTTCGAAGCCGACATGCGCCTGTGGGTCAAGGTCTGCCTGCTCGGCTTCACGCTCGGCGCACGCATCGAAGGCCTGCTGGCCGGCCCCGGCCGCTGGCGCGCCGCCGGCTCGGCCACGGTGGACCTGGGTTTCTTCGGCGAACACAGCGTCGATTTCGACGAAAGCTGGGGCAGCGTGCCCGACACACCGCTGCCCACGGAAGACGTGGCGCTCGAACTCGGCAAGCTGATCGCCAAGACCGAGAACTGGTCGGCGCAGCTGCCGCGGCCCGAGGACGCGTTCGTCACGCTGGCCAAGATCGAAGGCCTCACCGATCTCATCGCGCACCCGCGCGGCCCGCTCACGTTCCGCCAGAAGTACGTCCCGCTTGGCGCCGCGCTCAAACGCCTGGGCACCAAGCGCCCGCTCGACGCCAACCGCTTCAGTGCACCCGCGCTCACGCTGCCGGGCGGCGCCGGTGGCTTCCCGACGACCGCGGTGAAGGACCACTTTGCCGCCGCACAGTTCTTCGACGTGACCGAGCAGGACCGCCTGCAGGGCCCGTCGTTCGAGCAGTACGACGCCGGCGTCACCGCGGCGGTCGACTCGTTCGAGAGCGGCGACGTCGTGGCCGAGACCTTCGACTACGAGGAGGTCAACCTGTCGAGCGACGAGCGCGGGATCTTCAGCAGCTCGCACCTCGGGCTGCTGGCCGACGCACGCTGGGTCGTCGCCTTCGGCGGCGCGGCGCGCAGCGACCTGCGCCAGCGGCTGCAGCCCAAGGTGGCGGTCAAGGTCGACGTGGCCAACCCGGGCTACCAGGTCACCGACCGCGCCACGGCCAAGCCGGCGGCGGCCGCGGCCAGCACCACGTACTGGAACGCCAAGGCCCACGCAGCCACGCTCGATGCGGCCGGGTTCCAGGTATCCGAAGCGTTCGAAGCGCTGATCTGAGGAGCGCCCCGACATGGCCACCGACTACCGCTTCATGCCCTGGGCCAAGCGCGGCCTTTCGCGCGCCATCGCCACGCCCGATGCGCTGGGCATCGACGCCCGCCCGCAGGTCAAGCTCGGCCTGACCATCGCGGCCGACAAGGACGGCAACGCCACGGCGCCGGTGACGGGCAACGTGGGTCTGCGCCTGTTCGGGCCGGCCGACGTGATCGGCATCGACACCCGCCTCATGCTGCGCACCGATCCCAAGCCGAACGCCACCAGCTTCGAGCCCAACTACCTGGCACTCGTCGATTTCGACCCGCCCGATTTTCCGTGGATGTTCACGCCGGCGCAGGCAGCAGGCGGGCGCCTGCGGCCCTGGCTCGTGCTCGTGGTCTTCGACCGCGCCAACGTCAAGCTGCCGCGCATGACGCCGGGCGCGCCGCTGCCGTCGGTGACGGTGCCGATGGCGGTGGCGTTGCAGGAGCTGCCGGACCTCGACGAATCCTGGATGTGGGCGCATGTGCAGGCCACCACCAGGACGAGCGACAAGGCGCAGATCGATGCCGAGCTGATGCAGCAGCCCGAGAACAACGTCTCGCGGCTGGTGAGCCCGCGGCGGTTGGCGCCGTCGCGCAACTATTTCGCCTGCCTCGTGCCGGCTTTCGACGTCGGCTGCCGGCGCGGCCTGAACAAGCCGCTCGTCGAGCCGCCCGATGCGCCGCTGCTGCTGCAGCCCGCGTGGCAGAGGCCGTTCGCGGGCGATGTGGTGCTGCCGGTGTACTTCCATTGGGAGTTCTCCACCGGCCCGGCGGGTGACTTCGAGGCGCTGGCGCGGCGCATCAAGACCCCCAAGGCGTACGTCGGCGATGCGGAGCTCACCAGCCGTCTGCAGACCCTGGGCACGACACCGATGTCGGTGGACGCCGACCGGCTGCTCACGGCCGACGCGCTGCCCATCGCGCCGTTGTACGAAGGCGCGCTCACGTCGGTCACGTATACGAGCGATCCTCATGCACGCGACGACGTCGCGGGCAAGCTGCAGACCATCGTCAATGCGCCGCAGACCCAGCTCACGTCGGCCGCGGCGCCCGAGCGTGCGCCCACCGTCGCGCCGCCGATCTACGGCGCCTGGCACGCGCGCAGGCACGTGGTCGACGCCACCGAGGGCCGCTGGCTCAACGACCTGAACCGCGACCCGCGTTTCCGCGCCGCCGCGGGCAAGGGCACCGAGGTCGTGCGCGCCAACCAGGAGGCGTTCATGGACGCCTGCTGGGGCCAGATCGGCGAAGTGCTGCGCACCGAGCGTGCGCTGGCCCGCGCCGCGCTCGCCAAGGAAGTGCAGCGGGTGCTGCACGGCAAGCTCAAGAAGCTGCCCGACGACCGCTTCTTCGCGGTGGCCGGCCCGGCCGCGTCGCGCATCCGCATCGGCCCCGACGAGACCGTGCGTGCACGCATCGGTGTCACCAGCGTGCCCGACGCGATTGCCGACCCCGGCCTGCGCCGCCTCACGAGTGCGCAACGCCCGGCGCTGAAGGCGGCCGTGCGGCGTGTCGCCGGCAAGTCCGTGGCCGTGCAGATGGCGGCGATGGTGAATACGCTCGTGCAGGCCACCAAGCACCCGCAGGCGATCGACCCCAACCAATACGTGCCCGACGGCATCCTCGGCAGCAAGAGCTTCGACCGGCTCGAAGTGCCGGCCGACATGGCCGCGATGGTCGACCTCGCGCCGATCGGCCTGAGCGGGCAGATCCGTGCAAGCGAGTTGAAGGCGTTGCAGACGACGACCAGGTCGGCGCAGGCCTGGTATGTCAAGGCGGCCGGCGCCGGCAAGGCCTGGCGGCCGCGGCTCGTCGCGCAGCGCGAGCAGGGCCTGCTGACGGAGCAGCATTTCGTGCGATTCGCGCAGCTCGCGGTGGCCGCGAAGTCGGTGCAGCCGGTGTCCATCGCGGCGCTGGCGCGGCAGGTGCAGACCACCGCCGGCGTCAAGTCGAGCGAAGGCCTGCTGATGTCGCTGAATACGCAGCAGGGCGTGCTGCAGTCGTCGGTCACCTCGTTGCGCATCGACGGGCGCACGGGCGCGATCCAGGCGCTGGCGCCCAAGGTCGCGCGCATGCCCGGGCCCAACGACCTGGCCGCTGGTGCCGTGGTGGGCGCGGCGGCGGCGCGCACCGGCGTTGCGACGGTCGCGCGCCAGCAGGTCAGCCTGTTCGGCAACAACGCGGTCTTTGCCACGCTGCCGGTGAATACATTCCCGGTCGGTGCAGACGCCGCGCCGGTCGCCATCTCGTCGGGTGTCGGCAGCGCGCTCGCCGGCCTGTTCACGGGTGCCGCGGCGGCGCTGCCCGAAGGCGTGGCCACCGTCACGGTGCCGGCACCGCTGCGCGACCGCGACACCCTCTCGCGCTTCACCAAGGCGGTGAAGGACTACAACCAGCTGTGGTTCTCGCCGCTCGACGTGGCGGGCGTCAAGATCGTGCCGGTGGACTTTCCGATCACGGCCGTCTCGGCGGAGATGCGCCGCCGCACCGACCCCGAACTCACGGTGCCCGCGCGGCTGGCGGCCACGCTGTCGATCGGCGGCCAGCCGCTCGCCTTCGACGCCGTCACGCGCAAGTTGTCGAGCCCGTACCTGGCGCACGCGCTGCCTGGCGGCGCGCTCTTTGCCGACATCCGCTTCGTCGTGCCGCGGCTGTTCGACCGCGTGATGGCCTATCCGCACCTCGAGGAGCCGATGAGCCGGCGGCTCGCCGTGATGGACGCCGAGTCGATGATGCCCGGCGCCAATGCGATCCCGAACGACTTTCTCGTGCTTGCGCGCACGAACAACCGCTTTGTCGAGTCGTTCATGGTCGGCACCAACCACGAGATGGCGCGCGAACTGTTGTGGCGCGGCTTTCCGACCGACCAGCGCGGCACGCCGATGCGCCATTTCTGGGACCGCTTCGACGGCCAGCCCGACATCGACGAACTGCACCGCTGGAGCACGCTGCTGCCGCTCGGCAAGCAGCCGCCGCCGGCGGGCGATCCGCCGGGCGACAAGCTGGTGCTGGTGATCCGCGCGACGCTCATCAAGCGTTATCCCAACCTCACGATCTATGCACAGCGCAAGAAGCCGGGCGCCGACAAACTCGCGCTGCCCGGTGATTTCACCGTGGCCGAGCCGGGCATCACGATCCCGGCCGATCTGGACATGATCGTGAAGAAGCCGATCTTCGCCGGCCCGCTGCCGCCCGACCTGGTCTACGTGGGATTCGACATCGTGATCGATGACAAGAACCAGGCCAATGCCAAGGCCGAGGTCGCCAAGTGGTGCTTCGTGCTCGAGGAGCAGATGACCGAGCCGCGATTCGGCTTCGACGAGCCCGACAGCGGGCGCGTCACCGCGTCGCCCGGCAAGAAGGGCTGGAAAGACCTCAACTGGAACCAGGTGCTGCCGCCGGGCCTGGAGCGGCCGTTCCTGCGTCTGAGCCACCTGAGTGCCCCGCAGGCGCCGGTGCCGCCGTGGCTCACGCCGCTTTCGGGCGGCGCCCACGCGGCGCAGGTGGCGCAAGCACTGCTGCAACGCCCGTTCCGCGCCTATTACATCGGCACCGACCTGCTGCCCTGACCGCTGCGCCGCACGCGCGCTGCGCGAGGAGAGAACCCCATGCCCCTGATCCCTATCGACCGCGGCCCCATCGGCCAGATGCGCCAGGCGCTCGCGGCCTCGCAACCCACGCTCGACGCGGCGCGCGTGGACGTCGCCCTCGGGCGCGCGCAGTTGGCACAGGCGCGTGCGCAGGGCGACCCCGCGCACCGCATCGAATCGCTGCAGACGGAACTCGCGCAATCCGAGGCCACGCTGAAGGCCGCGCACGACACGCGCAACGACCTCGTGTCGGGCATCCGCGAGCGCTCGGACCGTCTCGTCGCCCAGTTCGGCGACCCGGCCGACCTGGTGCAGTCGCTGCAGGGCGACGTGCCGGTGGCGCTGCTGCCGGTGCGCATCGAAACCCGCTACCTCGACGCCGGCCAGCGGCTGGCGATCCGCATCTATCCCGACACGATCCACGTGATGCGCCACGTGCGTGGCCTCACCGATGCCGAGCGTCGCGGCGGGCAGGAGTACTGGGCCATCCAGGCCGAAGGGCAGGGGGCCGAGGCGGGTGTCTGGCGCCGCCTGGTCGCCGCCTACCGCGCGCCGCGCGCGCAATTCATCGTGCAGGCCACCGACCCCGCCAACGAGAGCGAGGCCGCGGCGGTCACGTCGCTGTCGCGCCAGACCACGGCCGTGCTGATGCCCGACCGCTTCTGCGCCGTGGGCTATGCCAAGGGCCGGCGCGAGGTCTTCCGCGTCTGGGGCCGCAACGTGCCCGACATCCTGCCGATGAGCCCGGAACTCGACCCCGCGCTCGCCAGCAAGGAAGAAGCGCAAGGCGCACTCTTCGGCCCCGACCGCGAATGGATGTTCAAGTACGACGCCGCGGTGGCCGTCGGCATGGGCATCGACGTGACGCCGGCGCACGTGAGCCAGCGCCTCGCGCAGCGCCACGACCCGGTGCCGTTTGCCTTCGGCTCGCCGCTCGAGCGGCTGGTGGTGCTGGGCGTGGACTGGACGCTCGGCGCGGAATCCGCGGCCGACGCGCTGGAAGACCTGTTCGAGGCCCACGCGGCGAGCAACGGCATGGCCTTCGTGCCGCTCGGCACGGCCACCAACAACACCGGCCGCGGCGCATCGGCGCTGGACAGTGGTGAAGTGCCCCCGCCCCCCGGCGGTGCGCAGCCGGTGCCTGCGGCCGGCACCACCGACGCCTACGACCTGCTGCTGCGCGCCTTCGGTTTCAAGGGCCAGACGCTGCTGCCGGGCCTGTTGCCGGGCGCGCAACTGGCCGAGCAGCGCACGCAGATGCACATGCTCAATGCACTCTGGCGCGGCACCTTCGGGCGCTATCTCGACGAGCTGTGGAATGTGCCCATCGTCGATACCGAATACGTGCCCGACAGTGCCATCGACGTGGCGCGCAGCTTCTGCGTCGGCTGGGTGCGACCGGGCGGACCGCTGCCGCTGCTGCGCATCGGCAAGCAGCCGTATGGCGTGCTGCCCGTGGTGGCGGGCCTGCAGCCGCAGGGCAGCGACGAGACCAGCGTGGCCAAGGTGCTGGGTTATCTGCGCAATTCGTGGGGGCAGGCGCTGGCCACCGTGCCGCGCGTGGACGGCGGCAAGCTGGAAGACGTGCGCGAGCTCGTGCAGAGCGGGCCCTGGTCGGTGGTAAGCCAGTTCCGCAACATCGAGAACCCGAACAAGGCGGTCAAGGTCACGGGCATCATCGACCAGTACGGCCAGCCCCAGGGCAGCGTGAAGCAGCCGCTCGTCTACAACCTGCTCGGCGCGTTCGGCGTGCAGCAGCAGGTGCAGGTGCTGCTGCAGACCATCGTGCACGACGTGCAGGCACACGACCTGGGTTATGTGCCGTGGGTGCAGGCCGACCCCAAGGACAAGAAGAAGGCCCGCGCGCCGGGCGACCTGCTCGACCCGCCCTACATCCAGCAGATCCACGACGAACTCGGCAACACCAGCCAGGCCAAGGCGCTGCTGTCCAAACGCCAGAACGGCGAATCGCTGCTCGAGGCGATGCTCGCGTTCTCGGCCGAAGAGGAGGTCGACAAGAGCGCCTTCCGCGTCGTCGACAAGGCCCTCGCCGAAAGCCCGCAGGTCAGCGCGGCCGTCAAGAGCGTGGCGCTGTCGCGCAACACGCCGGCCTTCGTCGGCATCGCGGCGAGCACGGCGCCCAGCGCCTTCCACGAGGTGGCCACGTCTCGCATGCTCAACAGCGTGAAGATCCCTGCCGTCACGGGCGGCGCCACGGTGGAGTCGTACCTCGTGAGCAATGTGGCCGCCGTGCCGGCGGTCGACCATGCCGTGTCGGGTTTCCAGGCGTCGTCCACCTTCGCCGACTTCCGCGACAAGGTGTCGTTCGCCTGGCGCAACCTCGGCTCGGTCAGGGCGAGCCTGGCGTACCTGGCGCCGCTCAATGTGGGCGAACTCGACCTCGCCTTCCGCCTCACGCTCGACACTTTCTCGTACCGCTTCGACGCGTGGGCCACGGGGCTGGCGAGCAAGCGGCTCGAATCCGTGCGCGCGGCGCGTGCCAAGGCCGATCAGCCGCTCGGCCTGCACATCGGCGCCTACGGTTTTGTCGAGGACCTGAAACGCGACACCGCACCCGACAGCCTGGGCTACACCCACGCGCCGTCGCTCACGCAGGCGGTGGCGGCGGCCATGCTGCGCAGCGGCTTCCTTGCCAATGCGGAGCGCGGCGGCGAGGCCTTCAACATCGATCTCAGCTCGGCGCGCGTGCAGAAGGCGCGCGCCTTGATCGAAGGCATCGAGCGCGGCCAGACCCCCGCCGCGCTGCTGGGCTACCGCTTCGAACGCAGCCTGCGCGAGACCCAGGACTTTGTCGGCGCGCAGTACATCCTCGACTTCCGCCTGCAGTACCCCATGCGCGCCGCCGGCGAGACGCCAGCCGACCAGCCGGCCGAGAAGATCGCCGCACGCGACGTCGTCGATGGCCTGGCGCTGCTCGATGCGTGGCGTGTGGGGCCAGCGTCTGCCGTGCTTGCCATCGTGAAGGCCGCCGACCAAGGCGTGGTGACCGGCGTGCTCAACGACCTGGCCGAAACCTGGGACGCCGTGAGCGACGTGATGGTCTCCGAGAGCGTCTACCAGCTCGCGCAGAACAATCTCGAACGTTCGGCCGCGGCCAGTGCCATGCTCGACGCCCACGCCAACCCGATCGCGCCGCAGGTCACGCAGACGCCGCGCGGCGGTGTCTCGTATGCGCAGCGTGTGATGGCGCTGTGCAGCGCCGGCTCGATGCCGGCGGCGTGGCAGGCCGCCGCGGCGGCCGACCCGCACAGCCTCATCGAGCCTCGGCTGGATGCCTGGGTGGCGCGCATGCTCGGTGACCCTGCGCACTTTGCGTTCAAGGCCAACAAGGTGCGCAATGGCGCGCTCGACGGCACGATCGTGCTCACCCCGGCGCAGCTGCAGCGCGGCCCGCTGTCGCTGGTGCTCGCCTCGGGTACGCCGCCGGGCGAGGCCGAGATGGGCCTCACACCGCTGCGCCGCTGGCTCGTCGATGCGTTCATGGCGGCCTTCGCCGCCGACGCCGCCAACGCCGGTGCGAGCCTCGACATCCAGCAGGTCAATGCCCACGGCGAGCCGCCGGGGCTGCTGGAGTTCGAGGCGTTGGCGGCCACCGTGCGCGAGCTCGTGGCCGGCGTGCGCGCGCTCAACCGGCACGATCTGGTGGTGCCCAAGGACGAGTTCGAGGCGGCCGAGCCTGACCAGGGCGACTACGCCGGCGTCGACGCGGCCGAGATCGGCGGGCGCGCCGCCACGGCCATGCAACTGCTCACCGATGCACGTGCATTGCTCGTGGCGGCGGCCCTCGATGACGACGCCATCACTGCCGCGCTGCGCACCTGCTGGCCGTTCGGTCTGCGCGAGGCCGAACCCGCGCCGGCCCCCGGCGCCGCAGAAGTCGCCAACGACCCGGGCGCCTCTGCGCGCTGGCAGGAAGACCACCGCGCGCGGCGTGGCCGTGTGCTGCTCGAGATCGACGAGCGCCTGGCCGCGGCGCAGCGGCTGTTGCCGACGCAGCCCGCACCCGGCGAGCCGCAGGACCCGCCGCTGCCGCCGGTGCCGCGCGAGCCCACGGTGCAAGAGGGCATCGGCATCGCCATCGACATGATCAAGTTCGTCTTCGGCAAGCACTTCCCGGTGCTGCCGGTGTTCACGCTCGGG
>JAHECD010000141.1:3692-10718 GCA_024641945.1 Rubrivivax sp. | reverse complement strand
GCGGCTTCCCGCGCGCGTTCCAGCGCCGCGTGGATGCCGTCGCAGACGAAGTGGAACGTCGTGCCGCCCTCCATCGTGATCGACGCGCGGGGGTGATGCGTGAGCACGAAGACAGGCACGTGGTACGGCGGGTTGGTGCCCCACCACCCTTTCCATTCGTCGTCCGGCCAAGGGCCGCGAACCGGGCCGAACATGTTGCGACCGAGGATCCAGGCCCCGAGATTCTCGAAGCCGCGCGCGGCGTAGTCGTCATCGATGCCGGTGACGCCGCCGCCCGCACCGTGCATGGCCTGGAACGTGCGGGTCGGGAAGACCCATTCCATCAGCCCCTTGCCGCCGACGCCCAGCGGGTTGTCCAGGCTCTGACCGGGGCCGGCGCCGAAGCCGTCGACGGACACGGCGAAGCTGCGGACAACGAGACGGGACATGCGAGACCTCCTTCATGCGAACGCCACAGTGTGCAGTCGGTGCCGCTTGGCGCAATTGCCGATACGACGAACGGCGTGCCACCGGATCGACACCGGCGTCCGCGCCGATCTTGGCACGCTTGATCGACCTCGCTGCGCGTTCCGGGAAATCGCACCGCGGCGCGTCCCGGACCGCTCAGGTGCCCAGCAGCTTGTTCATGCGCTTGCGCGCCAGGTGTTTGAGCACCATCTGCTGCAGCCCGTTGCCCGCCTCGTAGATCCGGCTTCCTTCGTCGGCACACGCGGCCTGCCGCTCGGCGAGTGCACGCGCCGGCAGGCTCTTCTGTGCTTCTCGCGCACGGTCGGTGAGCGCCTTGGCCTGCTCCTCCGCCACACTGCTGTGCAGATAGCTGTCGCCGATGAATGCGGCGCCGGCCACGAGCCGGTCCATCAACATCGGCCGCAGCTTGTCGTCGCCGGCAAGAACCCGGGCGGCCAGATCGCGTGTATTCGCATCGAGCGCGGCGACACACTGGGCCGCGCGAAGGTCGGCCGGCGTGGGGTCGGCCGCCAGGGCGACGGACACCAGCCATGGCCCGAAGGCGCCGATCAGGAAAGTGGCCAAGGTCTTCATGGAACCCCGGAGGGTAGCCGGGTTGACATGAATCCGGGCCCGGCGCCGGACGAACCCCCGCATTCCGGCGGGACGCCCTTCGGTGTCACGTCGGCGCACAGACGGGCTGCGGCTTTGGCTGGGGCGACGGCGACGGCGACGAAAGGGTGCGCAGGAACGCCACGAGATCCGCCGACTCGCGGTCGCTCAGTTGAAGCGGTTTCAGGATGCGCTCGCCATCTGCGTGCAAGCGCTCGATGTCCAGCGTCGAGTAGTGCCGCACCACCGCGTCCAGCGTGGCGAGCTGGCCGTCGTGCATGTAGGGCGCCGTGTGTGCCGCGCCGCGCAAGCCCGGCACCTTGAACTCGCCGAAATTGCGGTGCTGCGCACGCAGGTGGCGTGTCTTCATCGAATCGTCGGCGAGGCCGTCGGCCGTGCCGGCAGCGGGTTCGGCCCAGCGCGACAGCAGGTTGTAGGGGCTCGCGCGCAAAGCCTCGATGCCCCCTTGCCGGCCCGGGTCCACCACCCCGGGCCGCGTGAAGAACGGCAGCCCGGTATCGGCGAACTCGCCGTTCGAGAACCGTGGGCCGACGTGGCACAGCGCACATTGCCCGCGCCCGACGAACAGCCGCAGGCCGCGCTGCGCAGCGGCCGGATAACGCGCCGCCGCAGCGCGGTCGCCCCGCACGAGGGCATCCCGAAACTCGTCGAAGGGTGTGCGCGGCGAGACGAGCGTGGCGACGAAGGCACCGATGGCTTTTGCCGCGTCGACGAGCACCGCCTGCGCCGGCATCGCCGTCGCCCGGCGGCCGAACGTCCGTTCGTAGCCGCAGGCGAGTGTGCGGTCGCGTGCAATCGCCACCTGCACGTGTGCCGCGTCCGAAGCCATCTCGCGCGGGTCGAGCAGCGGCCGGATCGCCTGCGACCACAGGCTGTCGGCCGCGCCGTCCCAGCCCTGCCAGCGCTCGTGCACGGCATTCCAAAGCGACGGCGTGTTGCGCTCGAGGGCGGCCAGCCCGTGACCGCGCGGCAGCCCGTCGGCGAACTGTCTTTCGGGCACATGGCAAGTGGCGCAGGACATTCGGCCCGACGGCGACAACCGCGCCTCGAAGAAGAGCTGCCCGCCGAAGGCCTCGGCCGCGGGCCGCCCCGACTGTGCATTGCCCGCATCGCGCGCCGGCGGCGGCGGCCACGGGCCGTGGCGTGCGATGCGCTGCACCTCGGTCGGCGTGAAATCGAGCAGATCGGACGCGCCGACAGAGCCGCCGCTGCTGCGCACCGCGCAACCGGCCAGCAGGGCCGATGCCGCCAGCACTGCTGCACATGCAATCAATCGTTGGGCACTGCCGAGACTTGCCCGTGACACCGAAGCTGCGCGCCCGGTCATTCCACATCGACCTCGTCGGCCAGGCGCTGCGTGCGTCCCGCCACGTCGACGTCGAAGACCACACGCCAGCGGCCGGGCATGTGGAAGAGCAGGCCGGTGGCGACGAAGTGGCCGGGGCCGGCGCGCCGTACCGTTGCGCGGTAGTTCATGCCGTGCCGGTGCAGCGGCATCTCGGCATCCACGCGCAAGGCGGTGGCATCGGCACCGCACAACCGCACGTCGATCTCGAAGTGTCGATCGAGCGGGATCGGGGCGGGCGTCGGCGCATAGATCAGCGTCACGCCCTCCGCCTTTACTTCGCGCCACACGCCCGGTCTCGCCGACACATCGCACGGCGCATCCGCCGCCTGCGCGAAGGCCGCGCCGGTGCCCGCGGCCAGCGCACCGACGCACAGCGGCAACGCCACCAGCCAGACGCGCACGCCCGCGGTCATCGCGGCGGGTTCGCGCGCAGCAGCGCCTCGGCGTTGCGCCACGCGAGGTTCTGCGCCAGCGCGGGCGGCAGCGTGGCGATCCACTCGCGTGAATACGCGGCGTGCGCGCCGATGTAGTGCCAGCGCTCGGGCGTGAAGGTGTCCGTGCCGACCATGAAGCGGGCGGGAAACTCGTCGAAGGCGGCGCGCCAGCCGGCGTCGACCAGCGTGCCGTCGGCCTGGTCGTTGCGGTAGGCCAGGTCGCACCACAGGCGCGGGTGGCGGCGCAGCGCCTCGCGCACCCGCTGGGCAGGCTCGAAGCCCGAATGGGCCCAGAGCACCCGCGCATCGGGCCATTGCGCGAACAGGCGATCGATCGCATCGACATCGGAGTGTGCGTGCAGGATCAGGCCGCGCTCGCGCGCCAGCGCCACCAGACGCCTGGGCACCGGCAACTCGGCATCGGCGCCGTAGAGGTGGAACTCGCCGATGCCGACGTATTTGTACTTCGCCAGCCGGGCCTCGAGATAGTCGACGATGCCGGTGTCGCGGGTCCAGCCGCTGGTATCGGCGCGTGTACGGTACGGGCGCAACTCGGGCACGATCAGGTCGGGCGCCTCGGCCAGCAGCTTCTGCGTGCCCTCGTCGTCGGACGACGAGACGAGCACGCCGCGCAACCCCGCGGCACGCAGGATCTGCACCGCCTGCTTCGGCGGCACGAGCGCCACGGCGTCGTGGCTGTAGTGCACGTGGGCGTCGAAGATCGGCAGCTGCTCCGCCGCAGTGGCGTGCCAGGCCGCGCCCCACGGTGCGGCCGCCAGACCGGCGACGATGCGGCGGCGCTTCATGTGATGCGGATGCCCAGGTTGGGCAACCCGTCGATGTGGCAGTCGATCACGTCGCCGCGCACGACCGGCCCGACGTTTTCGGGCGTGCCGGAGTAGACGATGTCGCCCGGCATCAGCTCGAACGCCTGCGACAGACGGCTGACCTGCTCGGCCACGTTCCAGATCATCTGGTTCAGGTTCGCGTTCTGTTTGGTCTGGCCGTTCACCTTGAGCCAGATGGCGCCCTGCGTGTAATGCCCGACCCGAGCCGCCGGGTGCAGCGGACCGATCGGCGCCGAGCGATCGAAGCTCTTGCCGATCTCCCACGGCTTCTTCTCGTCGCCCATCGCACGCTGAAGGTCGCGCCGTGTCATGTCCAGGCCGATGGCATAACCGTAGACGAGATCGAGCGCCTGCGCCGGCTCGATGTTGCGCCCGCCCTTGTGCAGGGCCGCCACCAGTTCGACTTCGTAGTGGTAGTTCTTGGTCAGTGGCGGATAAGGGTGGTCGGCCACCGTGTCCGGCGCGACGTTCTGGATCGCGTCGGTCGGCTTCTGGAAGAAGAACGGCGGCTCGCGGTTCGGGTCGCTGCCCATCTCGCGCGCATGCGCCGCGTAGTTGCGGCCGATGCAATAGATGCGCCGCACCGGGAACCTCATGTCGCTGCCGACGATCGGCAGGTGCGTGGCCGCCACCGTGAACGGCGTCTTGACGCCGGACGACGCCGCGCCGGGCAGCGCGCAGCCTGCCAGCGCGCCCAGGCCGAGCGTGGCGCCCGTTTCGAACAGGGATCTGCGGTCCATCGTCGTCTCCTCGGCGTGGTTTCCGGCGCGCGCCGCTGCGTGACCTTGCGGCCGGGTGGTCTGGCTGGCGCGGGATCAGCCCGGCGAACCGTTGAACAGGCGTTCCATCGCGACGTCGATGACCATCGCGCACAGGCTGTACAACACCGAGCCGATCAGCGCCGCACCGAAACCATCGACGGCAAAACCGTCGAGCACACGCGCCGTGGCCCAGAACATCGCTGCATTGATGACGAAGAGGAACAGGCCGAGCGTCAGCAGCGTGACGGGGAAGGTCAGCAGCACCAGCACCGGCCGCACGAGGGTATTGAACAGCCCGAGCACGAGCGCCGCGATCATGGCCGCGCCGAAGCTGGCCACCGTCACGCCAGGGTAGAGGTTGGCCACCAGCAGCAAGGCGGCGGCGAGCAATATCCAGCGGACGATGAGTTTCATCGTGCCAGCATAGCGCAGGGGCCGGCGCCGCGACAACGCCGCATTCGCGCGGCGACAGGGGGGTGGCGCCCGCACGACAATCGCGGTGTGTCGCAATATTTCGAAGTCCACCCCGACAACCCGCAGCCGCGCCTGCTCAAGCAGGCCGCGCAGATCCTGCATGAGGGCGGCATCGCGGCCGTGCCCACCGATTCGAGCTATGCGCTCGTGTGCCACCTCGACGACAAGGCAGCGGCCGAGCGGCTGCGCCGGATCCGCCAGGTGGACGACAAACACCACCTGACGCTGCTGTGCCGCGACCTGAGCGAACTGGCCAGCTATGCACGCGTGGACAACAAACAGTACCGCCTGCTCAAGCTCGGTACGCCGGGGCCCTACACCTTCATCCTCGAGGCGACCAAGGAGGTGCCGCGCCGGCTGAGCCACCCGTCGCGCCGCACCATCGGGCTGCGGGTGCCGGCCCATCGCGTGACGCAGGAACTGCTCGAGCTGCTCGGGCAGCCGCTGCTCGCCACGACGTTCATCGCGCCGGGGGAGGCGCATCCGATCAACGATCCGCTCGAGATCCGCGACCGTTTCGAGAAGCAGCTCCAGGCGATCGTCGACGCGGGCGCCTGCCCGGCCGAGCCGACGACGGTGATCGACCTGACGGACGACACCCCGGTGCTGGTGCGTTCGGGTCGCGGCGACCCGGCCGCGCTGGGCCTGTCGGCGAGCGACTGACTCAGCCGCGCAGCGCGTCGCGCAGGCGCTGCGGGTCGAAGCCGACCTGCGGCCGCCCGCGCACCATGATCACCGGCGTGCCGGGCGAGCGCGTGGCATCGAACTGCGCGGCGCAGACCGCGTCGGTTTCGATGAAACATTCGTCGAACGCCACGTCGTAGGTCTTGAACCAAACGCGCGCGGCCGCGCAGATCGGGCACGTGGTCGACGCGATCATGTGGATGTCTCCCAGCCCGGCCAACGCGGCAACCTCGCGCCCCAGCGACTGCTGCGCGCGCGAGGCCCACCACTGGCTCGCCGCCACCGTCACGCCGACGGCGACGGCCAGGCCGATCAGCGCACGGCGGTCGACGGCCATGGCATTCCTACAGCGCGGCCGTGACCACCATCTCGACCTTCCACTCCGGCTTGGCCAGTGCCGCCTGCACGGTGGCGCGCGGCGGCGCTTGGCCGGGGGCCACCCATTGCTCCCACACGCCGTTGAGCGCCGGGAACTCGGCCAGGTCGGCGATGAAGATCTGACACATCAGGATCTTGCTCTTGTCGGTGCCGGCGCGCGCCAGCAAGGCGTCGATCTGGCCCAGCACCTGCTTCGTCTGCCCGGCGATGTCCTGCGTGCCGTCGGCCGCCACCTGGCCGGCGAGGTAACAGACGCCGTTGTGCACGGCCATCTCCGAAAGCCGTGGACCGACGTCGAATCGTTGAACCATCTCAATGTCCCTTTTGATGCTTGGAATGCTTGCGATGCGCGGTGGCCCCGTGTGCGGCTGCAGGGACAGGCCCGGGCTTCTGGCCGAGCCGGCTCTCCTTGCCTGCGATCAGCTTGCGGATGTTGGCCTCGTGCCGCCACACCAGCAGCAGGCACATCGGCACGATCGCAGCCAGCGCGGGCTCGGCGCCCCAGATCAGCAACTGGTAGAACGGCGCGAAGAACGCCGCCACGATGGAGGCCAGCGACGAGTAGCGGAAGAACGCCGCGATGATGACCCAGGTGGCCAGCGTCGCCAGCCCGAGCCACGGGTTCAGCGCGAGCATCGCGCCCGCCGCCGTGGCCACGCCCTTGCCCCCACGAAAGCCGAAGAACACGGGCCACAAGTGGCCGACGAAAGCAGCCAAGGCGACGAAGGCGATCGTGAACTCGCCGAGTCCGAAGCGTGGCCCGTAAACCAGCGCCAGCACCACCGGCACATAGCCCTTGAGTGCATCGAAGGCCAGTGTCAGCACGGCCGCCGCCTTGTTGCCGGAACGCAGCACGTTGGTCGCGCCGGGGTTGCCGCTGCCGTAGCTGCGCGGGTCGGCCAGGCCCATGATCCGGCTCACGATGACGGCGAACGACAGCGAGCCGACCAGGTAGGCGGCCACGATGGCCACGAGCGACACGACGGGTTCCATGGGGCGCAAAGTGTACGCGGCGGCTC
>JAHECD010000141.1:0-3592 GCA_024641945.1 Rubrivivax sp. | reverse complement strand
CCGGCAGCACTTCCCGGCGACAGGGCTCCTGCGGGTCAACGAGGCTTGCCGGCCCGCGGCAGCATGCGCTGCAGCACGCCGTCATGGCGCACGAAATGGTGGACCAGCGCCCCCGTCGCATGCAGCGCCACCAGCCCGAGCAGCGTCCACATCATGAGCGCGTGCAGATCACCCGCCTTGAAGGCCCAGCCGGACTTCGCTGCCGCGAGGTCCGGCAGCGGGACGATGCCGAAGAACGTGACCGGGACGGCGTGCGCCGACGCAGCGGCCCAACCGAGCCAGGGTGCAAGCAGCAACGCGAGATAGAACGCGATGTGCGTGGCGCGTGCCGCACGGCGTTCCCAAGGCGGCGATGCCGGCATGTCGAGCGGGACCGGGCGCCGCAAACGCGCGGCCAGCCGCCACGACATCAGCAGCAGGACCAGCAAGCCGAGAGAGAAGTGCAGCGTGATGAGCGGATCGGGCGGGGTCTCGCGGTGGAACTCCGGCATCAGCATCGTGACCACGAACTGCGCGAGCACGATGGCTGCCACGAGCCAATGCAGGCGGCGTGCACCGGCGCTGTAGCCGGGCGACGCCGGTGCGTGCGGGGATGGCGCGGCAGAGATCGGGATCATCGTGGTTCCTGGTGCGGGGTGCGCGGCGCGCAGCGAACGAAATGCCTGGCCACCCAGCCGCTCAGGGCCAGCCATGCGGCGGCAAGTGCACACATCATCGCCGCGATGCCGGCCGATGCCGCGTCGGGCCATTCGAGGCCCATGATCCGGCGCAGGTACGGCACGCCGAGCACCGCCGCGAGGATCACGATCACGCCTACGGTCATCGTGGCCAGCCACGGATTGGCCGGGCCGCGCAGGCCTTGAAGAAGGCGGTGCGGGCTGCGGTTGGCGACGGTCAGCATCCATACGCCGATCGCGAGCACCGAGAAGACCACCGCACGGCCCTGCGCCACGCTGGCGCCGCCGGCCATCACCGTCGCCTGCCCGAACAGCAACACGGCGGCCAGCCCGGTGCCCTGAAGTGCACCGTGCAGCAGGTTGGCGCGGGAGAAAGGTGAATCGCCCCGGTCGCGCGGCGGGCGATCCATGAGGTCGGGGCCGCCGGGCTCGGCCTCGAAGACGATGGAGCAGGCCGGATCGATCAGCAACTGGAGCAGAACGATGTGCACCGGCAGCAGCAGCACCGGGGCCTGAAGCAGGGCCGGCACCAGGGCGAGCGCAATGACAGGCACGTGAACGGCGGCGACGAAGCGCACCGCCTTGGCGATGTTGTCGTAGATGCGCCGGCCCTGCGCGAGCGCGGCCACGATGCTCGCGAAGCTGTCGTCCAGCAGCACCAGCGCCGCCGCCTCGCGTGCCACGTCGGTGCCGCGCCCCCCCATCGCGATGCCCACGTCGGCGGCTTTCAGCGCCGGCGCATCGTTCACGCCGTCGCCGGTCATGCCCACGACCTCGCCACCGTCGCGCAGCACCTGTACGAGCCGGAGCTTGTGCGCCGGCTGCAAGCGCGCGCATACATCGATGTGACGCAGGCGCGCCCGCAAGGCCGCGTCGTCCATCGACTCGATCTCGGCGCCGGTGATGAAGTGCGCGTGTTCGCCCAGGCCCACCTGGCGGGCGATCGCCTGTGCGGTGGCGGGGTGGTCGCCGGTCATCATGATCACCCGCACGCCGGCCCGCCGGCACTCGGCGATGGCCGCCGCGACTTCGGGCCTGGGCGGGTCGGCCAGGCCCACGAGGCCGAGGAAATCGAAATCGAAATCGTGCTGGCTGGGCGGCCAGGCGTCGCGAGGCGACCCGTCCGGCGCCCGCCAGCGCCCGCGCGCAACGCCCAGCACCCGCAAACCACGCTCGGCCATCGACTGCACCTGCGCCCGGATCGCATCGCGCGCGGCCGCCGGCAAGTGGCACAGATCGGCCACGGCCTCGGGCGCGCCCTTGGTGGCTAGCAAGCGGTGCGCCGGGTCGCGCCCGGCCAATGTGCCGGCGTAGACCCGGGTCATCGCGAGGATCTCGCTCGACAGCGCGTATTCGACCAGCGGCTCGTGCCCCTCGTGCAGGTGTTCGGTGCCCACGAGATGGGCCCGCCCGAAGGCCTGGATCGCCCTCTCCATCGGGTCGAAGGGGTCCGCCGGCGTGGCGAGCACCGCGAACTCGGCGAGGGCGTGAAAGTGCTCCGGCAACCCGCGTTCACCGTCGTCGACGAACGAAGCCTCGCCCGCGACCAACTCGGCCACGGTCATGCGGTTGAGCGTCAGCGTGCCTGTCTTGTCGGCGGCGAGCACGGTGATCGCGCCGAGCGCCTCGACGGCCGGGATGCGGCGCGTGAGCACATTCAACCTCGCGATGCGCCGCGCACCGAGTGCGAGAAAGACCGTGAGGATCACCGGGATCTCTTCCGGCAGTATCGCCATCGCCAACGCGATGCCCGCCAACAGGCTGGCCAGCAGCGTGCGCTCGTTCCAGAGCCAGCCCAGCAGCACCAGCGACGTGACCAGCAGGAGCGCGGTGACGCCAAGCCGGCGCACCAGTCGGCGCGAGCCGGTCTGCAGCGCAGACAGGGGCTCCGCAGTCGTGTCGAGTGCGCGCCCGATGCGGCCGACCGCCGTGGCGCCGCCGGTTGCCGTGACCACGCCGATCCCCGTGCCGCGGGTGACCACGGTGCTTGCAAACAGGCAGGCCGTGCCCTCGCCGCCCGGTGCACCGAACGCATCGGCCAGCGCCGCGCTGCGCAGGGCATCCGAAGGTTCGGCCGAAGGTGCGGCCGACGCCGAAGGGCGCTTGCCCACCGAGACCGCCTCGCCGGTGAGCAGGGATTCGTCCACCGACAGATCGCCCCGAACCAGCCACGCATCCGCGGCGATCCGGTCGCCCTCGTGCAGCATCAGCACGTCGCCGCGCACCACGTCGCGGCCAGCGATCCGGGTCGGCTGCCCGTCGCGCAGCACTTGGGCACGCGGCGCCGACAGGTCGCGCAGGGCCTCCAGCGCACGCTGCGTGCGCCGCTCCTGTGCAAGCGTGATGCCGATGACGACAAAGACGAAGCCGAGCAGGAACAGCGCCTCCGCCCTGTCACCGAGTGCCAGGTAGATGGCGCCGGCCGCCAACAGCATCAGGAACATCGGCTCGGAAAGCACACCGAGCACGATGGCCCAGGTCGACTTGGGCGTACCACCGGGCAGTACGTTGGGCCCTTCGTCGGCCAACCGTCGCGCAGCTTCCGCCCCCGTCAAGCCCGAGAGCGGGGCATCGGCCGGAATGCGCATGGCCTCAGGGGTCGGCGGGCGCTGCGCCGACGCGTCCGCATGCGCAGGCGCCGATGGCCGGCGCTGCCCCGGTCGGGCCGCCGCGGCCCGACGCCAGCCCGCGGAGCATCAAGCCGCGCGCTTCGCCGCAGCCTTGCGGGGCGCGGCCTTGCGGGCCGGTGCGGACTTGGCGGCGACGGCGCGCTTCGCTGCAGTCACTGTCGGCGCGGCCCTCTTCGCCACCGCCTTCTTCGGGGCTGCCTTCTTGGTGGCTGCCTTCTTGGCGGCCGCCTTTTTGGCCACTGTCGAACCGGCGGGCACCTTCACGGCCGTGCGCCGGGCCTCGGC